>JAEYRA010000078.1 GCA_023409755.1 Bacillota bacterium
CCGATGTGGGCGGAGGGGTGAGCGCGGCAGCGGCACGGCGGACGGGGTTGCGCCCCGGCACACCAGTGGTGCTGGGCGGTGGCGACCAACCTATGCAGGCGTTGGGAAACGGCGTCATTGGCCCGGGAACGCTGACGTCCACCATTGGTACGGCCGGGCAGGTGTTCCTGCCCCTGGAGCGGAGCCGCCCCGCAGGCGACCTGCGCACCCACACCTTCTGCGGGCTGGAGCGGGGCATGACCTATGCCATGGGGGCCATCCTCAGTGCCGGGGTGTGCCTGAAGTGGCTCAATGGCCGCGTGCTGGGGTACGGCAGCTTTGAGGAGTTGGACAGGGAGGCTGCTGCGGTGCCCGTTGGCTGCCATGACTTGCTCTTCCTGCCCTATTTAAGCGGTGACCGAGTGCCCTTTGGCGCCTACCGGCTGAAGGCGTCGTTCGTGGGGCTGACGCTGCAGCACGACCGGGCGGCCATGGCCCGCACCGTGCTGGAGGGCGTCGTCCTTGCCATGCGTGCCAAGCTTGACACCCTGCTGACCGTGGAGCCGGTGGGGAGGGTCATCGCCTCCGGCGGCGGGGCGGGTAGCGCCCTGTGGCGGCAGATTCAGGCCGATGTCTATGGGCGGGAGCTTTACCGCACGGCCATGAGCGAACAGGCCGGCGTAGGCGCTGCAATGACCGCCGGCGTGGGCGTTGGGGTCTATGGCTCCTACCAGCAGGCTTGTGACACCGTGGTGCGGCTGGATGACCGGCCAGTGGAGCCCAATCCGACGATGGCAGCGCGGTATCAGGAGCTGTTTATACGCTTTCAAGAGGCGGTGCGCCGCAGCGCCATCGGTGACGATGGCAGGGCGGTGGACGTGCCGCGAGAGGTGCAGTGATGGAACCATGGACGACGGACAGGATCGATCAGCCGCGCCATACCCTGCTGGCGGCCTTGCAGCCGGGCGAGGGGTGCTGCTTGCGTTTGCGGATTCCTGCGGATGCAGGCAGCGAGGAGCTGCTGCGCTGTGGGCAGCCCGAGCGCCCGGTGTTCACCCTTCAGCGACGGGTGGAAGAAGGTATTTCGCGGCTGGCGTTCACCTTCTGGACCGATGGACAGCTGGAGCCTTTTGTATTGACCGCGCCGTGGCCGATGGGGCAGCACACCGCTGACGTGGCCATTTGGCTCACCGACGTGCGCGCCTGCCTGCTGGTGGATGGCGTGCTGACCGACGAGGAATGGCCGCTGGGCTCCGTGGCGTGGGCGACGGACGCTGAGCTGGAGAGCCTGTCGGGTATCGGCGTAGAGGTCACAACGCTCACGGCGGCGGAATGCGCCGCGCTGCCAGTGCCCGATAGCCTGCCCGAGCCAGGCGGTGCGCTGCAGTACTGGCGGCCCGCCGGCTACAACACCGGCGTGGGTGACTGTATGCCCTTTTGGCACAATGGGGCGTTCCATCTCTTCTACCTCTTCGACCGCCGCCAGCACCGCAGTAAGCATGGCTTCGGCGCGCACCAGTGGGCTCATACCTCCACGAGGGATCTTGTGCACTGGCAGCATCACGAGCGGGCCATTCCCATCACCGCCCAGTGGGAGGGATCGATCTGTACCGGGTCGGTGTTCTTCCACGACGGGGTGTACTATGGCTTCTATTCCGCCCGTATGACCGATCGGAGCCCCGCCCCACTGACGGCAGTGACCAGCACCGACGGCATACACTTTGAAAAGCAACCGCCGCTGTGCCGCTTGACCGCGCCATACGACGGCCCCTCTGCCCGCGACCCGGTGGTGTTTCAGGACGACAAAGGGCTCTTCCACATGCTGGTGACGACCTCCCTGGTCGATGTTCCGCTATCTGGGCGGGGCGGCTGCCTGGCCCACCTGACGTCGTCAGATCTGCGGCAGTGGGAGCAGCATGAACCATTCCTCGTGCCCGGCTACACCGACCAGCCCGAGTGCGCCGATTACTTCCATTGGCGTGGCTGGTACTATTTGGTGTTCAGCAACAATGGTATCGCCCGGTACCGGTTCTCCCGTCAACCCTTTGGGCCTTGGCGGCAGCCGGCCGACGATCTGCTCAACTGCCCCAGCATCGGCGTGCCCAAGACGGCGGCCTTTGCCGGTGACCGGCGACTGAGCGTCGGATTCCTGCGCGAGGGTGGCGGCTATGGCGGCATCGCTGTGTTTCGGGAGCTCATCCAACGCCCTGATGGCACGCTTGGCACAGCCTTTGTGCCGGAGATGACCCCTGCAGGCCGGCTGGTTCCCGTGGCAGCAAAGACGCTGACTGACGGCGTGGCCCTGAACGGTGACCTGATTGTGCTCGATGGCACACAGGGCTTCGCGGCGGCGGCGCTGACGGCCTTGCCCCGGCGTAAGCGTATCACTCTGCTGGCCCAGTGTGAGGAAGGAACCGGCGCCTTTGGCCTCTGTCTGAAGAGCGATGAACGATATGGCTGCGGCACCGAGCTGCGGCTGGAGCCTGCGCTGCGGCGGGTGGGCTTCCGCCCCTGGAACGGCCACTCCCTGGCGAGTGACCATCACCGGCTGCTGGAAGCGGTTGAGGACCTGAACGGCGAAGTGTCCATCGACGTTGTGGTGGACGACGAATGGATCGACGTTTGCATCGGTGGACAGCGCACCCTCATCGTGCAGGACCCCCAGAAGGACACCCCGACCGTCTGCCTCTTTGCCCACGGAGCCCATGTGTCCTTCCGGGCCATCCAGGTGCAGGCTTTAGGGGCAGAGGAGGAGACGGGCGGCTGACAAGCCAAGCGTATCCCGCGATGTGAAACGGCGCACATCCCATGGAGGATGTGCGCCGTTTGTTTGCCCTGTTGCCAAGCAACTGTTTGAGCCAGCAACATGCCTGTGCGCATATCCCATTGCCCCGAGCTGTACCAAATTCAGTGTTTGTAATCACCGTTTTTGGCCTTAATCGGTGGTTCCGGCGTTGTTTTCCTGCACGATCTCCGATATCCGAAGCCTTAACCCGCAGGGACGCCGTTTGACGTTGGTACCGTCCGTTGCCGATTCATGGGTTCCAGATATAATGAAACCTTGCTATTTCGGTTGCATGCCTGCAACGCGGGCAAAAGGAAAGGGACATGGGAGAGAAGATCAAACAACTGCTGATTGGACGCCCTCTGCGCAACGAAGCGTTGGCCGAGGAGAAGTTCGGTGTACTCTGGGGGCTGCCTATCTTGTCCAGCGACGCCATTTCATCGGTGGCTTACGCGGGCGAACAGATACTGCTGGTGCTGTTGCCGGTGTTTTATGCTCTGGCGTACCATCAGATGATTTGGGTCATCGGGGCCATCGTTGGCCTTCTGGCGATCATTGTTTTGAGTTACCGGCAAACCATCGACGCCTACCCCAATGGGGGTGGTGCGTACATCGTGGCCAAAGACAACCTGGGGACGGTGCCGGGCGTGGTTGCCGGGGCCGCCCTGGCGGTGGACTATATATTGACCGTGGCAGTCAGTGTGTCGTCCGGCGTGGAGCAGATCGCCACGGCATTCCCGGCCCTGGAACACTATGTGACGCCGGTTTGTGTGGCCATCATGCTGCTGCTGATGCTGGGGAACCTTCGCGGCATTCGGGAGTCGTCGCGTATCTTTGGCCTGCCGACCTATCTTTTCCTCGCGGGGATGTTGGCGATGTTTGCCGTTGGCGGGTGGAAGCTGGCCCATGGCACCGCATCGGTCAACCCCATGCCCCAGCCCGATGGGGCTGCGCTGTCGGCCATGGGCGCTATGACCGGCCCCATGATGCTGGTGATGCTGCTCAAGGCATTCTCCAATGGCTGTACGGCATTGACGGGCGTAGAGGCCGTCAGCAACGCGGTTCCGGTCTTTCGCGACCCCAGCCAGCGCAACGCCAAACGAGTCCTGCTTCTGTTGGCGTTCTGTGTGGTTGGCACACTGGCGGGCACTACGGTGCTTGCGGCCAATTATCACGTCGTGGTGGGTGGGGAGAACCCCCAGGCGGTCATCGTGCAGCTGGCGCGCATCACCTTTGGCGGCGGCACCATTGCGTACTATTATGTGGTTGCCATGACGTTCACCATACTGGTGCTGGCGGCCAACACCGCGTACTCGGGCCTGCCCCTGCTGCTGAGCCTGATCTCTGCCAATGGGTATGCGCCGCGGCAGTTGAGCCGGCGAGGTGACCGGCTGAGCTACTCCAACGGCATCATGCTGCTGACGGCGGCGGCAATTCTGCTGGTCATCGTGTTCAATGCCCAGGTGGAATCGCTCATCGGCCTTTACGCCATTGGCGTGTTCATCTCGTTCACACTGTCGCAGTTTGGCATGCTGCGGCACTGGTTCCGGCTGCGCGGGCCCCATTGGCACTGGAAGGCGGCCGTCAACGGGTTTGGCGCGCTGCTGACGGCGGTCGTTGTTCTCATCATTGCGGTGTTCAAGTTTACCGATGGCGCTTGGATTGTGGTCGTGCTCATTCCGCTGTTGGTGTGGCTGATGCTGCGCACCAAACGTCACTACCTGGCGGTGGCCAACCAACTGCGCCTCAATGACATCCCCGCTGCGGGCAAGACGCTTCTGAAGAATCCCTACCGCACCCGTATCATCGTGCCGATGGCCAGCGTCAACCGCGCCAGCGTCCGAGCGCTGCGGTATGCCTGCACCATCAGTGCGAATGTCACCGCATTCAGCGTGGCGCTGGACGAAGCCGAGGCCGAACACCTGCAGGAACGTTGGAACCTGGTGCACACCGACATCCCCTATGTCGTGCGGGTGTCACCCACGCGGCGTGTGACCCGTACCCTGCTCGAGTACATTGAGTCCGCCGAGTACGAGCGCCGGCCCGGCGACGTCATCACCGTCGTGCTGCCCCAGTTCATGGTGCACCGCTGGTGGCACCGGCTCTTGCACAACCACACCCGCACCACGGTGGAGCGCCATCTGCTGCACCACAAGCACATCGTCGTCGCCGTCATGCCCTTCCAACTCAAGGACGACGACGCAGGCATCGCTCTGGGTGACTAACGCATGTCAGTCGATTGACTTTGTGCCCAGTCGTCGTATACTAAGGAGCATCTTTTCAATCGGGGGCGCCATGTTTCGTACGCTGCGGGGTAAGTTTACACTGGTTTACCTGGCTCTGGCGCTGCTGGCGGCCCTGGTTGGGTTGGCCGGTGTGTGGAATCTGCTGCGCTTGGAGCGGTCGGTCAACAACCTGATGACGGCCAACTACAGGAGCATCGACGTCGTGTACCACATGATGGAGGCCATCGAGCGGCAGGACAGCGCCGTTCTCCTCTACATTGGGGTGGAGGAGGAGCAGGGCATCGACTTGTTCTCCCAGAACCAGACCGAGTTTCTGCAGTGGCTGGATGTGGAGAGCGGCAATGTGACCGAAGACGGGGAGCGCGCGGTGCTCGATGGTCTCAGCAAGGAGTATGAGGAGTACGGCGGCACCCTTTACCACCTGCAGCAGTTGAGTGACGGGGCGGCCCGCAACGCCTATTACCTGAACACCACCCGGCCCCTCTTTGAGCGCATTAAGGATCAGTGCCGGCAGCTCGTGCAGATCAACGAAACGGCGATGTTCGCGGCCAAGCAGCGCACCACCGACGAGGTGGGGCGCTCCATGCTGGCGCTGCTGGGTGCTGCTCTGTTGGCGTTGGTCGGGGGCTTTGCCATGTCGCATTTCTTTATCCAGCGGTTCCTCAGGCCCATCGGGCTGCTGGCCCAGCGCATGGCCCAGGTGCGAGAGGGCAGCTGGGACCTGCGGATGGAAGCGGGGCCTAACGACGAAACGGGGCGGCTCATTCTGGAGTTCAACGACATGACGCGCCGCCTGCAGGATTATGAGCGCAGCAGCATGGGCACGCTGCTTGGCGAGCGCAATCGGTCCTTGGCCATCGTGCAGAGCATCCACGATCCCTTGCTGGTGCTGGATGCCAGCTGGCGCATCCAGCTTGCCAACGAGGCCTTCCTGCAGGCTTTCTCGTTGCCCCGGGGGGATGGGGTGACGGGCCGCCACTTTCTGGAGGTCATCCACGACGGTGCGCTTTTTGCCCAGTTGGAGGAGCAGGCCGCCCGTGCCGACGTTGGTGAGCGGGAGACGGCGATTCACCGCGTAGGCGAGCGGTACTACAACCTCTCGGTGACGCGCCTGCACAACGGCGACGGCAACACCGGCACCATCGCCGTACTCCATGACATTACGGAGCTCAAAGAACTGGAGCGGGTACGCACCGATTTTCTGGCTTCCATCTCCCACGAGTTCAAGACGCCGCTGACGTCCATTCTCATGGCGTCCAGCCTGCTGAAGGAAGGTGGGCTGGGTGCACTCAGTGCCGACCAGGCCCAGGCCATTGAAACGGTGGGCGAGGATGGCGAACGGCTCCTCAATCTGGTCAACGACCTGTTGGAGCTCATGCGGATGGAATCGGGCCGGGAGGTCTACCGCATGGAGCGCTGTTCGCTTGTGCAAATTGTGCGCGCCGCCGTCGATTCCTTCCGGGAGACCGCGCGTCGCCGTGCCATCGGGCTGGACTGCTCGGTGCCGGAGACTCTGCCGCCCGTGCATGCGGATTGCGAGAAGATCACCTGGGTGCTCAACAATCTCATCAGCAACGCACTGACCTACTCCAGTGAGGGTGGTGCCATCGCCGTGACGGCCCGGCCGGAAGGGCTGTTTGTGAGCGTCAGCGTGCGCGATACGGGCATTGGCATCGCGCCGCAGCACCTGGAACGCATCTTTGACCGCTTTGTCCATGGCGGGGCGGAGGACATTGAGGTGCGTGGCACCGGGCTGGGGCTTTCGGTGGCACGCCAGATTGTGCGCGACCATGGCGGGGACATCACCGTCACCTCGCAGGAGGGCGTGGGAAGCACGTTCACCTTCACCTTGCCAGTGGAGGAGGGAGGACGGCCATGAAGCGTGTGTTGGTGGCTGACGACACGAAGAACATTCGCCTGCTGGTGCGCAAGTGCCTGGAGATGGAGGGCTACGCCGTGGACGAGGCCGCTGACGGCCCCCAGGCGCTGGAGATGCTGCGTTCCGGCGGGTATCACCTTGCTTTTCTGGATATCAAGATGCCTGTACTCAGCGGCACCGAGGTGCTGCGCACCATCCGCGCCCAGGGGGTACGCACGCCGGTCATCATCATCACCGCCTACGCCACTGTGAAGAATGCGGTGGAGTGCACCCAGTTGGGGGCCGTGGCCTATCTGCATAAGCCCTTCACCGCCGACAAGCTGCGGGCCGTGCTGGCCGAAGCGCTGCCGGCGGACCATGCCCAGGCCGCCCGCCGGCTGCTGCGGGAGGGCAAACCCCAGGAGGCACTGCCGGAACTGCGCAAGGCGCTGGGGGAGTCGCCGTTGGATGCGGGCGTTTACCGTCTGCTGGCCGTGGCCAGCGCACGGTCTGGCAACCGTGAGGACGCGGAGAAGTATCTGCGGCTGGCCCACACGTTGGAGCCGGACAAGGTACCGCCGCCTGCCGACCCAACGGGCAGCTGATGGGGGATGCCGCTTCCGGCAAGGAAACAAAAACCGGCAGTCGTGTGGCTGCCGGTTTTTTGCGTTCGCGAGGGGTTGTGTTCGGGGCACTAGCCCATGTAGGGGCAGGTCCAGTAGGCTTCGGGGGCGTTCTGCCACTCCGGCAGGCCCAGGCCGCCGGCGTTGTAGGCTACTTTGCCGCCGCAGATGGTCGTCTGGCACTCCAGCTTCCGGTCGCCACGGATGATCGCCTTGCCGCAGTCCACGTAGTTGAACTCGCCGTGCAGCACGCGCAGCACCGCCACGTCGGCGGTTGCACCCACCGAGAGGGTACCAAGGTCACTGCGGTTGATGGCCTTCGCCGGTGCGGAGGTCACGCGGGCCACCACGTCCTGCAGGCTCATGCCCATGTTGAGGTACTTGGACATCATCTGCAGGTTGTCAAGCCCCGCGTACAGCAGGCTGCTGAAGTGGATGTCGGTGGAAATGGTGTCGGGCGCAAAGCCATCGTCCAGCGCGCGCTTGGCATTGCGGAACCAGAAGCTGGCACCGCCGTGCCCCACGTCGAAGAGCACACCATTCTCCCGCGCCTTCCACATGTGGTCATACACCTTGCCGTTTTCATCCACCGTGGGGAACTGCTGGGCGAACACATGGGTGTGGATGTCGCCCGGGCGCAGGTGCTCCAGAATCATTTCGGCATAGGGGCTTTGGGGCCGATTGGGCTGGAAGTCAATCATCGCCGGAAGCCCCGCCAACACGCCAGCTTCCACCGCGCGGTCCACCGAGGCCCAGGGGTAGTGCACTTCGTCAAAGGGCTTGCCGCCGCCCCAGTAATGGGCGCACTTGATGCCCACGATGACGTCGGGGTAGGCCTTGGCTACCGCCGCCACCACCTGGGGCTGCATTTCCTTGGGGTTCTGCTCGGTGCGCATGTCAATCATGCCGCCGGAAGCAATGTTCAGGAACGCAAGTACACGCACGGTGGAGGTGTCGATGATGTGCTCCTTGAAGAACAGAAAGTCACGCCAGCCGGTGGTGCCGGCATCCACGGTTGTGGTAACGCCGGAGCGCAGCAGGTGAACGTCGCAGTCGATGGCCGACAGGGAGTGAGGTCCCTTGGGCAGCATGGGGTACAGGTGGGTGTGCATGTCGATGATGCCCGGGGTGACCACGCAGCCCTTGGCGTCCATCACCGTCTTGGCATTCTCTGCCGGGAGGTTCTGCCCCACCGCGGCAATGTGCCCATCCACAATGGCGACGTCCATGATCGAGTCCACATTGTTCGCCGGGTCGATGACATGCCCGCCCTGTAACAACAGATCGTACTGAGAGTTCATGGCTGTCTTCCTTTCGTCTTTAGGTTGCGCCGAAGGCTTGTGCCTCGCCGCCGAAATTGGTATAGACCTCTTTACCACTTTACAACTCTCGGGGGCCGCCGTCAATGCCGCAGGAGAAGAAAACTGCACCATTTTCTGCCTGTAAAACAAGACAGGCTTGCCGCAGGTTGGCAGCTTCGTCAGAACCGCTACCGGGGCAGAGTCACCTCTTCGTTGGCCGGCAGGGGCACCGTTTGGCCCCGCCAATGCAAATCGCCGCCCCCGCGGGAGGCTTTTGCACGTACGGCGGTTTCGTCGAGCCATACATGTACTTCTCCGTCGGGCAGCGGTACCACCCCGTGGAAGGAAGCGATGCCGCCGTCGTGGGGCTCTACTGCGAAGGTGTCATACCCGGGCGAAGTGGGGGAGACGCCGAGGACATACCGCCCCAGCAGGTAGATGGGGCCGCCGCCCCAGGCGTGGCACAGCGAACGGCCGTAGGCGCTGCCGTACATGGCGTAGTGGGCAACGCCCTGCTCGGTGGGGTCGTACTGCTCCCAGATGGTGGTGGCGCCCAGGCGAATCATTCCGCCCCAGTAGGACTCGATGCTGGCCACTGCCCCGGAGACGTCGCCCATGCGGCACAGCGCGTCGAGTTCAAAGAACTTGAAGTAGGGCGTCGTGATGGCCGGCACCGCGTCATTGCAGAGCACGTTGCGGTAGATTTCCTGGCAGCGCTCCTCGTCGGCAATGTCCAGCAGGATGGCAAACACGTTGGCATGTCGCGTCACATTCCGCCGGCCAGAGGCGTAGGAGTCGATGTAGGCGCCCCGCTCCTCATCCCAGAAGAACACATCGATGCGCGACGCCAGCTTTTCCGCCTCCTCGGCATAGGGGGAAGCGTCCTTGCCCAGCAGCCGGGCCATGTCGGCCATCACCTGCAGGGACTTGAGGTACAGCATTTGCTCGGCCGCCACGGCTCCGGTCTTGTCCATGTCCGCCCAGTCCACAAAGACCCATTCCCCCGGCAGCCCGATGACAAAGCCATTCTCGTCGGTACGGTCCATGCAGAAGCGCATCAGCGACACGGCCTTGTCATACACGCGCGACAAAAACTCGGTATCGTGGCAAGCCATGTAGTAGTTCCACAGGCCGATGACCCAATAGAAGCTGTAATCCAGGATGGTGTTGATGTGCTCCTCAACCGGATCCTTGCCGCGCAGCGCCAGCATGGTGCGGCGCGTCACCGCCTGGTCGAAGAACAGGTAGTTGTTGACCATGTAGCTTTGGTATGCGTCGCCCGACCACACCCAACGGTCGCGCTTGATGCCATCGAGGAAAAACTCACGGGTATTGAGGTGGAAGGTGTAAGCCGATGTCTCCCAAACCTGGTTGAGGAGTTCCCGGTCGCAGCGGAACGCGCCGCGCCGGGGCAGCGGCAGGTATTCATAATCCATGGACACCCGCAACTCCGGCGTGCCGCCGCGCACGAAGAGGAAGCGGAAAGCGCGTTGCCGCAGCCGATAGGTGGTGTGGCCGGACACCCGCTCCCACACCAGGGTGTTATCCGTGTCCAGCGCTTCCTCTTTGGACTCGCCGTAGTACACGCCGTAGGTTTGCTCTTGGTTGGCGTTGTCGATGTTCAGGACCCCGAAAGTTTCCACTCCGAAGTCATAGAGGATTCCATCCCCTTGCGCCTGTGCCCGCACCGGCAGCTTGTGTTCATAGCTGAAGGGGAACTCCTCGGGCGTGTGGGCCGGGTCGGTCATCACAGGCTCCGCACCCACGGCAATGGATTCCCGCCCGTAATGCCCGCACAGCCAGGTGCCGTCGGTCGCAATGATGTCGCTCTGGGCATAGGCCGCGGGGAGCCCGCCGGTTCGGCTCACACGAATCACAACCCGATGGCTGCCCTTGGGCAGCGTATGGGTGGTATTGGTTGGCAGCACCCGCCCATCGTCGATTTTGACGTACCCGATCCCGGTGGTCTGCACGTGAATGAACCCATCCCGGTCACTGTCGTATGTGCGGCGGAACTCCACCGTGTTCCACGGGGAGTCTACCTTCCACATGGTGGGGTAGTCTGCGCCGAACTCCTGCCTGCGTGCATGCAGCAGTTGGCTGTGGTAGATTTCAAAATCCCCGTAGTACCAAATCCATTGCGGCTTCATGTGCGGTCTCCTTTCGTGCCCCGCGGTTTCGGCGGGGGAGGGATGCCATTGTAGCGGCGGTGCGTTGGCGTTGGCAATGCCGTTGGCCAAGCGCATGCCAGTCGATGGCTAGGCGTTCCGGTCGCTGCCCTGCCCGCGCAGCAGCGATTCCACAAACTGGCGTGCCACCCGGGGGGAGCGTCCCGCACGTACCAGGGCAAAGCGCTCGGCCTCGGCTTCCAGACGCGGGGCCTCCATTGCGATGCCGTGGCGTTCGGCCAGGTTGTGGACGATGTCCAGGTACAGCGCCCGGTCCGGCCGGAAGAACCCCACCGACAGGCCGAACCGATCGGCCAGCGAACCGAGTTCCTGCAGGGTCTCGCTCACGTGCACGTCATCACCGGTGCGGTCCGTAAAGGTCTCCCGCACAAGGTGGCGGCGGTTGCTGGTGGCGTAGATGGCTACGTTGGGCGTCCGCGCCAGCGCGGAGCCCTCCAGCGTTGCCTTGAGGGCGGTGAACTCGTCACTGTCCCGGTCAAAGGACAGGTCGTCAATGAACAGAAGGAATTTCAGTGGGTTGTCACGCAGCGACGCAATGACTTCCGGAAGGGCACCAAGTTGGTGTTTGGCAACCTCGATGAGCCGCAGGCCCTGCTGGCGGTGTGTGTTGGCGATGGCCTTGACCGTTGTGGACTTGCCCGTACCGGCGTCGCCATACAGCAGGGCATTGGCGGCGGGCTTGCCCTGCAGCAGGGCAACGGTGTTCTCCACCACGGCCTGCCGCTCTGCTTCGTAGCCCGTGAGATCCGCCAGCGTCACGGGGTCAGGCCACAGCACTGGCTGTAGTTGTCCTGCCTTCAGCAGGAACATGTGGTGCCGGGCAAAGGGGCCGTATCCCACGTTGGCAAGGTTCTCCATCCTCTTCTGGTAGGCGGCAATGAAATCCACATCGCGGGTTTGCCAACCCGGCAGAGGGCCGTCGTAATCCAGCCCGGCCGCAATCTCTTCTCCGGTCAGGCGAGACAGGCCTTCCAGCACCCGCAGTTCATGCTGCAGCGTTTCCTCCAGCATGGCGTCCACCGTACCACCCGTCGACCGTTGGCGTACATAGACGGTTTCCTCGTCCAGCGCGCGCTCCAGCAGGTAGTCGGTGAGGTTGCCGCCCTGGCCCAGCAGGGTGGCGGCAAAGTCCGAATAGGCTGACACTTGCGCCAGCGGTGGTTTCCCAGGGGCGGAGAGTAAGACGGAGAGCTTGCTTACGAGTTCATCCCGCCCCAATGCGTGGAACAGCACCAACGAATGCAGTTCCAGGTTCATTTGTTCCAAGTGGTTCAATGGGTTCATCCTTCCAGTGTGGTGGGTTTCAGTGGCTTCCTCATGGCATTATATCAAATGATGGCTCAAGGGAAGCAACTATTTACTCAGGGTATCGTTCGAGGCGTTCGTGTTGTCCGCACCTCACAACAGCGTCCTTGAGGTTCCTGCTGCAACATTCCCATTGGTTTCCTGTTTTACTTCTGCCCTCTCGCCGGTACGCATAAGATACCCCGGGAGGGAGTCATATGCGTATTTTTGTGATTACCCGGCGGCATTTGGCATTGGCAGGCCTTGCGGTAGTCCTCGTGGTGGGGGTTGTGCTGGCAGGCTTGTTTCAATCGGGGACGTTATCGGTCTTTGCGCCTAAAGACAACATCCCCGTGTACAGCGTCAAGACGGATGGCAAGCAGATTGCCATTACGTTTGACGCGGCATGGGGGACGGACAAGACCGCTGCCCTGCTGGACATTCTTGACAAGTACAACGTCAAGGCGACGTTCTTTGTCACAGGCATGTGGGCCAAGAAGAACGCCGACGTACTGGCGGAAATCTCACGGCGCGGGCATGAGATTGGCAGCCATGGATACACCCACAAGGACCTGACAACCCTGCCGGAGGCAGAGGTCATTGATGAACTGACAAAGACTGCCGATGTCATTGAGAAGGTGACGGGCAAGCGGCCGACGATCTTCCGTGCGCCGTATGGGGCCTGGAACGCAAAACTCGTTGACATCGTGGGGAAAGAGCAGTTTGATTTCATTCAGTGGGATGTTGACAGCCTTGACTGGAAAGGTCTCTCCAGCGAGCAGATGCAGGCTCGCGTGCTCCCTCGTGTGGTCTCCGGCTCCATCACTCTCTTCCACAACGACGGGGCACACACACCTGAGGTCATGCCCGTAATCCTGGAGAAGCTCATTGCCGACGGCTACAAGCCGGTGACGGTTTCGGAGCTGCTTGGGGAGAGCCTGGAAGCCGCGAGGCAGGCGGAGAATTGACGTAGTTGTGCCAATGGGCTACGCTGCTTCTTCAAAGAGCCATCTGCTGCGTGCATATTGGGTGTACACACGCTCACCCTCGGATGACTGAGGGTGAGCGAATTGTGCTGCCAGATGGAGTACAGAGTGGGTCATATGATAATGCCGGCACATCTCATGGACATATACACAAAATTAAACGAATACCAATAACCATACAAGAGGTTCTACATCTGTCCGTTATCACAGCAGTGCTCCGGAGGTAACGATGGACAAGACTCGAATCAGGAGACGGCGAAAGTTTTTCCGCAAAGAGGACACCGCTCTCTACATCATGGCCGCACCATCAGTGATCTGGCTGGCAGTCTTCTGCTATGTACCGATGCTTGGGCTGCTGATTGCCTTTCAGAACTATAACAACTCCGCTGGTGTGTGGAACAGTCCTTTTGTTGGTTTAGCAAACTTCAAGTTCCTCTTTGCCACGACGGACGCCTTTTTGATCACCCGAAACACGGTGCTGTACAACCTGGTCTTCATCCTCTTCAACATGGGCCTTGCCCTGGTGCTGGCGATGATCTTGAGCTTGCTGCGCACCCAGCGTATCGCAAAAGTCATCCAGACGATCTACATGCTCCCGTTCTTCTTGTCATACGCCGTCATCAACATCATCGTCTACGGTTTTTTGGATAAGCAGAGTGGCATGGTCAACTCTCTTATGGGCACGCTTGGCCTGCCGAGCGACACCAATTGGTACCACAAACTTGAGTTATGGCCGCCGTTGCTGGTTTTCGTCAATGCCTGGCGTGGCGTTGGGTATCAGACGGTACTGTTCCTGGCCGTGATTTCCGGCATCTCCAACGATTATTATGAGGCGGCCATGCTCGATGGCGCAACGAAATTTCAGCAGGCACGCTACATCACACTACCGCATCTGCGTCTCATCGTCGGCATCTCCATCATCATGGCGATGGCCAGCATCTTTCGTGGTGACTTTGGCTTGTTCTATACGGTCACGCGCAACACCGGCCTGCTCTATCCTGTGACAGACGTCATCGATACCTATGTGTTCCGCGGCCTGACGAAACTCAACAACATCGGCATGGCCACAGCGGCGGGCTTGTTCCAGTCGGTGGTTGGTCTGGTACTGGTGCTGGCTGTTAACTGGATTGTGACAAAGATCGACGCGGAAAGCGCAATGTTCTAGTTTTGTAAGGGAGGATAAGGCTTTGCTGCAACTAGCCAGGGCGCACACACCCAAACGGAACATAAACAATCTGAGCCAGTTGTCACTTCGGTGGAACGCGGTTTTCCTGGTTCTCCTGTTCTTTGGTGCGTTGCTGATCATCATTCCGATGGCGTTGGTCGTCATCGTCTCCTTTTCCACCACCGATTCCATCGCCTACAGGGGGTTTTCGCTGATACCAACTGGGTGGACGCTGCAAGCCTACGAGTATCTCTTTAAGACCGGCGACCAACTGCTGCAATCCTATCTCATCACAATCTTCTACACGGTTGTCGGCACGGTTCTGTCGTTGATGCTGATGTCCACGTTTGCCTATGTCATCTCCCAGCGCACCTTTGTCATGCGGCGGCCTTTGACATGGTTCTTGTTCTTTACGATGCTGTTCTCCGGCGGTCTTGTACCCAGCTACATCCTCAACGTGCGCTATCTCAATATCGGTGACACTGTTTGGGTTTTTCTGCTGGGTGGCCTGGTCAATGCCTACTACGTCATCATCCTGCGCACATTCATCAAGACGTCGATTCCAGATGCCTTGATGGAATCGGCACGCATCGATGGTGCGGGGCATTTCACAATCTTTTTACGCATCGTGCTGCCACTGTTTAAGGCAGGGCTGGCCACCGTCATGCTCTTCAATGTCGTTAGCCGTTGGAATGATTGGTTCACGGGCCTGCTCTACATCAACACGGCCAAGCTGGTTCCACTGCAAACGATGCTCATCAAGCTTCAAGCGCAGATGGACTTTCTTAAACAGAACGCACAGATCGCTGGCACACCGGATGGAATTAAGCTGTTGCAATCCATGCCCGACCAGAACCTACGCATGGCCTGTACATTGGTTGTCATCCTGCCAATTCTGTTCGCCTATCCGTATTTCCAGCGCTACTTCATCAACGGTCTGACGATCGGCAGCATCAAGGAATAAGCGCTGCTGGGTGCGGCAGCGCAGCCACGGCTTTCTCCCCGTAATGGTGCGGGGTGAAATAAGGCAGGACAAGCCAAAAGGAACGGAAGGAGCGTACTCGGTAATGAAGAAGCATTGCACGTTCTGGAAAGCCCTTTCACTGTGTGTGGCGCTGTTGATGATGCTCACAGCGTGTGCCACCCCCGCTGGGAACGTCAAAAACTCCTCGCCGGCAGACAGTGCCGGCTCCAGCAGTGAGCCCCCAAGTGATGAGCTGCCCTATGTGGAGTTTGATTGGAACCTCTTCTTGACCCAGCCGACGGACGCGCAGATGGTTATTGACAAGATCAACGAGTACATCAAACCGCTGATCAACGCCAAGGTGAACCTGCACTTCATGGGCGGCACGGAGGCGGCCTCCAAGGCTTCCGTCATGGTGAACTCCGGTGAGGACTTCGGCCTCATCGACTTTGGCGTGTTCTCCAAGCTGGACTACGCCATTCAGTCGCAGAACGGCTCGTTCTACCCGCTGGAGGGCTTGATGGATAAGTACGGCCCCGATGTGAAGGCGATGTTCCCCCAGTCCGTCTGGGATGCCATCACCGTCAACGGCCACATCTACGGCGTTCCGACCTTGAAGGACAACTGCTACATCATGTCCTTCGTCTACAACAAGGATCTCGCCACAGAACTGGGCCTGACCATCCCCAAGACCTATAAGAATTACACCGACCTGGAGCAGTTCTTCCTGGACGCCCTGGCAAAGCGCGATGCCAAATACGGGAAGCTCGACGGTGTGCCCCTTGTGGGTAACAGCCTCGGCGAAGCGTTCCCCTACAACCTGGCGGTGGAGAGTTTTATCAACAACACGTTCTTCGCGGTCAGCAACATTGACGGCATCAACGACATCGCCGGCAAGGACAGCAAAACCATCTTCAACCTCTACGAGACGCCTGAGTTTGCCAACCTGTGCAAGTTCAATGTGCGCATGGTAAATGCCGGTGTCATGCTGGAAGACTACGAGGGCAAGGGCTCCACGCTGACCGATGACCCGAGGACGCTGGGCATGCCGGGCTGGGGCTATTCCTACGTCCCTGAGCACCTTTTGAGCTCCAAGTATACAACCGACATGATCCCGCCGGAGCGCGTGTGGACCGACTCGAACAACTACACCTCCTGCGGCACGGCCATCGCTGCCAACTGCAAAAACCCCGAGCGCGTGTTCATGTTCGTCAATCTGCTCAACACCGATTCCAAGCTTGCGACGATGCTGCGGTTCGGCGTGGAAGGGCAGCACTACCTGCGTGACAGTGCCGGCAAGATGGTGTTGGAGGGTTCCCCCCGCAACAGCGACCCGGCCAACATGGGCTACCTGATCTGGTACGGCGCTGACATCGGCAACCTCCTGATCGTGGAAGCTCCCGAGTCCTATGGCGGCCCGGACGGCATCACGCTCAAGCGCATCGGCGAGTACAACCAAAAAGCGGCCATCCCGACCCATATGGGTATGCTCATCAACATGGAACCCATCAAGAACGAGATTGCTGCATGCACCAGTGTGGTGGAAGAGTTTGTCCCCACGCTGCAAAAAGGCTCGCTGGGCGACGAGGCCAAGGTGGACAGCACGATCAAGCAGCTCAATGACAAGCTTTACAGCAGCGGCCTGCAGAAGATACTCGACGAGGTTCAGAAGCAGGCGGATACCTTCATCGCCAACAAGAAATAGCAAGGACGTCTCACCCAGGCAACCACATGCCGCCCCGCCCGTCCGGTTAACGCCGGGCGGGGGCGGCCAACCACACCGGCACGGTTGTTTTGTTGGGGCTCATTTGCACCGTCGGAGGCATACGCAATGTCCAAGCTTACCATGGAACCCTATTCGATGTTGTCGGCATCACTGGGGAGACTCAACCCCCTTCCGGACATCCGCAAGTCAGCGGATCTGCACACCTCGATCCCGGTGGATGAAGAGACGATCACACCCGAGGAGTCCCGGTATATGGGCTGGGGACAGGTCAATGGCATATTGCCTTACCTGATGCAGGACGGCTATGACCGCAACAAGCAGGTGCGGGCCTGGAGGGCAGCGGTCCTTGAGAACGACCACGTCCGCGCCGTCGTGTTGCCCGAGCTGGGCGGGCGGCTTTGGTCGCTGGTGGACAAAGCCACCGGCCGTGAGCTGCTGCACCGAAATCCCGTGTTTCAGCCCTGCAACCTTGCGCTGCGCAACGCGTGGATCTCCGGTGGTGTTGAGTGGAACATTGGCATCATCGGGCACACGCCGTTCACCGTGGATGCGATGTTCGCCGAACGGCTGGCGCTGGCCGACGGCACGCCGGTGCTGCGCATGTATCAATACGAGCGCGTGCGCCGCCTGGTCTACCGGGTGGAGATGCTGCTTCCCGATGATTCGCACCATCTCTTCGTACGCGTGCGCATAGACAATGCTTCCCTTGAGGATACCGCCGTCTATTGGTGGAGCAACATTGCCGTGGACGAGCGTGAGGATGTCCGCGTCGTCGTGCCGGCGCAGCGGGCCTACCGCTGGGGGTATGGCGGCAAGGTATCCAAGCAGCCCATTCCGCATATGACGCTGGACTGGCAGAAACTCAACGCCGAGGGCGACCGGCAGGGTTCGCTGGATCTGGACATCAGCTACGCCACGCGGATCCCCCAGGCGATGGACTTTTTCTTTGATGTGCCCGAGGGACAGCGACGCTGGATCTCTGCCATCGGCGGGGATGGTTACGGCTTCATCCAGACCTCCACCGACGCACTTCGGGGCCGAAAGCTCTTTGTATGGGGCATGGGCGCCGGCGGGCGCAACTGGCAGAGCTTTCTGGCCCGGCCCGGCTGTGCCTATCTGGAGATTCAGGCGGGATTGGCCCGCACGCAGCTGGAACACCTGCCGATGGCCGGCGGGTACACCATCAGCTGGATGGAGGCCTACGGGCCCGTCCGCGTGGACCGGGATGCGGTGCACGGTCAAGGTTGGGTCGCGGCATGCGCCGCGGTGGAGCGCTCGCTGGAAGAGACCTGCCCCCGTCTTAAGCTCGAGCAATTGCTTGGGAGTGTGGAAGAACAACTGGATGGCGTGCCGGGGGAGATCGTACAGACTGGCGCCAACTGGGCCCATGTGCAGCGGGAGCTGCTGGGGGACCGGTTCTGTGACGGCGGCCTTTCCTTCCCGCAATCGGCTCTGGGCCAGGCGGAGCGCGCTTGGCTGGAACTGGTTCGCCACCGGAGGCTGGTGTGCCCAATGCCGCTTGAGGAGCCGGACAGCTACCAAACAGGCCCCGAGTGGGAACGTCTGCTGGCCGATACCATTGCCGAAGGCGGCAGTGACCATTGGTATGGGCACTACCAATATGGCGTGGCGCTGGCCCATGCGGGCAAGCTGGCGGAAGCCGAGAGCGCCTTCGAACGTTCGCTTGTGTTGGCGCGCAACCCCTGGGCATTGCGCTGCCAGGCGGTGCTGCGCCAGATGGCTGGCGACCGGCAAATGGCAGCGGACCAGCTGGTGGAGGCGGTGAGGATGCTGCCTGAACCAAACCTGGCCAAGGAAGCCTTGGGCGCCCTGCTCCAAACCGGCCGAAGCGCGGATGTCGTGCGAGTATATGAATCGCTTCCGCCGCAGGTGCAGGCCGTTGGCCGCCTGAAGGTGCTGCTGATTGAGGCGCTGCTCAATCTGGGCGACACAGAGCGGGCGGATGAGATGCTGGGCAGCAGCATCGAGTTGGCCGATGTGCGCGAGGGCGAGGTCAAGCTGACCGACCTCTGGTTCCGTATGATGGCAATGCGGCGTGCCGGCACAGCCGCCATGACTGACACGCTTCTCAATGAGGTTAAGCGGGAGTGCGTGCCGCCGGCCCATCTGGATTTCCGTATGAACTGAACTCACTGTCACAGGTACTGATTTGGAGCAGGAAGGTGCAGGAATGCTGCCACCGGGTAGGAGCGGATGATGGGGAATCGCATCTGTCTTTCGGTCGACGGCGGTGGATCCAAGCTGCAGATGCTGCTGTACGACCAGCATCTGACGCCCTTGGGCATGGGCCTTGCCGGCGGCGTCAACATCAACTCGACGACGCCGGAGAACTCACTTTCCAATGTGAAGAGCTGTCTGGAGCAGGTGTTTCTGACATGCCGGCCTGCCGTCATCGACAGGGTGTATGTCGTGTTCGTGGGGCCTGTTGAACTTTTACACAATGAGCTGGTGCAAGTGGTGCAGGTCCGCCATTATGTGCCGCTGAGCGAGCCGATTGCGGGGCTGATGGCCGGCGCCCTATGGCGTGAGGGGATTTTGGCGCTTTCTGGAACGGGTTCCGACGTATTCTTGTGTGCGGGCGAGCAGAAGCCCCGGGCACTTCAGCAGAACTCCCGGGGCACCACCGTGGGTGGCTGGGGGCCGCTGCTGGGGGATCAGGGCAGCGGCGTGTGGGTGGGCCAGCAGGCCATCCGCGCCGTGGTGTCCGGCCTGGAGGGTTGGACCCGCCCCACACTGCTGCTGGACCTGATCCGGCGCGAGTGGAAGATTGCGCATGATTTTGAGATGGTGGACGTCGTGCACCGTTCCTGCGCGCCATTCCGCCAGATCGCCTCCCTCACCCGGCTAGTGGGGGAGGCGGCCAGCCTTGGCGACACGGTGGCCCTGGGTATCCTGCAGGAGGCGGGGGAGTTGCTGGCGATCCAGACCCTGTGTCTTCTGCAACGGTATGACATCCCGGACGAGTGTAAAAGACTGGTCTGCGCCGGTGGCACATGGAAGGCCCATCCGGTAATGTTTGACACCTTCCGGGATCGGGTGCTGAACCAGCAGCCGGATCTGGACATCCGCTGGCCGCTCTTTGAGCCCATCATGGCGGGCCCAGCCATGGTGTCGCTGGAGAATGGAAATACAGCCGAGGAAGTGTGTTCGCTGCTGTCCCGGCAATACCCGGGCATGAGGATAGCGCCCATCGCTGCGGGAGGTGGTCACCATGGAGGATGTGATCCGGCAATACATCGAGAATGTGCAAAGGACGCTGGATAGTGTCTTGTCCACGCAGCATGACGCGATCCTGCGCGGTGCCCAAAAGCTCTGCGAAGCCTCGCTGAATGGCCACAACATTTTTGCATTCGGCTGCAGCCACGCGGGCCTGGTCACGCTGGAGCTCTATTACCGCACCGGAGGCATGGCGACGATCAACCCCATTCGTGCCCCCGGTCTATGTTTGGATGTGGACCCGGCGACGATGACCAGCCAGATGGAGCGTTTGGACGGCTACGGCGGCGTGATTGTAGATCACCAGCCCATCGGCTGGGGAGACGTTGTGATTGTGCACTCGGTTTCAGGTCGCAACACCGTCACCGTGGATGTGGCACTGCGCAGCCACGAGAAAGGCGCATACATCATTGCGTTGACCAACATGCAAACGACGACCGTACAAGCCTCCCGCCACCCCAGCGGGAAGAACCTCTATCAAGTGGCCGACCTTGTGCTGGACAACTGCGGCTGCCTGGGGGATTCGTCTCTTGCCATCGACGGGGTGCCCGAGAGGGTCGGCCCGACCTCCACCGCCGTGGGTGCTGTCATGCTCAATGCCATGGTGGCGCAGGCCGTTGCGCTGATAGCCCGAGCAGGCGTTGTGGCGCCGGTGTTTGTGTCGGCCAACCTGGACGGCGGCGACGAGCACAACCAAAGGATGCTGCAGATCTACCAAGACCACATCTTCTATATGGGTCGCTAAGCATTTGAACAAAAGGAGGGGCTTGTCATGTTGATCGACCGCTACTGGGAAACCATTGATGCGCTGTACGCGAAGGTACGCAGCACCCAGAAGGAGAACATCCTGAAGGCCGCTGCGCTCATCGCCCAGGCTGTGGAGGATGGTGCCTGCATCCATATCCACGACTCGGGCCACATCATCGACTCGGAGCTCATCTACCGTGGCGGGGGGCTCATCCTCTATAAGCCGTTCAAGTATCACCTGGCCGTGGATAACCCGGTCCGCAAGCGTGACCGCTCGGACTTGAATACCTCGATGGAGGGACTGGCGGCTTATGCACTGCGTGCCTCCGGCGCCCGCCCCGGCGACGTGTTCATCCTGGGGTCTGTGTCCGGGCGCACCTTCGGCGTGGTGGACCTGGCTTGTGAAGCCCGAAGGATGGGCATGAAGATCATTGTGATTACCTCGATGTCCTACGCCACCCAGGTGGAAAGCCCGCACTCCAGTGGCAGACGGCTCTATGAGTTTGCCGATGTCGTCATCGACAACTGTGCGCCGCCCGCCGAGGCAATGATGGAGGTGGAGGGGCTGCAGGCCAATCTGTGTGCAGCATCGGGCCTTTCCGCGGCGTTTATCATGTGGAGTGTCACGGCGGGGGTCGTCGAGGAGCTGCTCAAACACGGCAAAATGCCCGGCGTACTCAAGAGCGCCAACTTCCCCGGCGGCAACGAGTATAACAAGAATTTTGTCGAGCCGCGCTACGAAAGGGAAGGTTTGTGACAATCTTCTAACACAGTCTGGTTGAGAGCCGGTGTGAGATGGACGGCTCCAAAAGACTCAATCAGCGGTGAAAATCACCGCATGGAAACGGGTACACCGTCCGGCGTACCCATTTCTCAGCGGAACCCTTAAAACCTTCTGCGCCGGCGGAATAGCTCGGCCAGCAACAGGAAGAAAGCCAAATCCCGGAGCGGGGTCCTGCGCCGGAACCGATCGAACTGCTCCATGCCAAAAGGCGGATCAGCCATTGATCCAGCTGTATACGGAGTATCGTATTGAGCCATCTCAGGATGCATCTTTAGTACCCTGTCACAGATCTGGTCGCACATGTGCATCATCATATGGTGAGGGGGCATCATGCATCCGCACATATCCATTTGGTCGCAGGCGATCAGGACATGCGGCTGCAGGATGTAGTAGACCGCCGGGTACATCACCATTTCGGGGTAAGCCATCCCCATGTCGCTAGGGTTTGCTGGCATATTGTTGCCATTGGAGGAGTACCCATTTATGCCATTATCAGATATCCACATCGTAACCGTCCTTTCTATTTCAAAGGTCCTTGGTTCACAATATGAATCGAAGGGGCAACTTGCGATCATCAATGATATCTCCAATGGTCTTTTTCAGTGGGGAGTTTCACTCTTCCTTAGAACACCGAAATTTCGATCGAAACTTTGAATCCGTGGGCATTTCGATACGGTATCCTCATGGCAGAATCCACAGAAATCACATTTTGGCCATCGGATGACGGTCTCGATTTTTACTGCCTGCGGGCTGTCCCGCCTGATGTTCTTCACGGATATGGCCTCCTTCTATGCAATATGATTTATTTTATGATGTCTGTGGCAGGAATGTTCTGAGCGTACGTTTCCGGTGCAGTGGGAGGGTGTGCGCCACACTGCAGCCGCTTGACAAGCAAATGCGCATACAGTATGATGAAACTACTTCCTGCGAACCTCGTAAAAAGTGAGGACGAATGAATCTGCTAGGAAAGAACGACAGCGTCCACGACCTCAAGATGTGGAACTTGCGCAACATCATGGTGGCTGTGCTGGCCAAGGGAAAGCTCACCAAGCAGGAGATGCTGGAGAGCACGGGGTTGAGCGCTTCCACCGTATCGGATTGCGTGGGCAAGCTTGTGGCGCTGGGGGCCCTTGGGGAAGCGGGCTGGGAGGAATCCTCCGGTGGGCGGCGCGCAGCGCGTTACCGGGTGGAGCAATCCTTTGGAGCCTTCCTCGGGGTGGAGCTGACAGAGAATATCTTCTCGTTTGCACTCTGCGACATGACGGGCTGCCAGCTATCTGCCTGGCAGCAGAAACTCTCGCCCGACGAACTGGCGCTGCATACCCTCTGCAAGGGCATTGAGAGGGGGATGGCGGAAGCGCCTTTCTCACTGCGTGCCATTGGTTTGGCACTGCCGGGTGCCTTGGATACCGAGCGCGGCATCGTGCTGCGCTGCGCTGCGTTCCATTGGCGAAATGTGCCCATCAAGGAAAACCTGGAGCGGCGCTACGGTTTTAGCACCGATATTGATCACCCCGTCCATTGCGGTGCCATGCGGGCCGAGGTCTTGGGGGCGGCGCAAGGCTTGCAGAGCTTCCTGTGTGCCTGGCCCCATCACCGGCACAAGGTCGCCGTGGTACTGGATGGCAGCCTCTGCCGGGGCCGGGGGAACCTCTGCGGTACCCTGGAGGAACCCTGGGAGCCGGAGGGGCTGCAGACCTTGGCCCGGCTTCTGGGGCTGGAACAGGTTCTCATTGGTCCTGCGGGGGAGCCTTTTGCCGGCGCTGCGGCGCTGATGGCCGAGATGCGATGGTTTGAACAACTCTACCAATTGATCAAGGAGAATCGCAATGAATGACTTTGTGCAGATGCTGCGAACCAACCGAATGTCGCTCATCATGAGCCTGTCTTTGAACGATCCAGCTCTCAGCCGGGCAGCTTTCGAGGCAGGGGCTGACGCGGTGAAGGTACATGCCAACCTGGTGCACCGCGCCAGCGGCCGCTCCTTCGGCACCGTGGCAGAGAACGCGCCGCTTTACCGCCAGATGTTGGCGGAAGCACGTGGTCCGATGGGCCTGGTGCCTGGGGCTGATGCCGGCGTGGTATTGCAGGAAGCCGACGCTGCCTGTGCGCTGGGTTTCTCGTTCTTCTCCATGTATGCCCACCATGTGCCGGCGGCCCTTCCGCGGCGCGGACAGGCGCTGATGGCCGCCTGCGATGGAAGCTATGGCCTTGCGGAGGTCGTCGCCTTCGCCCAAACCGGGGTGGACGTTTTGGAGGCTTCCGTCATCCCCGGCGACGAATACGGTCAGCCCCTGAACCTGCGGGACGTCCTCCGCTACCGGCTGCTCTGCGAGGGGACGACGCTGCCGGTCGTGGTGCCGACCCAGCGGGCCGTGCGGCCTGAAGACCTGCCCGCGTTGGCAGACGCCGGTGTCAAAGCCGTCATGGTCGGCGCTGTGGTAACCGGTGAAGAGCAGGAAACCATCGTGCGAACCGTCTCGGCCTTCCGGGAAGCCATTGAGAAGCTCTAGGGGGATCGGATGAAGCTCGTATATCTGCCGCTCGATTCCCGCCCCTGCAACACGCAGTTCCCGCGGGAGCTCTGCGCCTTGCGGGGTGTCACGCCAGTGATGCCGCCGCCCTCCCTTCTGGACCACTTCCGCCAGCCCTCACTCCATCGGCCGGTGAGGGTATGGCTGGCGGCGGAGACGCTGGATGCCGATGCCCTGGTCGTCTCCCTCGACCAACTCTGCTTCGGGTCTCTGCTGGCTTCCCGGGAGGAGGACGTGGATGAGGAGGAAGCCCTTCGTCGGCTGGAGTGTCTTGCAGCCTGCAAGGCGGCCAATCCCGGTTTGGTCATCCATGGCATCAGTGTCATCATGCGCTCGGCCATCAGTACTTTCTCGGCGAGCGATGTGAACTACCATGCCGCGATGACCGCCTATTCCCAGGCCGTTCACCGGGCCCAACTGGAGCAGAGTGCCGAAACCGCAGCTGCACTGGAGCAAGCACGGCGTGCGTTGCCGGAGCCGCTGTTCGCGAAATACACCGCCGTACGCGCTCGCAACCACCGGGTGAACCGGGCTGCGGTGGAGCTCACCGCCCGTGGCGTGATGGACCGTCTGCTGCTCCTGCAGGAGGATTCCCAGACATTGGGCATCCCCAAACTGGAACAGGCCGTGCTCCAGGAGGACATTGCCCGCCATGCCTGCGGGGAACGGGTGTACCTGCACAACGGTGCTGACGAGGGTGGCTGCCTGGCCTGTGCCGCGGTACTCACCAGGCAGGAGGGGCTGCGTCTACGCCCCATCTGGCTGAGAGGCAACGGTGGCTTTACGGCACTCTATGAGGACCGGCCTTTCGTTGAGAACCTGCGGAGCCACTGCGCCTACGCCGGCATTGAGCTGGTGGGCGAGAAGGAACCGGCAGACTGCCTGCTCTGCATCGACACGCCGGTTGATGGCATACAGCATGATCTGAACGACCGCACCGCGTTGGCTACGAAGGACAACAGGGCTGCTGCGGAGCGTCTGGCTGACGCCTTGAATACCGGTCTGCCGGTTGGTTTTCTGGATCTGCTCTACGCCAACGGTGGGGACGACGCAGTGCTGACCCTTGCCGGCGAGCAGGCAGACCTCGCTGCCTTGCGTGCCTACGCGGCCTGGAACACGGCGTCCAATTCGCTGGGCACCATCCTGGCCCAGCTGCTTTGCTCCGGCGGCAAAACCTCACCGGGCAACACCTGCTTCACGCTGGAGCGCTTGCTGGATGACTACGGCTACCAGGGCAAGGTGCGTGCCCAACTGGCCGACGAAGTCCGTGCTGGCGGCGATGTGCCCTACAGTCTGCGGCACCCCGGTCGCTGGGAGCGCAGGCTGGCCGAGCTCTATGAGGACTTTGTCGCGCAGGACCCGGCGCTTGGTCACTGGCACTTCACTTACCAGGTGCAGCTGCCATGGCCTCGCATTTTTGAAGCTGAGTTTACCGTAACCACCTTGGAGGAACGATGAAGAACCGATATGACGTGATTGTGGCAGGCGCAGGCCCGTCGGGTATCGCCGCGGCCATCGCCGCCGCGCGGG
>JAEYRA010000027.1 GCA_023409755.1 Bacillota bacterium
GGCCGGAACACAGGCAAGTCACACACGGCGTTGGTGACGGCCATGGCCGAGAGCGTCTGGCTGGCCACCTGGCCCAGGTTCTCGCCGGTCACCAGGGCCTCGCAGCCGTTGGCACGGGCGATGGTGCAGGCGATGCGCATCATGCTGCGGCGCATGAGGATCGTGAGGTAGTCGGGCCGGCACTTGGTGTAGAGTTCCTCCTGCAGCTCGGTAAAGCGCACCACGTGTAGCCGCACCGGCCCGCAGGAGCGGGCGAGCAGCCGCGCCAGCGTCACCACTTTCTCCCTCGCGCGGTCAGAGGTATGGGGCGGGCTGTCAAAGTAGACGGCCTCCAGCTCCACGCCGCGGCGGGCCATGCGGTAGCCGGCCACCGGGCTGTCAATGCCGCCGGAGAGCAGCAGCAACACCTTGCCCCCCGTGCCCACCGGCATGCCGCCGGGGCCATCGAGGAACCGGGTGTAGAGGTAGGCGCGCTCCCGCACCTCCACATACAGCCGCCACTGGGGGGTGTGGACGTCGACCTTGAGCCCCGGAAAGGCTGCCAGCACCGTGCCGCCCAGCTCCCGCGCCAGGGCTGGGGACTCCAGCGGGAAGTGCTTGTCGGAACGGCGGGCCTCCACCTTGAAGGTGCCCAGCCCCTGGCGTTCCTCCCGCACCAGCGTCAGCGACGTGGCGCGGATGGCCTCCAGCGTGGGCTCGCACACCGTGACGGGGCTGACCGAATGGACGCCGAACACCCGGTTGACGGCCTGCGCCAGCTCCTCGGTGCGCTCCACGGGGTAGTCCATCAACAGGTAGCGCCCCTGGTCGCGCAGCAGCCGGCAGGGGCAGACGGCCTGGGCCGCGTGGGTGATGTTGCGCACCAGCGCACGTTCAAAAAAAGGCCGGTTCTGGCCTTTCAGGTGGATCTCGCCGTAGCGAATGAGCAATGCTGTCTCCATGGTTATCTCCTTTGGAACCGCCGCAGACGCGTGACCTGCTCGCGTACCACCTCACAGGCGCGTGCGACGTCCTCTTCGGTGTTCTGGATGGACAGGCTGAACCGAATGGCACCCTCAGCCCGCGCCTTGGGCAGACCCATGGCCGTGAGCACGGGGCTGACGGCGTTCTTGTGGGTGCCGCAGGCCGAGCCGGTGCCCACCAGCACGCCCTGCTCGGCCAGTGACCGCAGCAGCACCGCCCCCCGCACGCCGTCAAAACTGACGTTCAGGATGTGGGGCGCGCCCTGCGCCGGGGCCGGGCCGTTGACACGCACACCATCCAGCGTGGAAAGGCCGGCCCACAGGGCCAGTTTCAACGCCATCAGGCGGTCGCGTTTCCCCAGTAAATCCTGGGAGTACACCTCCACCGCCCGGCCAAAGCCCACGATGCCCGGCACATTCTC
Organism: Bacillota bacterium; assembly: GCA_023409755.1. Taxonomy (GTDB): domain Bacteria; phylum Bacillota; class Clostridia; order Christensenellales; family UMGS416; genus JAEYRA01. Next base: position 1,385 of record JAEYRA010000027.1, read on the forward strand.
CGTGCCGGAGCGGAGACCCTCCTCCTGCCCGCCGCCGGGCAGCTGGGTTTGCAGGCGTGCCCGCCCCCCCACCCACAGCGCCCCCACGCCCTTGGGGCCGTGGATCTTGTGGGCACTCACGGTGTAGAGATCGACGCCCCAACGGGCCGGCTCCGCCGGCAAGCGCAGGAAGGCCTGCACCCCATCAACATGAAAAAGGGCCTCGGGGGCGTGCGCATGAATGAGAGCCGCCAGCGCAGGCAGGTCGTGCACCGCGCCGGTCTCGTTGTTGACGTGCATGAGACTGACGACGGCGGTGTCTGGGCTCAGAGCGTCCGCCAGCGCATCGGGCCGCACCGCGCCGGTATCATCCACCGGCAGCACGGTGACAGACGCTCCGGCCTCACCCAGCGCTTCCGCCGTGCGCAGCACCGCCGGGTGCTCGGCCGCCGTGGTGACAACCCCACGCCGCCGGCCTGAGAGAGCCCCGGCCAACGCCAGGTGGTCGCCCTCGGTGCCGCCGGAGGTGAACACCACCCGCCCGCCGGCCAGCGCACCGGTCACCGCCGCGCGGGCGGCTTCCACACGGGCGCGCACCGCCGCGGCCTGGGGGTAGGCTGCCGAGGGGTTGAAATAGTCCTCGTCCATGGCCTGCGCCATCGCCGCGCGCACCTCGTCAAAGGGGCGGGTGGTGGCGCTGTTGTCGAGGTAGCAAAGACCGTTCATAGGCCTTTACAGTACCACATTGCGTTCGTTGTAAATGCGCATCAGCCTCAGGAACTCCTCACTGGGCTCAAAGAGCAGCACGACGGTGCCGTCGCCCTTCTTGAACTGTGCAAAATACAGCCGCGCGTTGGGGTTGAGGTACGCACGGATGATCTTGACGTCCTTGCGCCTGCGCAGCTCGGCCAGGCGCGGATCCTCGGCGGGGGCCACCAGGTCCACCTCCCGCGTGCGGAAGGAGACAATGTCCTTGCGGCGGCGGTTGTTGATGACCTGAGACACGTCGACGACGCCGTTGGTGAAGGAATACTCATACTCCACCCGCAGCATGTCCTTGCCCCACCACAGCATCCACGCGCCGCCGCCGAAGATGACGACCATCAGCACGTTGATGAGGTTGAAGTCGGACATCACCATCATGAGGTAGGTAGCCGCCACGATGGCGCTCAAAAATGCGAAAATGGTAAACACCACATAACCGATCATCGGCACGGTCTTTTGCCGTGGGGTGACGATCTCCTCCTTGACATGGTCCGCCATGAGGCAAACCCTCCCATCCGGACGCACCACGACGCGCATCCTCTTTTCCTCTCATTTTACTTGCCTTTGCCGCCCAATGCAAGCCGCGTTCGGCCCGGTGTTTTTGCATGGCGGGCCGTCCTCGTGTATAATAATCGGTACTCAAAGGTTTGTGAGGTCTGCCGATGAAGTGCCCGGTTTGTGGCAGTGACAATAAAGCTACCAATACAGCGTGCCTGCGCTGCGGCACCCCGCTGGGGCAGACGCCGCCAACGACCGCAGGCTCAGCCAACGCACTGTGGAACCGCCCCCGCACCCAAAAGCCCATCCAAAGCCCCCCGCCCTTCTGGGGAGACAACGCGGGTGCGCCGACCTATGAAAACAAGGCTGATTTTGTAGTTCTCAACGACGAGAAAGAAAACGTGCACCTGGCCCAGGACCTGGTGGACGAGGGCGTGCCCGTGCCCACCAACCGCCAGAAGCTGCGGCGTGTGAAAAGCGGGCAGGAAATCAATGTCGTTGTACCGCCCGAGCCGATGCGCAGCCGCAGGCCGGTCAAACAGCGCCGCTACCGGGTCAACTGGCGGCGGCTGGTGGTGTCGGTGCTGCTCATTCTGGTCGTCTCGGCGGGCCTCAGTTACGGCGGCTACATGGGGTACAAGGCCGGCATCCGGGTTGTCTCCCAGTGGTTTGCCAAGGACCGCGCTGAAAAGCAGACCGAAACCCCTCTGGTGGAAAAGATACTCATCGACGGCCAGACGTGGCATCGCATCACGTTCTACGGCAAGGACGGAGAGCAGGTGCTGGTGAACGAGCCGCGCCGGTCCCTCCCCATTCAGGATGGCAAGGCCGTGCTGCTGCTGGACGACGACAGCTACATCCCCGATGACCTTTCGGGCAGCGACACCAAGAAGACCATCGAGCTCAAGGCGACGATCTTCTCCCCCAACAACCAGGAAAGAACCGTCACCGTGCCGCCCTACACCATTGACATTCCCCTCTCCCCCCTCAAGATCATACTGCCGGCCGAGCAGGGCATGGAGACGGCCAGCAACCGTGTCACCGTGAAGGTGAAGGTGACCCCCGGCAGCCGCGTCATCATCGGCTCCGACAACGCCACCGACCGGGTGAACACCGAGGGGCTGGTGTCAAGCACCCTGGCGCTGGAAGCCAAGGGAATGAACACCATTAAGATCACCGTGGAGACCAAGAAGCACCGACGAAATGTTTACGAGCTGCAGGTGAACCACCCGGTGCTGGACGTGCCCATCGTGCTGGGCGACGACGTGGAGTCACAAACCTCCGACCCGACAATCGCCATCAGCGGCAGCACGGCACCGGGGGCCACGCTCACCACCGACGCCACCCTGAACGGCGACCTGAACCTCGACAAGTCCTCCGGCGTGTTCTCCTTCACGGCCAAGCTCACGCTGTGGGGCTGGAACACCATCACACTGACCGCCACCGCCCAGGACGGCAAGACGAGCTCCCTGCAATGCCTGGTCAACCACGTGCCGGCGCTGGAAAGCTACACCAAAAAGGCCTGGCCCATGGACTATGCCCACCTGGCCGCAGCCACGGACACCCTGCTGGGCCAGGTGTATGTGTGCGAGGGGATGGTGACCAAAAAACTCAGCAACGACGAGTCGGACTATTACCAGTTCAACCTGGGTACCACCGACGACCCCAAGACCATCGTGCTGGAATACGGCAAGGAAGCGGGCCTGAAGGTCGACCAGTATTACAAGATGTACGCCGACGTCATCGGCAGCAAGGACGGCTACCCCATGCTCAGCGCCCGGTTCGTCTACGAAAGGGACACCCCGGCGAGCTACGGCGAGGGTGGGGTCAGCGCCACCGACGACGCCCAGGCCACCGACAGCGGTGGCGAAAACTGACAGCGTGAAACCACAAAGGCCGCGGACAATGTCCGCGGCCATGTTTGTTGGGTTCTTTTATCAATCTCCTATGACGAACTGGATGTCACAGTCGCAGGCCGACTCGCCATCCACCAGCGCCTGGGCTGTCCCCATACCAGCGGGGCCGAGGATGCGCTTGATCACCACCGTAAGCTCCAGCCGGTCACCGGGGCGCACCATGCGGCGAAAACGTGCTGCCTTGATGCCCCCGAAGTAGGCCGTGCGGCCCGCGAACTCCGGTAGGCTGAGCACGACGACTGCACCCAGCTGGGCCAGTGCCTCCACCTGCAGCACGCCCGGCATCACGGCGTTGCCGGGGAAGTGCCCCCGGCACCAGAACATGTCATCGGTGACCTGGAGCCAGCCATGGGCCGTCTGCCCGGGTGTGAGCTCGTCCACCTCATCGAGCAGCAGCATGGGCTCCCGGTGGGGGATGATCGTCTTGATCTCGTCGCGGTTCATCGGGCGCCCTCCCCCTCGTAATGGCTGATGACGACGCAGCTGTTGTGCCCGCCAAAACCGAAGGAGTTGCTGAGGGCGTGGCGGATGGCCATGGGCCGCCCGACGTCGGGCACCACGTCGAGGTTGCAGTCCGGGTCGGCCACGCGGTAACCGATGGTGGGCGGTGCAAAGCCCTCCTGCACGGCACGGGCGGTCACCACCGCCTCCACCGCGCCGGCGGCACCCAGAAGGTGCCCGGTCATGGATTTGGTGGAGCTCACGGCCAGCCGGTCGGCGTGCTTGCCGAAGAGCTGGCGGATGGCCAGCGTCTCGGTGCGGTCGTTGTAGGGCGTGCTGGTGCCGTGGGCGTTGATGTAGTCCACATCCGCCGGCGCAATGCCCGCGTCGGCCAAGGCCATGGCCATGGCGTCGCGCGCGCCTTCCCCCTGTGGGTCGGGCATGGTGATGTGGAAGGCATCGCAGGTCTGCCCGTAGCCGGTCAGCTCCGCCCAGATGGGCGCGCCGCGCCGCAGGGCGTGCTCCAGCTCCTCCAGCACCAGCACACCGGCCCCTTCTCCCATGACGAATCCGTTTCGTTCGGCGTCAAAGGGAATGGACGCCCGTTCGGGGTCGGTGGCGGGGCTTAGGGCCTGCAGCTGCTTGAAGCCGGCCAGTGCCAGCGGGTTCATCACCGATTCCACCCCGCCCACGACCATCACGTCAGCCCGGCCCAGGCGGATGAGATCGAGGCCGTGGCCCACGCTGTCGGTACCGGTGGCGCAGGCTGTCACCAGTGCGTCACAGGGGCCTTTGGTGCCCAAGGCGATGGCCACGTGACCGGCGGCCAGGTTGATGATGGCCTTCGTGATGAAGAAGGCGGACACGCGATCGTGCCCGCGGTCATTGAGCACCCCGGTCTGCTCCATGATGGTGTCCATGCCGCCGATGCCACTGCCCACCGACACGCCCACCCGTTTGGGGTCGACGGCAGCGTTCTGCAGCCCGGCGTCCTCCCAGGCCTCCAGCGCGGCCCACAGCGCAAACTGATTGAAGGGCTCCATCCGGCGGGCCTCCTTGCGGGAGATGCGCTCGCCCGGGTCGAAGCCCACCACCGGCGCGCCCACGGCCACGCCGCTGCGGCTGGCCAGTTCCACATCCAACCGGCGAATGCCCAGCCGACCCGCCCGAATGGCCTGCCAGCTCGCCTCCGCCCCCTGGGCCAGCGGGGTCACCGCGCCCAGGCCTGTAATCACGACTCTTTTCATGGTTCCTCCCGACGCCGTGCGTCAAAAGTCAGTGGGATAAAGAAAAATAATGACAATGGATTCCGTTAGATCATGCCGCCATCCACCGAAAGCACTTGTCCGGTGATGTAAGCCGCGGCCGGTGAGCAAAGAAACGCCACCACACCGGCGATGTCATCAGCCGTGCCCAACCGCCCCAGCAGGATGCGCTCGGCGATGCGGGCGCGCTGTTCGTCGGTGAGGGCCGCGGTCATGTCGGTCTGCACGTAGCCGGGGGCCACGGCGTTGACGCGTACCCCCCGCCCGCCCAGCTCCTTGGCGGCCGAGAGCGTCAGCCCAACGATGCCGGCCTTGGCCGCGGCGTAGTTGGCCTGACCGGCGTTGCCGTGCAGGCCCACCACCGAGGTGATGTTGACGATGGAACCGCTTCGCTGTTTCATCATGGGACGATACACATGCCGCATGGTGTTGAAGCAGCCATTCAAATTTGTGCGAACGACGTCGGAAAAGTCCGCCTCGCTCATCATGGGAAGGAGCCGGTCGCGGGTGATACCGGCGTTGTTCACCAGCACATCCACCGACCCGCAGCAGGAGAGCACCGCCTCCACCAGCGCGCCGGCCTGTTCAAAGTCTGCCACATCGGCCCAGAAGGCACACGCCTGCCCGCCCGCTTTTCGGATTTCATCGCAGACGGCCTCGGCGGCGTCCTGCTGGCTGCGGTAGTTGACGGCCACGGCGTAGCCATCGGCGGCCAGCCGAAAGGCAATGGCCCGGCCGATGCCACGGGAGGCTCCGGTGACGATCGCGGTCTTGCTCATGGGCGCACCTCCAGCACTTCCAGCGACGCTACCAGCGACGCCTCGTCCTCCACGTTACAGATGCTAGCTTCCGGCAGGGTTTTCTTCACAAAGCCGGTCAGCGTCTTGCCCGGGCCGACTTCCACAAAGGTGTCGATGCCCTGGGCCGACAGGTGGCGCAGCGTTTCCTCCCACCGCACGGGGGAGGTGATCTGCCGGTGAAGCGCCTGGGCAACATCCCCCTCATGGGGGCGGGCCGTGCCATTGGAGTACACCGGGATGACCGGCGCAGCAAAGGCCGCCGCCTTCAGTGCGGGAAGGATGGCATCGGCCGCCGCGGCCATGTAGGGTGTGTGGAAGGCCCCAGCCACCGCAAGGGGCAGCACCCGGCGGGCACCCAGCTCCCGGCAGAGGGCCGAAGCCCGCTCCACCGCTGCCTTCTCCCCGCCGATGACGATCTGCCCCGGGCAGTTGTAGTTGCAGGGCCACACCTGGCCGCTGCCGTCAGAGGCACGGCGGCAGGCGTTCTCCACCCCCTCGGGGGCAAGCTGCAGCACAGCTGCCATGGCCCCGCCCACGGCGCGGGCGGCCTCCTCCATGCGGCGGCCACGCTCGGCCACCAGCGCCACCGCCTGCCCGGCGGGGAGCACCCCGCCGCAGGCCAGCGCCGCGTATTCCCCCAGCGACAGCCCAGCGGCTGCCGCCGGCCGCAGGCCGTATTCCTCGGTGAGCAGCGCTGTCAGCGCGCACTCCAACCCCACCAGCGCCGGCTGCACCCCTGCGGTACCGGTCAGTGCCTCAGCGTCGTCGCACAGTGCCCGCACATCCATGCCGGCCGCGGCGGACGCCTCGTCAAAGACGCGGCGCACCGTTTCGTGCCGGTCGTAAAGCTCCCGGCCCATGCCGGCGGATTGGGTGCCCTGGCCGGGGAACAGGAACGCGATGTTCATCGGAATCCTCCCTGACTGACTTTGGTCAGCCTTTCTCGGGCCTGGGCGGTGTCAAACAGGTCGGCGATGATGTCGGCCACAGACTCCTCCTCCGCAATGAAGCAGGCGGTCTGCCCGGCCATGACGGAGCCGGTCTCCATGTCGCCCTCCACCACGGCGCGCCGCAGCGACCCGGCGGACAGCCGGTCGAACTCCTCCTGTGGGTTGGGGGCATATTCCAGCTTGGCCAGGTCACGCGCCAGGCGGTTGCGCACCACCCGCACCGGGTGACCGGTGAAGTTACCGGTCACCATGGTGTCCACGTCTTTGGCCGCAGCCAGTTTCTGCTTGTAGTTGGGGTGCACCACACACTCCTTCGCAGCCAGGAACCGGGTGCCGACCTGCACGCCGCAGGCCCCCAGCACCATGGCCGCGGCCACACTCCGCCAGTCGTAAATGCCGCCGGCCGCGATGACCGGGATGTCCAGCCCCTGGCACAGTTCGCTCACCAGCACCATGGTGCTGAGCTTGCCGATGTGGCCGCCGGCCTCACTGCCCTCGCCCACCACGGCATCCACCCCGGCAGACTGCATGCGACGGCCCAGCGAGAGGGACGGCACCACGGGGATGACCTTGGTGCCCGCGGCTTTCCAGCCCTCCACATAGCGGCTGGGGTCGCCCGCGCCGGTGATGACGACAGGCACCTTCAATTCCATCGTGAGCTTAGCCACCTCGTCGGCGTAGGGACTCAGGAGCATCACGTTCACGCCGAAGGGTTTATCGGTGGCCGCGCGGACTTTCTCCACCTCTGCCCCCACAAAGGACGCCGGGGCGTTACCGGCGGCGATGACCCCCAAGCCCCCGGCCCGGCTGACAGCGGCGGCCAGGGTGCTCTCCGACACCCAGGCCATGCCTCCCTGAATGAGGGGATAAGAAATCCCCAGCAGTTCATCTAGCCACATGGTTCAGCCCTTCGTGCGCTCGGCGATGAAGTCGGCCAAGTCCTGCACGGTCTTGATGGCGGCGATCTCCTCGGTCTCAATCTTCAGGCCGTAGGCTTCCTCAAAGGCCATGGCGAGCTCCACCATATCGAGGGAGTCCGCCCCCAGGTCGGCCATAATGAGGCTCTCGGGCTTGATTTCGGCAACGTCGACGTCCAGGTTCTCCGCGATGATGGCAATGATCTTTTCCATGATGTGTTTCCTCTTTTCTTTCTTTTTGTCGTTGGGTGTTTGAATAAAAGATGGATGTATAGCAATGCGGTTGCCCGCCTATTGCCAGATGAGCCAGGCACCGCCCCAGGCGAACCCCGCGCCGAAGGCCGCCAGCACCAGGTTCTGCCCGGGCCGCAGCAGGTCTTGGCGCCGCATGTCGTCGAGCGCCAGGGCGATGGACGCCGCGCCGGTGTTGCCGTAGTCGGCGATGTTGACAAAGAACTTCTCCAGCGGCACGCCCAGGCGGTTGGCCGCCGTGTGGATGATGCGAAGGTTGGCCTGGTGGGGCACAATCCAGTCAATGTCCGCAAGGGTCTTGCCCGCCCTTGCCGCAAGTTGGCGCACGGTGTCGGGCACGGCCTCCACCGCAAAGCGGAACACGTCCTGCCCGCTCATGCGGAACGCCGTGTTCATCGCGGTTTCGGGTGTCCAGGGGTTACGGGCCGGCAGGGCGTCCATGCTCAGGGCGCCGGCTTCGTCGCTGCGGGCCGAAAGGTGCACCGCCGCGATGCCGTTGCCCCCGCGGGAGAGCACAAACGCCCCCGCCCCGTCACCGAAGAGCACGCAGGTCGAGCGGTCGCTCCAGTCGATGAGGCGAGTCAGATACTCGCTGCCCACGATGAGGGCGTGCTCGTAACCCTGGGCCTCCAGCATGCTGGCGGCCACCTGCAGCGCCGCCATGAGACCGGTGCAGCCGCAGGAGAGGTCAAACGCTGGGCCCTCGCCCAGCCCCAGCCGGGCACGCAGCAGCGACGCCGCCATGGGGAAGAAACGATCCGGTGAGGAAGTTGCCACGATGACCGGGCCGATGGCCGCGGGGGCAACGCCGCTCGTTTCCAGCGCCTGGCGGGCGGCCTTCTCGGCCATCTCCAGCACCGTCTCGCCCTCGCTCACATGCCGCCGTTCAATGCCCGTGCGGGTACGAATCCATTCGTCGCTGGTCTCTACAAGCTTCGTCAGTTCCTCGTTTTCCACCAGGCGGGGCGGGCGGTAAGCCCCCAGGCCTGTCACGGATACCTTCATTGTGCCACCCCCACCTGCCGGTATTTGGCATACCGCCGAGCCAGCAGCTCGCTCGTATCCAGCCCCAAAAGCTCTTGCAGGGCTGCCTCAATGGCGTCGCCCAGCACCGGGGCCACATCGGCGAGGTTGTCCTGCCGCAGGCCGCCGGGCGGTTCGGCCACAATACCGTCGCAGATGCCGAGAGTCTTCAGGTCCTCGGCCGTCATGCGCAGGGCCTCGGCGGCCTGGGGGGCAAGCTTGGCATCCTTGTAGAGGATGGAAGCGCAGCCCTCGGGCGTGATGACCGAATAGACACTGTTGGCCAGCATGAGGAGACGGTCACAGACACCCAGCGCCAGCGCGCCGCCGCTGAACCCCTCCCCCACGACGACGGAGATGACGGGCACACCCAGCGTGCCCATGCGCTGCAGGTTGCGGGCGATGGCCTCACCCTGGCCGCGCTCCTCGGCCCCGACACCGCAATAGGCGCCGGCGGTATCGATGAAGCACAGGATGGGCCGGTGAAACCGCTGGGCCTGCTCCATCAGGCGCAGGGCCTTACGGTAGCCTTCAGGGTGGGGCATGCCAAAGTTGCGCTTGATGCGCTGGCCGGTGGAACGGCCTTTCTCAGTGCACAACACCGTGACCGGGCGGCCCCGGAAGAGTGCCACCCCACCCACGATGGCCGCGTCATCGGCATACAACCGGTCGCCATGCAGCTCCACAAAGTCCTCGGTCAGCGCCTGAATGATTTGCAGCGCCCGGGGGCGGTCAAGGGCCCGTGCCAGCTTGACGGCCTCCCACACGCGGGGGACAGCCGGTTTCTCCTGTGGCGGGGGCGGCAGTTCGTCCTGCTCCATGCGCTGGGCGCTCTGCTCCAGGGTGGAAATGGCATCCTGCCCCTCGGGCATCAGCCGCCGCAGCTCCTCCAGTTTCTGTAAGATTTCCTTGTATCGTTCACTCATGTTTTGCTACTCCATGCAGTTTCAAAAGGGTGGCCAGCCGCACGGGCAGCTCGGCCCGGGGCACCACCATATCGAGGAACCCGTGCTCCAGCAGGAACTCGGCCCGCTGAAAGCCCTCGGGCAAGTCTTGGCGCAGCGTCTGCTGGATGACCCGCATGCCGGTGAAGCCGATGAGCGTGCCCGGTTCGGCCAGGATGACGTCACCCAGCATGGCAAAGCTGGCGGTGACGCCGCCGGTCGTCGGGTCGGTGAGCACGGTGAAATAGGGCAGCCCCGCCGCCCCCAGCCGCTCCACCGACAGGCTCACTTTGGTCATCTGCATCAGGCTCACCATGCCCTCCTGCATCCGGGCCCCGCCCGAGCAGCAGAACAGCACCAGCGGGAGTTTACGCTCCAGCGCCGCGTCAGTCAGGGCCGCCAGGCTCTCGCCCACGGCGGCACCCATGCTTCCCATCATGAACTTTGTGTCCATCACGCCCAGCGCCACCGGGTACCCCCCGATGGTGGCTGTGCCGCACAGCACCGCCTCATCGAGGCCGCTGTCGGCTTGGGCCTTGCTGAGCTTCTGTCGGTACCCCGGGAAGGCCAGCGGGTCATCCAGCACCGCCGGGCGCGGCAGGGCAACGAAACTGTCGGGGTCGGTCGTCAGCTCCAGCCGTCGGCGGGCAGAGAGTCGCTCGTGACGGCCGCAGCGGGGGCAAACGTCCAGCTCCACCGCCCAGCGCCCCGCCGCGAAGGCCGCACCGCAGGCCGTGCAGGCCCTGAGCTCCGCCGCCTCGGCAGCGGGCCGCTCCACGGGCTCAAAAAGCGGCGGCGTGACCCCGCCTTCTACCGTGCGGCTAAACAGATCCATGGGCTTCCTCCGTGTAGCCGGGCAGCACGGTCTGCTCCACCCAGGAGGTATGCACCGCCATGCGCACAAACTCCTTACGGCCCACGAGGTGCTTGAGGAACTGCAGGTTGGTACCGACGCCCTCCACCACCAGCTCGCTCAGGGCCTGCCGCATGCGCGCAAGGGCAGCGGGCCGGTCCTCCCCATGGGCGATGAGCTTCAGGATCATCGCGTCGTAATAGGGCGGGATGCTGCAACCCTGCACCATGGCCGTGTCCACGCGGATGCCAGGGCCGCCGGGCAGCACCAGGCGCGAAATGGTACCCGGTGACGGTGCGAAGCCCTTGCCCGGCACTTCGGCGTTCAGCCGGCACTCGATGGCATGGCCCTGACAGCGCACGGCGTCCTGGGCCACCTGCAGGCGTTCGCCCATGGCGACACGCAGCTGAGCCGCCACCAGGTCCACCCCGGTCACCATCTCGGTGATCGTGTGCTCCACCTGGATGCGGGTGTTCATTTCAATGAAGTAGGGAACGCCTTGGCGGTCCACAATGAATTCGACGGTACCGGCGTTCTCGTAGCCGGCGGCGCGGGCGGCCTCCACCGCCATGCGGCAGAGTGCCTCACGGGTCGCCTCGGGCACCGATGCCGCCGGGGCCTCCTCGATGACCTTTTGCTTCTTGCGCTGCACGGTGCAATCCCGCGTGCCCAGGTGCAGCACATGGCCGTGCTGGTCGCCCAGAATCTGCACCTCGATGTGCCGCGGGGTTTCAATGAGCTTCTCCAAATAGAGCCGCCCGTCGCCAAAGGCAGCCTTGGCCTCAGCCGAGGCGGTGCGGTAGGCGTTCTCAAATTCACTGGGGTTGTTGACGGCGCGGATGCCTCGCCCGCCACCGCCGGCGGCGGCCTTCAACAGCACCGGGTAGCCGATCTCGCTCGCTAACCGCAGCCCGTCCTGCTCGCTCACAAGCGGGCCATCGGAGCCGGGCACCACGGTGACGCCGTGGGCGGCGACGGTGCGCCGGGCGGCGGCCTTGTCGCCCATGGCCGCAATGACCGAGGGCTTGGGGCCGACCCAACCGATGCCGTAATCCCCCAAGAGGGAGGCGAACTGGGCGTTCTCAGAGAGCATGCCAAAGCCGGGATGGACGGCGTCCACACCATGGCGACGGGCCGCCGTCAGCACGGCGTGCTGATCGAGGTAGCTGTCCCGTGGGTTGGGGCCGCCGATGCACACGCTCTCGTCAGCCAGCTGCACGTGCAGGGCTTCTTTGTCGGCGGTGGAGCAGACCGCCACCGCCCGGATGCCCAAACTGTGGCAAGCACGAATGATCCGCACGGCGATTTCGCCGCGGTTGGCAATGAGTACCTTCTTCATCGGCTACCCCTCCTGTTCCACCAGGAAGAGGGGCGTGCCCACCTCCACCTCGCCGCCGTCCCGCGCGAGCACCGCGCGAACGATCCCGGTCTCCGGCGAGGGGATCTCGTTCATGAGTTTCATCGCCTCCACAATGCACAGCGTCTGCCCCGCGCGGATGCAGTCGCCCACCGCCACGAAGGGTTTGTCCTCCGGCGAGGGAGAAGAGTAGAAGACGCCAAGAATTGGGGAGGGAATCGGAGTGAGGGTGTCGTCCCCATCGGCGGTAGGGGTCGGTTCGGGCGGCTCCGCCGGGGGTGACGCGGCCAACCACACCTGCGGCTGGGGAGCCGACACCCCTGCGCTGCGGCTGGTCTTTACCGTCCATTCGGGCATGGAAACCTCCACGCTCTCAAACGGTAACTCCGCCACAGCGCGCAGGAGCCTGAGCACTTCATCCAATTTGTTCATTTTTTCACCATCTCTATAAATGTTAATGAAACCGGTATAATACAAATATCCCATGGAACCGCCCCGCGGCCCTGTCAGCCCGTTGGAATCTCCGTCCCTTCGCCCACCTTTCTTCGCTTGCAGCTCTCACTTCAGGCACATGACCGTGCCCGGAAGAAGTCCCGCAGCCGTCGCAGAGAATCCAACAGCTCTGGTTTGTTGCTTTCGTTTGTGCCGCGCAGGAAGGTTTCCACCATTCGATCGTGGAAGCGCCGGTGCAGCGCCAACGCCTCGCGCCCTTCCTCCGTGAGAAGAATGGCTACCCTGCGGCGGTCGTTGCCGCTGCGCTGCCGATTGATGAGGCCCTTTTCCTCCAGCCGGTCCACCACCTCGGTCAGCGCGGGCATGGTGACCCGGAGCTTGCGCGCCACCTGGCCCATGAAGTGCGGCTCCCCATCGCCCACAGCCTCGATGACGTGCAGTTCGGTAATCGACAGCCCTGCGTCGATCTCAATCTGTTCCAGCGTAAGGATGTTGCGAAGCACATCGCGCAGCAGCGTGACAATGACGCCGCGATAACTGGACTCTGCCATGGTTTTGTCTCCCTTCCGTGGAACAGATGCACCCATTATATTAGATTGCCTAATACTTCGCAACCCTAAATAATTTCTGTGCAATTGCCAACTTCCGGATTTGTGCTGTCACAAAAGTGTCTCCCTCCCACCCCCGCGACATGCACAGAACAGGTCAGCCAAGCCCAGCGGACAGGAAACGCGTGCGCACCAAAAGGACGCACCGCAACCGATGGCTGCGGTGGTTCTGGCATTATCCAATGTGCATTACTGGTTCGTTATGGCCGACCACCCCGACACTGCAGACCGACCGACACACCTGCCGCCCTGTACTGATTTTTATGGAGTATAGTTCAGTGCGCTGATGTGACTTACAAATAGTCCCAATAAAAATGATTCACCCGATGCACACTCCCCAACGACACGCCGGCATGTTCGCTGCCTCATGGGGGGAGGGAGCGGGTACCACGAGCAGAGTTTCACACCCATTGGGCAGGTGCGCCAGATGGCCGCACATACTGACCAGCGATACAGACAGGACCGGGCAGCACGGCGAACGCGCAGCATCGCTCTCAACCGGACAGTGCGCTGCGCTTGTAGAGGATCCATTTGGCGCGGTCACGCGGGTCAACGCCCCGGCGCGGCGTCACCTGCCCCAGCTCCAGCGGGCAGGGATGGTACCCGGCAAAGCTTTGGCTCACCACCGCCCGGCCAGAGCTCAGCATCCCCAGCCGCACCGGGTACTCCAGCGACGTTGCCAGCGGCAGATTCGCCTCCAGCGTGAAGCTGCCGTTGCGAATGACCGGCGAATCGAAGCTGCCGCGCATTTGCACCACATCGCCCAACACCTTCCCCAGCAGGTCCTCCTGGGCGCTCATGCGCAGGGTGACCATGGGCTCCAGCAGGGTGGTGCCGGTGTTGGCAAGGCCATTGAGCACGGCCATCGGCGTGGCCACAAAGAAGTCCATGGGGTGAGTGTGAATGAGGTGGTGCCCCCCACCAATGAGCGTCACCTTGAGGTCAGTGACTTCCCAGCCATGGTTGCCCTGCTTGAGTGTCTCCTCCAGGGAGGTGCGGATGTGGTGCTGATAGCGCGGGTAGATGTCGTCGTGGGCCACCACCGAGGAAAAGGCCAACCCCGAACCGGGTTCGCCCGGCTCGATGAGGAGCCGCACGATGGCCCAACAGGGCTTGGGCATGGTGTAAGCCTCATACCCCTCGCCGGTGGTGGCGGGCGTTTCCTTGTAGATGACCGACGGCGCCGAAAAGCCCGCCGCCAGGCCATATCGCTCCCGCAGCAGGGTCGTGAGAACCTCCAACTGAATGGCACCGGTGATGCGAATCTGAATCTCACGCTCGTCGGGGAAGTACTCCATCTCCAGCAGCGGATCCTCCTCGGTTAGCTCACGCAGGGCCGTCAGCAGTGCCGTGGTATCGGCCCCTTCGCCCGGCAGCACCTGCACCTTCAGCAGGGGGACGACCAGCTTCGCCCCATGCCAGTTGCCACGTTCCCCCAGCACATCGCCCACACGAAGGCCCGTCAGCCCATACAGCGCCGCCAGTTCTCCGGCGGAGACCTCGCCGATGTCCGTGCCCCTGCTGCCAAAGAACCGCCGAATCTGGGTAACCTTCTGGTGGGCGTCCACTGCGGGGACGTAGAGGCTGTCCCGATTGCGGATGGTGCCGCCAAACATCCTCACATGGGCAACCTTCCCCATGGTGCGGTCATGCTCCACCTTGTAAACAATGGCCGACAGAGGGTCCTCCGCCCGGCCTTGGGAACCCTCCAGATGGGTGGTGAGGAAGGCCAGCAGTTCCTCCACCCCGACACCCTGGGCCGCACTGGCACAAAGGGCCGGAAACAACTGCCCCCGGTGGATGGCG
>JAEYRA010000082.1 GCA_023409755.1 Bacillota bacterium
CCCTGTTCTGCCAGCAATTCGCTTATTCCACACTTTCCAACACCCCTATGCTCTGCCCCAGGCTGGTAATGGCCTGTTCCAGCTCCCCCATCGCCTGCTGCACGCCGGAAACGGTATCCACAGCACCAGGTGCGGTGGCCTCCGCCTCAGCACCGGGGGACACAGCAGCTTCCGCACTCTCTGCGGCATGGGTCTCCTCAACGCCCTCGGCCGCGTGGCTTCCCTCCGCGGTCTGGGTGGTTTCACCATGGGCGGAACCCTCCCCCGTGGTGTCGGCGGTTTTGCCGCCGCAACCGGAAAAGAGCAGCGCCATCAGTACCAAAGACAGTGCAACCAGTTTCTTCATAACGCTCCCCCCTCCTGAGATAGATGCCCAGAAGGGGGGAGGTTGTAACGCAGAACCTGCGTAAAAATGACTATTTGTGCAGCAACGGCTTGTCGTCCGGGGTCATTTCCTGGCTCAGCACCTGCAGTTCACCGCCCAGGCGCACCACGGCCTCCGGCGGCAGCACGGTCTGCAAGCTGTGCTCACCATAGCAGAGGTGGAGCGCAGCGGCGGCCCGGGCACGCACCGTCGCTTCCGTGAGCTTGCCGCCATGCCAGCGCAGCGACACCTCCACCCCACCGCGGGCGCAGAGGCCGGTCACCTCGCCGTCGGGCCACTCTGCCGGCAGGGCAGGCAGCAGCGTGATGACGCCGTTGTGGCTCTGCAGCAGCATCTCGGCAATGCCCGCCGTGCCGCCAAAGTTACCGTCGATCTGGAACGGCGGGTGGGTGTCGAAGAAATTGGGAAGCGTCGAACGCTTCAGGAGCTCCATCACGTTTTCGCAGGCCTTTTCCCCATCCAGCAGCCGCGCCCAAAGGCTGATGATCCACGCGCGGCTCCAGCCGGTGTGCCCGCTGCCATGGGACAGGCGGCGTTCCAGCGTCACCCGCGCGGCCTTCGCCAGCTCCGGCGTGGTGCGGGGTGAAAACTCATCGCCCGGGTACAGCCCGTAGAGGTGGGCAATGTGGCGGTGGCCGGGTTCCAGCTCATCGTAGTCCTCAATCCACTCCATCAGTTGCCCGTGCTTGCCAATGCCCTGGGCCGGCAGCCGCTCGGCCGTGCGGATCAACCGGGCCGAGAAGAGCTCGTCCACCCCAAGGATGCCGGCAGCCTGGGCACAGCAGCCAAAGAGCTGCCGCAGAAGCTGGTTGTCCATGGCGGGGCCCGCGCAGATGGCTCCGCTCTCGCCATTGGGCAACAGGTAGGTGTTCTCCGGCGAGCAGGACGGGCAGGTCACCAGCCGGCCCTGCCGGTCCTCGATGAGGAAATCGAGGAAGAACTCGGCGGCTTCCTTGAGCGCCGGGTACGCCTGCCGCAGGAACTCTGCGTCGCGGGTGAACTCGTAATGCTCCCACAGGTGGATGCACAGCCACGCCGCGCCGAGGGGCCAGTAGGTGCCGGGAATCCAGATGTCCTGCGGCGCACAATCCCCCCAAATGTCGGTGTTGTGGTGGGCCACAAAACCCCGGCAGTGATACATGCGGTGGGCTACATCTCGCCCCCGGGGCCGCATGCGCTCGATGTGCTCAAAGAGTGGCATGTGGCACTCGCTGAGGTTGCAGACTTCGGCGGGCCAATAGTTCATCTCCGTGTTGATGTTAATGGTGAACTTGCTGTCCCACGCGGGCAGGAAGTCCTTGTTCCAGATGCCCTGCAGTGTGGCCGGCAGTGTGCCCGGGCGGCTGCAGGCGATGAGCAGATACCGCCCGAACTGGAAATAGAGCCCCACCAGGCCCAGATCGGCACCGCCCTGGCGCAGCCGCTCCAGCCGCTCGTCGGTGGGCAGGGCGGCGAGCGCCTCGTCCGGCTCGCCCAGCTGAAGGCTCACCCTGTCAAACAGCGCCCGGTGGTCAGCGATGTGCCGCTCAATGAGCCGCGCAAAGGGTTCGGCGGCGGCAATCTTTGCCTCTTGTAGGGCACCTTCCCTCGACACCTCCTGGCGGAAGGTCGTCTGCGCCGTCACCACGAGCGTCACCGCATCGGCATCCTCCACCAGCAGCGTATCGCCCATCGTACGCACGCTGCAGTTGGGGCCCTCAGGCATCGCGCGCAGCACCGTAGCGAACCGGACGCCGTCTCTGCCACAGCTGCCGGTCATCACCACGTTGCGGCCCTCCACCCCCCGGCAGGTATCCAGATACCGGCCGCGTCGCAGCACCGCCTCAAAGGACAGGGCGCCGGGGCGGTCCGCCTCCAGCCGCATGGCAAGGCAGCCGTCGGGCTGGCTGGCAATGGTCGTGCGGGTGTAGGTGACGCCGCCCAGCCGGTAGTGCACCGTGCACACGGCCTTGGCGATGTCGAGCGTGCGGGTATACTCCTCGGGCGCACCGTCACCGTGGCCCATGGTGATGAGCAGATCACCCAGCGGCTCATAGTGGCGCTGGCTCTCCGGCATGGCGGTAAAGGCCAACCGTGCCAGACGCTCAGCCTCGGCAATGCGTCCCTCCAGAATGAGGCTGCGGAGCTCCGCAAGGTTGGGCAGCGCATCGGGGTTGACGCGGTCCATGGGGCCGCCGTACCACACGCTGTCCTCGTTCATCTGCAGGTGCTCCTGCCCCACGCCGCCAAAGACCATCGCACCAAGCCGGCCGTTGCCGATGGGGAGGGCTTCCTCCCACACGGCAGCCGGTTTGGTGTAAAACAGACGGGATTCCGCAATGGACATGGGCCGTTCCTCACTTTGTGTTTTTGCCAGTATATCACAGGCCGCCCTACCTTTTACAGGCAAACAAAAGAGCAGCCCCATACGCATGGGGCCGCTTAGCGTGTCAGATCAGTCTACTTCAGGCCGAACGCCTCGTCGATCTCCTGCACCTGGGCGTCGGAGATGGCGACGATGTCGCCCAGCCCCCGGGTCGCCAGGATTGCCTTGGCAGAGAACTCGGCCACCTCCAGCCGGTCAAAGGCATTGAGAAGGCTGCTGCCCGTCACGATGACGCAATCATTCTCCACAATGGCGACCGGCGTGCTCTCCACAAAGGTACCCGCCACCTTCTCCATATCGAGGAACGGCGAACCAAAGGGCAGCTTGGGCACGTGGCGCAGCTGAATGTAGCTCTCCGGAATGGTGCGGGAGTCGAATGCCGCGTCGGTGACGGCGAAGGCCATGATGTGCGGCGGATGGGCGATCAGCACCGAGTTGACGTGGGGCTGGGCGTCATAGACCATGGCGTGCAGCAGGGCCGAGCGGCTGGGCACCTTGCCCGCCTCCCGCATGCCGTGCTGGATGAGCACCAGATCGGCCGGCTCCAGGTACTTGCGGTCCTGCATGTAGGGCGTGATGAGGAACGAACCATCGCCAAGCCGCTGGGAGAAGGTACCCTGGGTGCTGGTGAAGAGCTGCTGGTCGTAGGCCCGCTGGATGAAGGCGCACATCTCCCGCCGGGCGGTGCGCTCCTCACTGGTGTGCAGGCGGGGGATGAACTCATCCATACCACTGTCCTGTTTCAACTGCATGAGGGCGATGCTCTCTTCATTGAGTGACCGCGGGGTGCCCAGGCGGGTGGCTTCAATCTCCAGCCGGGCGCAGTATTCCAGCGTCTCAAAAGCCATGAAGGCCTGGAACAGATCGGCCCCGGCCACCACGACGCCATGGTTTTCCAGCATCACACTCTGGTACCCCTCGGCAAGCACATCGGCGATGTGGTCGCCCAGGGCGATGCTGCCCGGCAGGCTGTAGGCCGCCATCCCCACCTCCCCGCACACCAGGCGGGCATTGGGCACCAGCCGGATATCGGGGATGCGGCGGATGATGCTGAAGGCCACCAGGGCCGGCGGGTGGGCATGCAGCACGGCTTTCACATCGGGGCGGCGGCGGTAGACCGTCTGATGGAAGGGCAGCTCAATGGACGGTTTGTGGATGCCCTCAACCGTGCCATCCGCCCGGACACACAC
This sequence comes from Bacillota bacterium, assembly GCA_023409755.1. Classification (GTDB taxonomy): domain Bacteria; phylum Bacillota; class Clostridia; order Christensenellales; family UMGS416; genus JAEYRA01. The sequence goes on from JAEYRA010000082.1 coordinate 3,941, forward strand.
AATGTCCCGCCGGGTCAGCGAGCCTTTGTCAATGGACCCGGGGGTGATCCAAAGGTCGCCGTTTTCGTCCATCACAGAAAGGTTACCGCCGGAGGTCGTGGTCATGCCGTAGCGGTAAATCCGCTCCATCAGCATCACGATCTGATCCGCCGGGTGCAGTAATTCAAAGTTCATGGGAATCCCTCTTTTCACCGGTGCGGGCGCCCGCACCGTTTTTCCATCATCAGTATAGCAGAAAAGGGTTTATCTGTTATATTCAAACTTAATGTGATAATTATTTTCATATAAACCGTGGAAAATTGCCTTCCCTTTTTGGTGGGTTTTGCGCCAGCACCATCATTACTGCCAAACAGAAAGCGGGGACCGCACGACGTCACACGCCTGCGATCCCCTCTGCGTCCTATTATCAATGGGATGAGCCGCCCGGCTAGTCCTGGTAGCCCTCGCCCACCTGAAGCTCGGCCACCGAATACAGCGTGGCCTTGCCCGCCATGGCCACCCGGTCGCCGCGCATGCGGCAGAAGAGCTCGCCCCCGCGGGCCGAAGCCTGCCAGGCCACAATGTCATCCTTCCCCAGGCGCTTGGCCCAATAGGGCACGACGTGGCAGTGGCCCGAGCCACAGACCGGATCCTCAGCGATGCGAAGCTTGGGCGCAAAGCTGCGGGTCACACAGTCATAATGCCCTCCCTGGGCCGTGGCGTGGGTCAGCAAACCATCGAGGGCCAGCAGCCCTTCGGCGGAAGGCTCCAGCGCCCGCACCTGTTCCTCACTCTCCAGCACGCAAACGAGGTCGCGACCCAGCCAGGCTTCCACCGGGCGAACACCCAGCGCCTTCGTCATCTCGTCGGTCACCGGCACCTGCGCCATGGTGAAGATGGGCAGATCCATTTCATAAAGGTCTCCCCGCAGCGTCACGGTGAGCCGTCCGCTCTTTTGGGTGCGGAAGCGCACCAGCATGCCATAGGGCTTGGCATAACGCAGGATGACGTACGCCGCGGCCAACGTGGCGTGGCCGCAGAGGTCGACCTCCCCGCCGGGGGTGAACCAGCGCAGGCCATACTCCTCCCCCTCGGACACGACAAAGGCCGTCTCGGACAGGTTGTTCTCACTGGCGATGTTCTGCATGAGTTCATCGGTGGGCCAGCGCTCCACCACGCAGACCGCGGCGGGGTTGCCCTCAAACACATGGTCGGCAAAGGCATCGACGACGTAACACTTCATAGCGCTTCTCCTTCCGTCCTGCGGATGTCCTGTCGTGTGCGCGGGTTCCCTGCGGGGTCTCCTGCCCAGGCAGGCGTTACTTACTCTCGGCCTCCGGGGAATCCAACACCAGCACCCAGTCCTGGCCGCGGCCCTGGGTGGGCGGCACAAAGTGGCATACCCCTCGGTTTGGCACCACACTCTGGGGCAGGAAGGCCCCCGTCCGCGGGTCAAACCAGCCAAACTTGACCGCAGGGCCCGCCAGCACGCCCATGTTGACCTTCAGCGGCAGCCCCAGCGGCGCATAGACGAAGGCATACGCCTCGCCCCGGCAGGCAGCCACGTGGCCGTTGACGGTGCCATCCTCCTCGGCAACGAGTTCCTGGGCCGGGCGGCGCTCCAAGTAGGGCCGCAGCGTGACCAGCGCCTTCAGATGGCGCATGTCCTCGGCCCCTTCGTGGGTCAGCACCTCAAACCAGGTGTAGGGCCAATAGTCCTGCCGCTCACGGTTGAACGACCAGATGCTGTGGTTGCCGTAAGTGTGGCCGCATGCCCCGTGGAACACGTCCCAGTAGGCCGAGTTGCGTACGTCGGCGGCGTCCCACAGGGTGCCGTACTTCAAGTTGAAGCAGGACGGGTGATCCTCGTAACGCGGCTCGCCGTCCAGCACCGGCCGGTCGGGGTCGGCGGCGGCAATCTCGTCAATCATGCGCCAGCAGTCATAGTATCCCACGTGATGGCCAGTTTGAAGCATGTGAAAATCCAGCCACTGCGCCTTACCCACACTGGCGTAGGAGGAAGACTCGCCGCAGGGGTGGAAGGTGATGAGGTGGCTGCCGCCGTCACCAGCGCGCACCCCCTCGGCCATGGCAGCCACGATAGCCCGGTGGCTGTCCTCCATGGGCCGGTCGCCGCCCATGATCCAAATGATGTTCCAGGCATCCTTGTAGCGTGAACCAATCCAATGGCCATAGGCGCGGGCGTTCTCCTCGTTGAAGATGACAGGCCCCTTGCCCCAGCACAGGTTCACCTTGTCGCCCCAGGTCGGCAGAAGGCCGATAAACAGCCCCCGCTCGGCAGCCCGAGCGACGACATAGTCCACATGGTCCCAATAATGGTACTCGCCGGTCAGGTCGGGTTTGGTCGGGTCGGGCAGGCCATCGGCATCGAACCCCAGCGGCAGACGCCCATAGGCGTTGGGGACACCGGTGCCCTCAAACTCCGCCAGGGCCACGGCCTGTACCACGTTGAAGCCCTGCTCGGCACGTACGTCCATGTAGTGGTCCACTTCCTCCCGACTCAAGCGGTGGAAGATCTCCCAGGCCGTATCCCCCAGGTAGAAGAAGGGTTCGCCATCCTCCCACTGGAGGTGGCGGCGGTTGGGGGCAATGGTGAGCTTTTTCATCTCGTTCTCCTTTTCTTCAAGTGGCCGCACGCATGCCAATGATACCGGTGCGGGAGACATCGGAGGGACCCATCAACATGCAGTGTTGACTGACTCCCGTCAGGCAATACCCATTGGAACTGTCCAGAATTTTGGCTGCGGTGCAGCCGCCGGCCACGGTGCGATGCGGGTGGCAGCCACGGGTTGTCTTCTTTGCAATAATACTACGATGCCCGGCGGGAAAGTCCTGCATGGCAGGACACCCGACAGCGGCTGCGCAGATATGAAAACCGCCCGCCGGGAATCCGACGGGCGGTGAAAATCAGATTGCGGGCTGTTACCGCTGCACGCGGGCACCAGCGCCCTTCATCAGGGACTCCACTTCCTTCAGGCTGGCCATGGAGGTGTCACCGGGGGTCGTCATGGCCAGAGCGCCGTGGGCCGCGCCGTAGTTGACGGCCTTCTGGGCGTCGCCGGTCGTCATGAGACCATAGATGAGGCCCGAGGCAAAGCTGTCGCCGCCGCCCACACGGTCCAGGATCTCCAGACCCTTATAGTCGGCGGCCTTGTAGACGGTGCCGTCGGCGTAGCAGATGGCGCTCCAGTCGTTGACGGTGGCGGACTTGACTTCGCGAAGCGTGGTGGCAACCACCTGGAAGTTCGGGTAGGCCTTGACGACCTCGCCGATCATCTTCTTGTAACCATCCAGATTGAGCTCCTTCAGGTTGGCGTCGTTGCCCTCCACCTCAAAGCCGAGGCAGGCGGTGAAGTCTTCCTCGTTGCCGATCATCACATCGATGTACTTGGCAATCTCCTTGTTGACTTCCTGGGCCTTGGCCTGACCGCCGATGTCCTTCCACAGGCTGGGGCGGTAGTTGAGGTCATAGCTGACCACGGTGCCGTACTTCTTGGCGGCCTTCACCGCGGCGATGACGGTCTCCGCCGCCTGGGTGGAGAGGGCGGCGTAAATGCCGCCGGTGTGCAGCCAGCGCACGCCCAGCTTGCCAAAGATGTAGTCGAAATCGAAATCCTCAGGCTTCATCTGGGACGCGGCGGTGTAGGCGCGGTCCGACACGCCGACGGCACCACGCACGCTGAAGCCACGCTCGGTGAAGTTAAGGCCGTTGCGAACCTTGCGGCCGATGCCATCGTAGGGCATCCACTTGATGAACTGGGTGTCCACCCCGCCCTGCAGGATGAAATCCTCAATGAGGCGGCCCACATCGTTGTCGGCGAAGGCGGTGAGAACCGCGGTCTTCATGCCGAAGCACTTGCGCAGGCCACGGGCCACGTTGTATTCACCGCCGCCCTCCCAGGCGCGGAACTCACGGGTCGTGCGGATGCGGCCCTCGCCGGGGTCCAGACGCAGCATGACCTCGCCCAACGAAGCCTGGTCAAACAGGCAGTCCTCTTTCTTACGGAGTTTAAGATCCATCGTGCATACCTCCCATACGATCATCAGTTATCGACCGCCCCCATTGTACAGGAGCGGCGTGCCTTTGTCACCGATCGTTTATACAACTTTTAACAACCGTTCACCGCTGGCTGCGTATTGCGCCATGCAACCCGACCGCTGTGGCGACGGCCTCGCCTCCGTTGGCTTGTTCCCGATTCATCGCATCGCTGCTCGCGCCTTGCTCACCGTCCGGGTGGCATGGGTGAGCGGTTGCCGAAGGCCCTTGCCAGCCGATGACGCGCAGGCGAGCAGTCCACGCGAACGGCCAGCCCCGGCGCTTCGGCAGCGCACCTCTTTCAGGGAGAGGGCATCCCGGCACCACATACGGCCAAGGCCGAGGCACCGCCGGGGCCTTAGCCCCAATGTCCGTTGCGGTCGTGGTGCCTGAAAATGCGGAGAGTCAGCTTCCGCCACCATTCCATTCCGGTTTCCAAACGGAATGTCATTGCCTTGACGCTCACTGCTTGGTGCGGGGCCGGAAGAGCACCGCGTAGAGGTAGCCAAACACCACGGCGGCCACCACCCCGCCAGCCGTCGCCGCCGCCCCGCCGGTGAATGCCCCAATCCAACCCCGCTCGGCGATGGCATCCATTGTACCCTTGTAGAGCGAGTAGCCAAAGCCCGTCAGCGGGATTGTCGCGCCGGCCCCGGCAAACTCCACAAGCTTGCCATAGAGCCCGATGGCCGAGAGAAACACGCCTGACACCACGTACAGCACCAGAATGCGCGCCGAGGTGAGCTTGGTGTAATCGAGCAGCAGCTGGCCGATGACACACAGCAGCCCCCCCACCACAAATGCCTTTACAAAGATCATGTCATCCCTCCTATCGTTCCACGGCCACGGCATGGGCCACGCAGGGCACGCTCTCGCCCTGCTGGGTCGTGAGGGTGCTGAGCAAGGCCCCGGTCGCAACCAGCAGGATGCGCTGCACCTTGCCCTCGGCCATCTGTTTGAGGTAGTACCCATTGAACGTGGAAGCCGCGCAGCCGCAGCCCGAACCGCCGCACCCCACGTCCTGGTCTGCGGAGTAAAGGTCACAACCGCAATCGCGGTGGTGGGTGCCCAGCGAAAGCCCCTGCTGCCCCAGCAGGTCGTGCAGGATGTCCCGCCCCAGGGTACCCAGATCGCCGGTCACCACATAGTCGTAGTAGTCGGGGCTGAGCCCCGTGTCCTGGAAGTGGGCCGCGATGGTATCGGCGGCGGCGGGGGCCATGGCCGCACCCATGTTGTTGGCGTCGGTGATGCCATAATCCTGCACCCGGCCTACGGTCACCTTGGTAACCCGAGGCCCGTCACCCACGGCAGCCAGGATGCTGCAGCCGGCCGCTGTGGCCGTCCACTGAGACGTGGGAGGCCGCTGGCTCCCCAGTTCCAGTGGCGTGCGGTACTGGCGCTCGGCGGTGGAGAAGTGGCTGCCCGTAAGGCACAGTGCCTTCTCCCCATATCCGCCGGAGAGGAATACCGACCCAACCAGGAGTGACTCGGCCATGGTGGAACACGCGCCATAAAGCCCCAGGAACGGGATGCCCAGCGTGCGGGCAGAGAAGCTGGCGCTGATGATCTGGTTCAAAAGATCGCCGCCAAACATCACGTCGATGTCCGTCGCCTGAAGCCGCGCCCGGGTCAGCGCCAGTTGGGCGGCTTTCTCAAACATCTTGTTCTCGGCCCGCTCGAAGCTCTTCTCCCCCAGCGTATCGTCGTCCAAAATCACATCGAACCACTGGGACAACGGGCCCTGGCCCTCCTTGGGCCCCACCACCGTGCCATAGCCCACGATGGCGGGCGGGTTTTGCAGCAAGAAGGTGCGCTTCATGCCCCGCCACCTCCCATCCAGCCGATGAGCAGACGAATGAGCCCCACAATCAAAGCGGCCGAATACCCATTGACCAGCACCGGCCCCGCCAGCAGAAAGAGTTTGGCACCGGTGCCCAGGATATACCCCTCAGAGCGGAACTCCATGGCCGGTGCGCACACCGAGTTGGCGAACCCGGTGATGGGAACAATGGAGCCCGCCCCGGCGAATTTACCCAGCCGGTCGTAGAGCCCAAGCCCGGTGAGCGTGGAACCCAGAAACACCATGACAATGGCTACAAAGGCCGAAACACCCTCCTGCGGCAGCCCCATGGGGCCCTTGGCCAGGTTTACAAAGCACTGGCCGATGACACAGATGAGCCCACCCACCAAGAACGCCTTGACACAGCTCACAAACGTCTGGCTCTTGGGTGCCTTCTGCTTGACATACTCGTTGTATTGCTTGGCTTGCTGCGGGTTAACACCGCTCATAGCCCCCCACCTCCCGCCGCTTCCACGTAGGTGGAGTTCATGGGGCTCACCCGGTTGAGACCGGTGTAATAGCGCAGCAATAACAACGTCGCCACGCCAAAGAAGACCAAAAATGCTACCAACAGCACCACGATCGCCGTTCTGGTTTTCACCAACATTGCGTTCACTCCCTTCCGGCGTAGTATTTTCCGGCACAAACAAAAAGAGCCGATGCAATTCACGGCTCAATTTGCACATTCCTCCAGCGGAAGAAACAGTATTTTGATTCACTTTGGTAATTTCTCAACTTTGCAGATCTTTCTCAAAGCAAATGGCATTTGCTCGGCCTGCGTATTTCCCATAGTTCGGAATTTTTCTATATCCGCTTCGTTCATAAAACGAGACGGCTTCCGAATTAACCATACGCGTTTCTGCACGGAGCGTCCGATATCCCATCTCATGTGCCTGATGTTCAAGATAAGAAAGGATCAGCTTCCCAATCCCCCGGCCTTTGTCCTTGGCGTACACTCTTTTGATTTCGCCTGTTGCCTGATCCATCGGGCGGAAAGCGCCACAGCCAATTGCCTCGCCCTTTTGATTCCTGGCGACAGCAAATATCGCTCTGTCATTGCATACATCATTCGCGTCAAATGAGTTCTTCCCGCCATCCCCCGTGATGTCCTGGAGGCATTGCGAGAGTTCCTCCATGAGGGAAACGGCATCGGCGGAAAACGGGCTTTCCGCCGAGATCACAACATTGAGTGAGTCCAACATTACCACTCCCAATTAGATACGGTGATCAGTCGTCGCGGTGACGGCGGCGAGCGGCATGGCGGCTGAGCGACAGCCCGCCAAAGCCGGAGATGACGGCGATGTAGAACCCGAAATCGTACCACCAGCCGGTGTTGATGGGCTCATACACCCGGATGTTGTGGTTGAAGATACCGATGACGAGGGACACCGGCGCCACCCACCCATGCCACACGCCGGAAAAGAAGCCGGCAGGGTCAGTTTCGTACGATCCGTCACCTGGAATGCACCCGGCCAGCAACACGGCACACAGAGCAAGCAGGCATGCCACGACAAGCAGGCGTCGTTTCATTGTCAACACCTCCTATTTGTTTTGGTGCATCATATCACAAACACACTCCGATTGCGATGCCCCGCCTCCACATGCAAGGATGGCCCGCAGCCACCCGAACACGTGCTGGCCGGACGTTGCAAACAAGACCCGAAGGGCGCACCCTTCCCGCCCACAGCGGCATCTCATCAAAGTATGCTCGATCTATGCTGTTGAACACCCCATATGAAAGCCAAATTCCGAACCCTATACGAAGCCATCCCGGCAGCCGAGAGCCGGGTCACCCGGCCGAGGCGCACCACAGCCCGCCCGTGGCACGCACCACCTCCCGCCCGCAGGCGCGCCTCCACGGGAAAGCAGGCATGTCCCAATGCCGCCGAACACCCCATATGAAA
>JAEYRA010000207.1 GCA_023409755.1 Bacillota bacterium
TGCCGGGGCTCGTCTTGCACAAAGGTCATGCGCAGGCTGCTCCAACGCCCCAGAGGCCCCAACCGCCAACCCTGTCGGGCCAGTTTTTCCAGCTGAGCTTCGTACACACCGGAGGTCAGCCAGCGAAACCCAACCAACCACACCGTCTTTCGCTCCATCTGCGTCCCTCCATTGCACCGTCGCTTCAAATGGCGCTGTCTCTGCTGTCAGAGCCGCCCCAGAAGGGCCACGGCAGGGCCGCCGGTGCGCCACCTCGCACGGGAAGCACCCATCCCCTCAGCAGGCCCCGTTCAGATACCGCCTTGTCCAGGGGCAAACCTCGATGCACTTGCCGCAGATCGTGATCTCCACCCCAAAGCTGCGCAGGGAACGCTCCCTGGCCACGCGGCGGCAGGCAGCGGCGTCAAAGAAGTCCTCGCGGGCCATGCCGACGGACCACGGCTTTCCGGAGACCGCACCTGCCGGGCAGGCCTCGGTGCAGGCGGTGCACGCGCCGCACAGGGAGGTGTCGATGGGCTGGCCCACAGCCAGCGGCGCGTCGGTCAGAATGGTGGAAAGGCGAATCATCGAGCCATACTCCCGGGTCACAAAGAGGGCGCTCTTTCCTATCCAGCCCAACCCGGCGCGGGTGGCAACCGTCTTGTGGGGCAGCCGGGTGTCTTGCTCGGTCTCGAACTGCTGCACAAACGCACGCGTCTGGGCCGTGGCACGGTACCCCCGCGCCTGCAAGGTCTCCGCCCCAAAGGTCACCAGGGCATCAAGCGTTTCGTTGAGGCTGTTGTAGTGGTCGTAGTACTCCCTGGTTGGCGCGTCCCCAATGCCGCGGATGATCTCCCGCGGGTATTTGACCGCGACGCAGATGCCGATGGGCAAATTCTCCCGCGCCTCCACCGGAAGGGCTGTGAGGTCGCCAAACCCCACAAGGTCGGCCCCGTGGTCCATCAGTTCCTGCCGAATGCTTTGGGTCAGGTCAGCCATGCTGCACCTCCTGCCCACCCAGCCGGTAGGGCCGGGCCTTCAACCACCACTGCAGCAGGACCATGGCCGCCAGCATGATGACAGACCAGAAAATGCAGCTGCGGTAGCCCCAGGCCTCGCCCACGCCCTGGTTGATGAGCCCAATGACCCACTGCATCACGCCGTTGACGGCCCCGGAGAGCGTGATGATGGCGCTGGTGGCGTTGGGCGCGTCGGAGCCGAATGCCTTCATGGCCACGGCCAGCATGGTGGGCCACATCACCGCGATGAAAAGCCCGCTGACCGGCAGCACCCAGATGCCGCGCAGCCCCAGAGCGAAGCCCACAAGATACACCAGCAGTGTGCCGCCGATGGAAATGTACAGGCTGCGCACATAGCCCAGGCGCTCCACCGCCAGCCCGCCAAAGAGCCGCGCCAGGGTGAAGAGCACATAGAACGCCGACACGAACGTGGCTCCGGTCGTCTCGGGGTTCAGGCCGTAGACATCCTTCAGGTGCAGGCCGCCCCAGTTGGCCGCGCCGAACTCCACGACCTCCATAAACCCAAGGGTGAGCGCAAACACCCACACCAGCGGCGTGCGGAAGGCCCCCCAAAACGTGAGTGCGCCGGGCACCGGTTTGTCGTCCACGGCGGTCTCGTGCCCCCGGCGGGTCAGGATGAACAGGAACAGCAGCCCCAGGGGGATGATGATCGCCAGGTACACCTGCCGCCAGCCGAAGGACAGCGTGCCGATCATGAGGCCCGCGGCCTTGGGCCCGGCGATGGCGCCAAAGCCGTAGAAGAAGTGCATGAGGCTCATCATCAGCGCCGTGCGGGTGGTGAAGAGCCGGGTGCCCAGGGCGTTGGTGCCCACCTCGAAGAACCCAAAGCCCATGTTGATGATGATCATGGTGGCCGAAACGGCCCAGAAACTGGGGGCTGCCAGCGTGGCGGCCGCCCCCGCGATGACCAGGCCGTAACCCATCAGCAGCGTGTTGCGCCCACCAAAGCGGTGCTGGAAAAACCCCGCCGCCATGCAGAAGATGACGTAACCAAACCACGACACCGACACCAGCCCGCCCTGTGCGCTGTAGCTGGCGGCAAACTCTCCTTTGATGAGCGGGTAGGCCACGCTCTTGATGTTCTCCACCAGGCCAAACATCAGCATGGTGGCGTAGACGATGGCAATGAGGGCTATCGCCCCGCGCCGGCGGGTCTTTTCGGTCATTGGGTCCTCCTAAAACTGGAAATATGCTTCGGCGTTCTCATGGCAGATACCGCGGATCAACGGCTCCAGGATGGCAGGGTCATCGGGGCACTCGCCCCGCTCCACCCAGCCGCCCACCAGGTTGCAGAGGATGCGGCGGAAATACTCATGCCGGGTGTAGGAGAGGAAGGAGCGCGAGTCGGTGAGCATGCCCACGAAGAGCCGCAGCACCCCCATCGTCGCCAGGTCGGTCATCTGCTGCTCCATACCGGGCTTGTGGTCGGCAAACCACCAGGCCGAGCCAAACTGCACCTTGCCGGGGATACCCTCACCGGCAAAGGCCCCGGTCAGCGCGGCAATGACGGCGTTGTCCTTGGGGTTCAGGGTGTAGAGGATGGTGCGGGGCAGCGCGCCTTCCTCCTCCAGCGCATTGAGCAGTGCCGAAAGGTGGTCGGCCAGCGGGGCGTCGGCCACGGCGTCGTAGCCGGTGTCCGGCCCCAGGACGCGGAACTTGGGCGTGTTGTTGTTGCGGCTGGCGCCTACGTGCAGCTGCATGGCCCAGCCCCGCTGGGCATAGCCCCGGGCCAGGTGGCGCAGCAGCGCCGTCTTGAAACCATCCCGTTCCCGGTCACTGAGCACGCCGCCTGCCCGGGCCTTGGCAAAGGCCGCAGCGGCCTCATCGTCGGTGGCAGCCACATAGGGCAGGGCCGTGAATCCATGGTCGGAGAGCCGGCAGCCCGCCTCGTGGAAAAACGCCAGGCGTTCATCGAGCGCGGCCAGCAGATCCCCCCAGGTGCCTATGGCACGACCGGCGGCCCGTCCCAGGCCATTCAGGTAGTCATTCCAATCCGCCTTCTCCACCCCCAGGGCGCGGTCGGGGCGGAAGGTGGGCAGCACCCGGCAGGGGGCCGCCGGGTCGGCGGCGATGGCATGGTGCCACTCCAGCGTGTCAGCCGGGTCGTCCGTGGTGCAGAGGGCCTTGACCCCCGACCGGCGGATGAGGCCGCGGGCGCTCATCTCCGGCTGGGCCAACACCTCATTGGCCCGCCGCCAGATGTCGGGGGCCGTGGCCGGCGTCAGCACTTCACTGATGCCGAAGTAGCGCTTGAGTTCCAGATGTGTCCAGTGGAAGAGCGGGTTGCCCACAAGCTTGGGCACCGTGTCTGCCCAGGCGAGGAACCGCTCGTAGTCATCGGCCGGGCCGGTCACCAGGCGCTCGGGCACGCCGCACAGGCGCATGGCCCGCCACTTGTAGTGGTCACCATGGAGCCACGCCTCGGCCAGGTTGGCAAAGCGCCGATCCTCGGCAATCTCCCGGGGATTGAGGTGGCAGTGGTAATCCACAATGGGCAGACCCTCGGCCACCCCGTGGTAGAGCCGGCGGGCGGGTTCGCTCTCCAGCAGGAAATCCTCATCCAGAAACGGCTTCATTGCGCGCGCCTCCTTTGCAGCATTCCATGGCATTATACCGCCGGTCAGTGTTCGGCGCAATTCAACAAAATTCAAACAAATGTTAAAAACTTAACTTATATGTTAAATATGTATCACAATGGGCATCTATTAAGCTGGATTACTCTTGCACCTGGCACGACGGCCCCGAAACCAGGGGATGTGGCAGTTGTCCCCGCATTGCGCCACCTGCCATCCCCGTCACCGGAGAGACGCACCAACCACACGACAAAAGGATGGAGGTATTCAATGAAGTTGCTGGGCAACCTGAAAATCGGTACCCGACTCATCACAGCCTTTCTCGTAATCGCAGCCATTACAGCAGTAGCCGGAACCCTTGGCACTATGGCCATGTCCCAATCCTTCACCCAGAGCGAAACCCTCTACCGCAACTACGGCATGGCACAAGGTTACATGGGTTCGGCCAGAATGGCCTTCATGAGCATGCGAATCGCCGTACGCGACCAGCTGCTGGAGCCGGACATCGAAAAGCGAGCTGCCTTCAATGACACCTACAAGGATAACGACGCCACCATTGACGAAATGATGGGGAAATTTGAGGCGACGATCGCCACCGCTGAAACCCGGGCCGTCTACGAGGAGGCCCTGACCAACCTGCAAGGCTACCGCAACGTACGCGACCAGATTGTTACCCTTTCCCTAGCCGGCAAAGACCAGGAAGCACGGGCTCTGCTCAATGGCGAAGCCGCAACCGTGACCACCGCTGCTGACGCCAGTTTGGACGAACTCTTTCACATCAAGGTCACCAATGGCGAGAATCGCATGACCACCCTGCACCAGACGATTGAAACCATGCGCACGGTGCTCATCATCGTGGTGGCCTTTTCGGTGCTGGTGGCTCTGGGGCTGGGGTTGCTGGTCTCCCGCAGCATCGTGCAGCCCATCACCAGGGTTGTCTCCGCCGCAAAGCGCATTGCCGCCGGTGACCTGGACGTCGAGTTGGATACGACGCGAAAGGACGAGACCGGCGTGCTGGCCCATGCCTTCCTGCAGGTCATCCAATCCTTCCGCGCCATGCTGACGGACGCCGACCGGCTGACCGATGCAGCCGTGCGCGGCGCACTGCTGACCCGCGCCGACGCCAACGCCCACCAAGGCGCATACCGTCAGATCATCGAGGGGATGAACGACGTAGTAGACACGCTGGTGAGCCACTTCAACCGCATCCCCACGCCCTTTATCATCAAGGACCTGACCTGTGAAATCCAATATGCCAATGCCGCCGCGGCCACCGTCATCGGCAAGGAACCGGCGGACTTGCTGGGTATGAAATGCTACGAGGTGTTCAAGACCGAACACTGCGGAACCGACCAGTGCGCCTGCCAGAAGGCTGTGGAAACCGGCAAACCCCAGTACGCCGAGACCATCGGCAGGCCCACATATACCCTGACCATGGACATCGGTTACAGCGGAGCGCCGATTCGTGACCGAAACGGCGAGATCATCGGCGCGTTGGAGATCGCCACCGACATCACAGAAAGCAAGACGACCCAGCGCACCGAGGAGAAGCGTGCCCGCTACCAGGAAGCTGAGGTGGCCAAGCTGGTGGACAACCTAGAGCGCCTGGCCAGCGGCAACCTGACCTGTGACATGAGCCCCGCCCCCGCCGATGAAGAAACGCGGGAGCTGCACGAGGTCTACACCCGCATCAGCGAGCACCTGCATGAGAGCGTGAGCACCATCCGCGCCACCATCGACGACATCTCCCACGCGCTGGGGGAACTGTCGGCCGGCAACCTGGATGTGTCCATTGACCGGGCCTACCGCGGCGACTTCCTGGCCGTGAAGGAGTCGATCAACGCCATCACCGATTCCCTCAACGAGGCCATGGGCCGGGTGAACGCCGCCGCCGAACAGGTGGCCGCCGGCACCTCCCAGGTCAGCGATGGCAGCCAGGCCCTGAGCCAGGGCGCGACCGAACAGGCCGCCGCCATTGAGGAGTTGAACGCCTCGGTCGCCAGCATTGCCGAGCAGACCCGGCAGAACGCCGTGAACGCCGAGCATGCCAGCCACCTGACCCAGAGTGCCCGCCATGACGCCCAGGAAGGCAGCGGGCGCATGCAGGCCATGGTGACAGCGATGGACGAGATCAAAGAGGCATCCGCCAGCATTCACCGCATCATCAAGGTCATTGACGACATCGCCTTCCAGACGAACCTGCTGGCCCTGAACGCCGCCGTGGAAGCGGCCCGTGCCGGCCAACATGGCAAGGGCTTCGCCGTGGTGGCAGAGGAGGTGCGCAGCCTCGCCGCCCGCAGCGCTTCCGCCGCCCGCGAGACGACCGACATGATTGAGACCGCCATCAACCGGGTGCAGGCCGGTTCCCACTTGGCCAGTGAGACCTCCCAGGCCTTCGGCAAGATCGTGAGCGACGTGAAGGAAGCCAGCGACCTGGTGGCGGGCATCGCCAGCGCCAGCAACGCCCAGGCCTCCGCTGCCGTTCAGGTCAGCCGCGGCATTGAGCAAGTGGCCCAGGTGGTGCAGACCAACAGCGCCACCGCCGAGGAGAGTGCCGCTACCAGCGAAGAACTCTCCAGCCAGGCGGAGCTCCTCAAGGAGATGGTGGGCCGCTTCCACCTGCGCGGCGAGGCGACCGCCACCCACAAAGCCCCCGCCCCCACCGCCAAGGCGCTGCCCCGGGGCGGTGCACGCCCCCGCATTGCCTTGGAGGAAGGGGAGTTCGGGAAGTACTGATCCCCACAATACAACAGCATTGCCCATGGGCAACGCGTGAAGCACAAAACTCCTGCGCGGTATGCGCAGGAGTTTTGTAATCGTCCGTGAGCACCCAGCAGGGCACCGGGTGCTTCAGCTGTTCTTGACGACAATGCCATCCTTCATGACAAAGCAGATGTGGGAGAGCAGATAGGGGATCTCATAGGGATCTCCCTTGACGGCGATGAGATCGGCCGCACAGCCGGGGGCAATTCTTCCGATGCTCTCATTATCCAGGATTTTAGCCCCTCCGATGGTTGCAGCGTTGATGATTTGCACCATGGAAAGACCGGCTTTGCGCAGCAGTTCCATCTCCATCATGGGCATGCCGACCGGTGTCCAGGGGGCCTTGTCCTGCATGTAATCATTCCCCAGGCCAAGGATGCCACCCAGATCGGCAAACCGCTTCACATTCTCCATGGCGCCATACAGCAACGGCGCACCCCAGTTGGCCAAAATCTCCCCGTACACGCTCAACGTGGGTGTGAGGGCAATTCCATTGCTGACCATGTACTCCAGGGTTTCTTGCCGGATGGGGTCAAAGCACACATGGGCGGCTTCGTCAATTCCGGCTTTCAAAAGGATCTCCAGCTTGTCGCTGCGATTGACATGGGCCGAAACCTTCTTGCCATGCCGATGCGCTTCGTCGCAGATGGCTTCCAAAATCTCCGCAGAGAGAAGCTCCAGGCTGTTGGTGTATGGATCGTACCCTTCGTCCAGCGCGATTTTGATGTGGTCGACCCCTTCGTCAATCTGCCGCTTCACAGCGTCTCTCGCCTGCAGCTGCGTCGTAACCCCAATGGGGTCAATTCCTCCATACCCGTTGACGGAAGAAATATACTTACCACACACAGCAATGCCGGGGAACATGTGCGTCTTTTTGCACCGCTCCCGCCAGGCAACCGCATCGCCGGCCGTGTAGCGAGACAAAATGCCTTGATCCTTGAGCTGGGTGATGCCCGCCATCAACCACAGGCGAAGCTTTTCCTCATTGAACCCATCATAGCAATCCATGAGATGCACATGGGTATGGATAAAGCCCGGCAGGAGGGTATACCCCCGAAGATCATACTCCTGAGAAACGGGGACATCGATGTTCTCACTGGATACCCTGGCGATGGTTCTGTCTTCGATCAGGATGTTTGCTTGCTGCTTCGCGCCTGTTTCATCGGCAATCGTCGCGTTGCTGATCAACCACCTCATTGTTTCCTCCCAATGGCAGAGGATCCCCGGTCACCACCGGGGATCCTCTGCTCATCCTTCTCAGTACAAATTGCGCAGCAGCCCTCCGTCCACCGCAATGGACTGGCCCGTGAGGTACCCCGCCAGAGGGCTCGCCAGGAAGGCCGCCAGCGCACCAACCTCCTGGGGTTCGCCCAGGCGGCCCATGGGGATCTCGCTGACCCAACCTTCAAAGACCTGCTGGGCGGTGCCGCCGTTCTTGGCGTTCTGCTCGGCCAGGTAATCGAGCCGCGGGGTGTGGATGCGCCCGGGCAGCAGGTTGTTGACGGTGATGCCATAGGGCGCGACCTCGGTGGAGAGCGTCTTGGCAAAGCCGATGACCGCCGCCCGCAGGCTGTTGGAGAGCATCAGGTTGTCAATGGGGGCCTTGACCGACACCGACGACACATTGAGGATGCGGCCCCAATGGGCGGCCTTCATGGCCGGCAGCACCGCGCGGGTAAAGCGCACCGCGCTCATCAGCAGCAGATCCGCCGCGTCCTTCCATTGGCTCTCGTTCAGGGTGTCAAAGCGCCCGGCAGGCGGGCCACCGCCGTTATTGAGCAGGATGTCCAGCCGGCCAAAGCGGGCGAGCGCCTCCCCCACGGCCCCGGCAGCCGCATCCTCGGCGGCCACGTCGGCGGCATGGGGCACAGCCTGCACGCCAAACTCGGCGGCGATGGCCGCGGCCTTGGCGGCCAGCTTCTCGCCATTACGGGCGCAAAGGATGAGATTGACACCCTCAGCGGCCAGCGCACGGGCCACCGCCTCGCCAATGCCGGAGCTGGCGCCGTTAACCAGCGCCGCCCGGCCCTTGAGTTCCAGGTTCATTGCCGTTCCTCCTTTGGTGTTGTCAGCGGGCCCCGGCCATCAGGAGGTGGGCCCGGGCCATGTTGCCCACGCTGTCCACCCCAAAGGGGCAGCGGCTCGCGCAGTCGCCGCAGGCGATGCAGTCCCCGCCGTTGGCGGTGAGCTTGGCGTACTCGGCAGCGGCGCTGTGGTCGCCGTCCTCCCAGCGGTGCAGCAGCCGCGTCACCGCCGCCACGTCGATGGTTGACGGGCAGGGCAGGCAGTGGTTGCAATACATGCACAGGCCGTCGGCGTTCCACTGGGACGTCTTGACCACGGCGGTGTAGTCCCGCTCTTCATCGGTCGCGTCGGCGTAGCGAGCGGCGGCCTCCACCTCGGCCACGGTGCGGCAGCCGGCGGCCACCGTCACCACCCCCGGGCGTGTCAGTGCGTAATGCAGGCATCGCTCGGGCGTCATGCCGGGCACCTTCAGGAGCGCCCCCGCGCCGTATCCCTTCATCACCACGATGCCGGTCTTCTGCTCCTCACACTGGCGGTAGAGGGCCAGCCGCTCGGGGTTCATGGCCGCCGGGCGCGATGCAACCTCGCCCACCTTGTCGCTGAAGAGGTCGTCGATGGAAAAGTCCGACGGCATAAGGTCGAACGCCGGGTTCAGGCTGAACATCATGGCGTCAAAGAGCCCGGTGGCGACAAGCCGCGACGCCACCGCCGGCACATGGCAGGAGAAGCCCAGCATCCGCGCCTTGCCCTCGCGCTTCAGCCGCTCGGCCAACCCCAGCAGACCCTTCGGGTCCAGGCAGGCGTCGGCATCCTCCATCGTATCCACAAAGAAGAACATGGCGAGGTCCACGTAGTCGCTGTTCAGCCGCCGCAGCAGGTCGTTGTAGTGCTCCTCGCTGCGGGCGACATCCCGGGTGCGATCGGGCTGCTGGCCGGCAAGCACCGAGCCCAGGTGCCCGGCCACCAGCATCTTGTCCCTCCGGCCGCGAAGCGCCTCGCCAATCCAATCGCGCACACCGGCGTCGGGCATAAACAGATCCATGTAGTTCATTCCGTGGTCAATGGCCGCGTGGACGACGTCGATGGTCGTTTGCCGCCCGGCCCCTGTCAGGTGTTCCGCCCCCAGACCCACAGAGCTCACCGGAATCCCAGTTCTCGGGAACGTTCGCATCAACATGGCAAGTCCTCCCTCCAATGGCAAACACTCGTTCTATTCGCCATTATAGGGCGTGCATCCTGCCCGGTCAAGCCTGTGGCGCACCATCCTCCTCCATTGTCACCAATCGCCGCACCCGCGGCAGGGCGATCCCCTCGGCTACCAGCCGCCGGCGAATGCTCTGCAGCAGATCGCATCGCATCACATAACCGGCACCCTCATCCTTCGCCCACAGCACGGTACGCAGCGTTGCACCGGTTTCATCAAACTGGACGAGGCGCACCACCAACGGCGGCGCACCGTCGGCAATCTCCTGCTCACTGCGGTTGTCGTGGAAGTTGGGGTGGGCCAGTGCCTCCTCGGCCACGATCTCCATCGCCCGCTCCACGTCCGCCTCGCCGTCCACCCGGATGTCCAGTGGCTTGGCGTTCTTGCCGTCGTGGTACTGGGCGTTCTCCAGGATGGACGAATTCATCACGCTGTTGGGCACGATGACGCGATTGTTATCAAAATTACGAACCACCGTATGCCTTAGGGAGATGTCCTCCACCACGCCGTTGACGTCCTGGCCGACGATGCGAATGCGGTCCCCAATGGCAAAGGGCCGGAAGATGGACAGGAAAAACCCTCCCACGATGTTGGCCATGGCCTGCTGGGCGGCAAAGCCCACGATGACCGCCACCACGCCGGAGCTTGCCAGCAGCGATTTGGAGAGATTCTGCAGCGACTTGACCTGCATGCTGATGATGAGCACCGCCACCACAATGATGATGGCATTGAACACCCGGCGCGAGAACGTCAGGTTGGTGGCGTCCATCTTGCCGCGGCGCACCACGCTCTCGGCCGCCCGCCGCAGCAGGCGTATGACCACCCACGCCAGCGTCACCACCACCGCCGCCACCACCAACGCCGACCAGAAGCCGCGTACAAACAGGTTGTTGAACGAATCCCAAAGAGTATCCATCAATTGTCACCACCTGAGGGTATTATACCCATCCCCTCCCCCTGGACAACGGGCGGACAGCCCGGAGCCGCACACATGGATGCAACGCGCACCGTTCCCTTGTGGAAAGCGGCATTGGTTCCACTTCCAAATTCCACCCCACGTTTTTGGCGCTTTCGTCTAGACAGTCAATTGGATTGAAATATTAAAGTAGGTTTCTCTCCAATTGCGAAGGAGCGCCTGATATGTGAGAATGCGAATGATTCAAGGCGGCCCCAAAAACGTCGCATTCTTTTTGCCCGGCTTGCACTGATACAGCACAAGCCACAAAAAGACACTTTGACGTGCCAAGCGAGGGTACTGGAAATAGCAATCTATTTCCCCATGGAACAATCCTTGTTTTTGTGGAACATCGGCATGCGAACGCGAGCGGGAACGCCTTCGGCGTTTCTTCATTGATCCCGATTCATCGGCCTGGTTCCCCCCAACAGGGCGGAACTAGAAAGTAGAAAATACAGAAGGCGAGGGCATCATGTCACAGGAAATTACATCCATCAAACGGCCACACCCCCCCAAACGCCGAAACCGGAAGGTGCGGGACGACGACGGCTGGGCGGCCTATCTGTTCGTTCTGCCTTGGGTGATCGGGTTTCTCCTCCTGACGCTCTATCCAATCGTTCGGTCGCTGTACCTGTCGTTCACCGACTATTCACTGCTGGCCGAACCGGTCTGGGTGGGTGCCAAGAACTACATCAACATCCTGGTCAACGACCGTGACTTCCGCAAGTCGCTGGGCGTAACGCTGACGTTCGTCGTCATCGGTGTGCCGGTACGCCTGACCATGTCGCTCATGGTGGCCATGCTGCTCAACCAGAAGATCAAGGGCATGTCCATCTACCGCACCATGTTCTACGTACCCAGCCTCATCGGCGCGTCGGTGGCCGTGGCCACCCTGTGGCGCAACATGTTCGCGCTGGACGGCTTCGTCAACAAGCTGCTGTCCTACTTGGGCATTGATGGCATGGGGTGGATCTCCAACCCCAAAACAGCGCTGGGCACGCTCATCCTGCTGTATGCCTGGCAGTTCGGGTCCACGATGGTCATCTTCCTGGCGGGCTTGAAGGGCATCCCCGCTGACCTCTACGAGTCCGCCGAGATTGACGGCGCGGGCCGCTGGCACAAGTTCCGCCACGTCACGCTGCCCATCCTCTCGCCGGTCATCTTCTTCAATCTGTTGATGAGCATCATCAACGCCTTCCAGATGTTCACCCAGGCCTTCGTCATCACCAACGGCGGCCCGGCCCACGCCACCTACACCTACGCGCTGTTCCTCTATGAGAAGGCGTTCACCCGCTATCAGATGGGTTATGCCTCTGCGTTGGCATGGATCATGCTGCTCATGGTGGGCGTGGTCACAGCGTTGAACTTCTACTTCTCCAAAAAATGGGTGTTCTACGAAGACGGAGGGAGCAAATGAGCGCAATATCCATGCCAAACCCGAAACTGAAACAACGCAAAGCGAAGAAGACCGCTTCCGCCATCGGCCGCCATCTGTTCCTCCTCGTGTTCTCGCTCATCATGATCTACCCGGTCATCTGGTGGGTCGGCGCGAGCCTCAAGCCGATGGCCGAAATGAGCCTGCCCACACTTTTCCCGTCCCATCCGGTGTGGGAGAACTACATCAACGGCTGGAGGTCCAACGGCCAGTACACCTTTACGACCTACTTCCGCAACACGCTGACGATGGAGCTCTTCAACGTGGTCGGTTCGGTCTGCTCGGCGGCCATCTGCGGCTTCGGCTTCGGGCGTCTGCGCTTCAAGGGCCGCAACCTGCTCTTCACGCTCCTGATGATTACGATGATGCTGCCCGGTCAGGTGACGATCGTGCCCCAGTACATCTACTACCACAAGCTGGGCCTGGTCAACTCCTACATTCCGTTGGTCCTGCCCTACTACTTCGGCACGCCGTTCTTCATCTACCTGGTGGTGCAGTTCGTGCGCGGCATTCCCAGGGATCTGGACGAGGCGGCCAAGATCGACGGAGCAAACATCTTCACGATTTTCTTCCGCATCATCGTGCCGCTCATCAAGGCGCCGCTAGTCACCGTGGGCATCTTCACCTTCCTGTGGAGCTGGGACGATTTCTTCGGCCAGATGCTCTACCTCTCCTCCCCGGATAAGTTCACCGTTGGTCTGGCGCTGCGCATGTTCATCGACCAATTCGAAATCAAATGGGGAGAGCTGCTGGCCATGTCGCTCCTGTCCATCATCCCCTCGGCCATCATCTTCATGCTGGCGCAAAAACACTTTGTGGAGGGCATTGCCACCACCGGTCTCAAAGGTTAGTCTAGGTTGCGTCGGAACAAAACGGCGTTTCCATAGAGCACACAACGAAAGGGGTACATCATGAACAAAAAGCTTACCTTCTGGTTGCTGGCCCTGGTGATGGTCATGGGCTCGCTGATGGCTGGCTGCGCGACGCAGACGCCTGCCGCCAGCGCCACGGCCGCCTCCTCGGCCGAAGCCTCGGCTCCGGCTGCCTCCGCTGACAACAGCAACGGCGCCGGCACCACCCTGAGCATCATGTGGTGGGGTCCTGACGAGCGCCACACCGCCACCCTGGCCGCCCTGGACGCCTACAGCAAGAAGACCGGCATCCAGTTCAAGGCCGAGTACACCGCCTGGGACGGCTACTGGACCAAGCTGCCCACGCTGGTGGCCTCCAACTCCCTGCCGGACGTCCTGCAGATGGACGGCGCTTACATCGCCGACTACGTCTCCAAGGGCGTGCTGGCTGACCTGAGCGGCGTGGACCTGCTTGGCATCGTGCCGGACAAGGTGCTGGAGAACATCAAGATCGACAGCAAGCTGTATGGCATTCCGCTGTCCCACAATGCCCAGGGCATGGCATTTAACAGCAAGGCTCTGGAGCAGTACGGCATCACCGCCCCCACCACCGGCTGGACCTATGACCAGTACTTTGCCTTCGCCGAGGAATGCCGCAGCAAGCTGCCCGACGACAAGTGGGGCATCGCCTTCGGCGGCGGCACCTGGGACGACTATCAGTTCTATCAAACCGCCAATGGCAAGGGCCCGATCTTCAGCGAAGACGGCAAGAGCTACACCATCGACAAGGATCTGTGGATGACCTTCTACAACAAGATGGTCGACTTCTCCAAGAACAACGTCGTCCCGCCGGCTGAGATTCAGGCCGCATTCAAGGAGAACGACGCTCAGGCCGACCCGATGGCTTCCGGCAAGGTCATGACCCGCGGCGCCACCGTCGGTTCCGTCAACGCCCTTGAGTCTCTCCTCCCCGGTTCCGTTGGCGTTGTCAGCCTGCCCACCGGTTCTGCCGGCGGCGGCTGGGCTCAGTCCACCATCTTCTTCTCGGCTTCCGCTTCTTCCAAGAACCTGGATGCTTCCAAGGAGTTCATGAAGTGGTTCATCTCCGACCTGGACGCCGGCAAGATTCTGGGCACCACCCGTGGTATCCCGATCTCGGACGACGTGTACAAGTCGATCGAGTCCACCATGACCGCCGGTTCCATCCTGGGCAAGGAGTTGCTGGCCACCTGTCTTGACAAGGCGCTGCCCTTCTATGCCGCCGCGCCCAACTGGCAGGACTTCACCGCCGGTTACAAGACCGAGATCGAAAACCTGATGTTCGGTTCCGAGACCGTCGAGCAGGCTTATGACAACATCATCAAGCTGGCTGACCAGGTTCAGGCGCAGGTTTCGGGCAAGTAATCCCAGTCACCTCGCATCCACAGGGAATGGGCCGCCGGAGGGTGTGCCCATTCCCTCTTTTCCAAGCCGACAAAGGAGGATTCCCCACATGAAGGTTGCAGAATTCCTGGGGTCCAAGCCCAACCGCCTGTGGCGGCTGGCCGCACAGATGGGCATTCAATACGCGGTGACCGGTCTGGGCATCCCCGACAAAGACAGTGAAAAGCCCTGGGACTATGAGCCCATGTTCCGCATGGCCCAGCACTACCGCGATTTCGGCATTACCCCGCTGGTTGTCGAGTCCCGCCCCCCGGTGGAGAAGGTCAAGCGCGGTCTGCCCGGCCGGGATGAGGAAGTCGAGTCGGTCATCACCCTCATCCGTAACATGGGCCGCGTCGGCATCCCGATCTATTGCTATGATTTCATGGCCCAGTTCAACTGGTTCCGCACGTCCATGGACATCCCCGTGCGCGGCGGCGCGTTGGCGACCGGTTACGACCACGCGGTCATGGCCAACGCCCCGCTGACCGAGGCTGGCATCATCACCGAGGAGCAGCTCTGGGATGGCCTCAAATACATGCTGACGGCCATTGTGCCGGTGGCCGAGGAATGCGGCGTCAAGCTGGCGCTGCACCCCGACGACCCGCCGATCTCTCCGATCCGCGGGGTGTCGCGTATCCTCGTGAACGCCGAAGCCATGCGCAAAGCCATTGAGCTCGTGCCCAGCGCCAACAGCGGCATCACCCTGTGCGCGGGCACCATGGCCACCGCCGGGGAGGACATCCCCACGATGATCCGCAACTTCACCGCCGACAACAAGCTGTTCTTCGTCCACTTCCGTGACGTTGTCGGCACGCCCGAAAAGTTCCACGAGACGTTCCATGAGTGCGGCCAGAACGACCAGCCCGCCATCATCCGCACCTACAAGGAATGCGGGTATGAGGGGCCGATCCGCTCCGACCATGTGCCCACGATGGACGGCGAAAGCAACGACAACCCCGGGTATGAGGTGCTCGGACGCCTGTATGGCATCGGCTACATGAAAGGCCTGATGCACGCGGCCGGCTTCGACCTGAACGCATAGTTTACCAGACCACTTCTTCCTTCCTTTTACAACAAGGGCCTGCAGGCAATGCAGGCCTTTGTTGCATGTTCGGGACTGCCACCTCGGCGACAGCCCCGATCAAGAAAACTCGTTACAAATACAGCTTGGCCCCGCGCCGCGCATGTTGAGACGCCGTGGAGGGCGTCAACCAAGCCCCCGAAAGGGGAGTGCACCACACTCCCCTAGCCCGCTGGCTGGTCGTGGCCTTTGGCCACTGCTCGCCCATGCATCCTGGGATGCGGGCATAAGGGGGCGCAAGCGCCGCGGGGCTTTCGTTTGCCTGGCTCGTACAAGGTTTCAACGAAGGGAAACGTCGCTCACGCGGGGAGGGGATGTGTGCCACAGACAAACTGTTTCGTGCCGCGGCGGGATGAACCCGCTCGCGGCTGCGGGCTTTCTGGTGCAAAACGACGGGAGCTTTGTGTGCTTTGAAAGCCATTGCCTGCTATAATTATAGAATGAACTCCATAGGGGGATGGCGATGGAACCGAAAGCCAAGGCGCGGTTGGATTTGTTTGCTGACAACACACAGGCGATCCGCCGGGAATTCCCGTGGCGCAGCACGATGCTCTCGCGTCTGGCCGCGTTTCTTTGCGCGGCACAGGGCAAGGCAGCGGACCCCAAGGCCATACGGGAGTGCCACGCGCTCATCAAAGAGCAGACCGGGCTGTTCTCCTCCTTCCGGGGGAACGCCGCAATGGCCGTCGCTACGCTGCTCTCGCTGAGCGACGACAGGACCGGGCTGCTGGGCAGTGCGCTTGAGGTATACCGGGGGATGAAGGAGGCTCGGTTTGGGGCCTGCGACCACCTGGTGCTTGCGGCCTTCCAGATCGCTGCCAACGCCCCGCCGCCGGAATACGCCGAAAGGGTGGAACGGGCAAAAGCGTTTTTCGATGGCATGAAGCGGGACCACCGTTTCCTGACCGGGCAGGACGACTATCTCTATGCGGCGATGCTGGGCCTTTCGGACATCGACGTCGCGGCCGGGGTGGAGAGGCTTGAGCGGCTCTACCAATCGCTGCGCCCCGAATTCCACAGTGGGACCGGCGTACAAGCGCTGGCGCAGGTTCTGGTGCTTGGGGGCGACGAGAGTCCTGAACGGTGCGTCCTGACGCTGCGAGAAGCCCTGCGCGCCCGGGGGCTGAAGCTCGACGGGGTGTACACCCTCTCCTCCCTCGGGGTGCTGGCGCTGCTGGCGCAGGACGCCGACGCCATTGCCGGGCAGATGGCGGAGACCAGCGAGCTGCTGCGCACCAGGAAGGGGTTCGGCCCCTGGTCCGTCTCCAGGCAGGAGCTGTTGGTGTTCTGCGCCGGCCTCGTCGCCCTGGATTCGGTTGACCGGGCCAAGGAGGGCATTTTGCAGGCCACCCTTTCCACCAGCATCACCAACATCGTCATCGCCCAGCAGGCTGCCATGGCGGCAGCTGCAGCCGCTTCTGCCAGCGCCGCGGCTTCCTCGTCCAGCTGAAACGGGCTCTGGCAATCGTCAGCTTTTGCAATTCTCCCAGTTACCTGGGTCGATAAACCATCCGTAACCAGCAGGCTCGGCCCGGTTTACTGATAAAAGTCGATGGCGGTAAGCCTTGGGCGGTGTGCCTTGGCGACGCACGGCGGTTCAGAGTGTTTACAAACCCCTAGTACAAGCAAATGGAGAAGAACCTCCCGCCGATTCATTCGGCGGGAGGAAGGGAAGGGTGAGCACGAGCAGAAAAAAGCTCCGCCCGCAGGCGCACGTATCCTTAGAAACCCTGTATGAGAGCTGCGACTCGTGATCTGTCGGCGACATGTGCGGCGACCGATCTAGCCATAACGGGAACAAGCTGTTTAAATCGCGGCTGTCGCAACAGCGGCAGACGCGAAAGGCTGGCGACTTTGTCGACAGCCTGAAACCGCCGTGCTAAGCACGGCGGTTCCTTGTTACCCCAGTATCCTGCGTACAGCGTCCGCATCCTCTTGAAGCTCATCCTTGAACTTCTGGAACACGCCTATGCAGGTCATATCGCAGGGCTTGATGTTGTCGTAAGCCTGCCGGAAACAGTCCTCGACAACGGCCGGAATCTCCTCCGGTTTTTTGTTGTAGAACGCCTGGCCACCGGCAAAGATCTTGAAAGCGATGCAGGGCTTCTGCACCTTTTGGATGACGTCAAACATCAGGGGCCGGTCCTCCGGATAGAACACAAGATACTTGGGCTTACCGGTGATGAAGCCGCTCTGCTGCCCCCGCTGGGTGCGTCGGGCGTTGTAGAGGCAGGTCATGTAGAAATCGACGCCCCAGTTCTCCGCTTCGGACTGGAGCACCGTCTCCGGCACGTGGGTGCCCAGGCCCACCGGAACGCCAGCCGCCTTAATCTTTTGCAAGCGCGAAATAAGCTCGTCGGTCTGGTTCATCTCTGTGAAGTAATCCGCAGTGCCGCCCTGATGGTAGATGCCAATCGGGTCGCACTTCATCATCATAGAGAGGTTGGTGTCGATATCGATGGCGGGGTAGCTCTGGAAGATGATGTTCATCTTACCGCCCTGGTTTCGATACTGGCGGATGATGCGCAGCACGAACGGCTCCCCGAGCGCGACGTAGGTGTTGATGCCGGCCTCCTCGGCGGCAAAGAGCACCTCAACGCAGCGCTCGGCGGTGTAGTAGTCCATCATCTCATCGCCGCTGTGCACTTCAGGGATGTAGCTGTGTCCGTTAAAGGGGTTATCTCCCAGCAGCAGGCGTGTTACCTGGTATCCGAAGAAGTCTACTTGAGGCAACATGTTTCGTCCTCCCATCGGCATCGGATTGATACATCCTTTTCCATGACTTATTGTACTCGGTTTTGGCGGGGATGACAATGCAGACACAGGGAGGATACGCGTCAGCCCCTCTGGTGTTACTCGACGGAGTGTGCCCCGTGGCATTGGGAAACGCTGCCGACCGCCGGGATCAATGTCGTTTTCTTCCGGTGTGCTACGTTGGCGTATCAACCAAAAAGCCGCCCGACACAGTGCGCCGAGCGGGACAGCGTGTCTACAAGCCCCGAGAACGGGCAAAGGTAGATGAATCTTCCGCCCCATCGCAACACTTCGCGTTGCTCGCGTCACTCTCAACGATTCCAAAGAATCGTCTGCCGTGGCACTGCGAAAGGCTGGGCGTGCCCACTCCCCCGCAGCCGCGAGCGGGTTCACCACGCTGCCTGCCCGTGGCACGTACCCCTCCCGCCCGTAGGCGGCGTCTCCCCCATAAACCCCTGCACGAGCAGCACAACAGAAAGCCCCGCGGCGACATGCGCGGCGCGGGGCCCAACTGTATACATGACGAGCTCTCCAAGTTCGCGGCGATCGCCAATGGCGGTCGCCGCGAAAGCGAAGCGTCAGATGGTCGGAATGACGATGGCGACTTCCTTCTTCTCCTGGCTGGAGCGCAGGATGCCGTCGCAGATGGCCTGGTTGTAGATGATCTCCTCCCACGGGATGGGGGCGGGGCCGTTCGTCTTGATGGCGTCGCAGAAGGCGCGGCACTTCAGATAGAAACGGTTGGTCGCCTCGGGCTTGATCGGGATGGAGGTCTCGGTCAGCTGCCCGCAGACGTCGCGATACAGGAACACCGGGCCAATGCCGCCGTCCCACGCGCCGCCCCAGGGGGAGCCAAGGTTGGGGGACTTGACCTTGAGACCCGCGTCGGTGCCCAGGAACAGCGTGTCGCCCATGGTGTCCATGTGCATGGCCCAGCTCATGCGGAAGTCCATCACCAAGCCGTCCTCAAAACGGATGAACGCGGCGGTGAAGTCGTCCACGCTGAACTTGTCCGCTTCGGGGTGGTATTGAGGGTTGGTGCCAAAATAGTTGCTGGCATAGGCCGACACGGTAACGGGCTTGCGGTACCCCACGGCATTGAGGGCCATATCGAGGCCATAGCAGCCGATGTCTGCCAGCGCGCCCACACCGGCCTGGTCCTTGCGGATGAAGGAACCGCCGGGCATGCCGCGCCGGCGGCCGCCGCCGGTCTGGATGTAATAGACGTTGCCCAGGATGCCCGAACGCACGATGTCCTTGACCATGACCGAGTTGGGGTCATAGCGGGGCTGGAAGCCGATCGTCAGGATCTTGCCAGTGGCCTTGGCGGCCTTGGCCATGGCCACGCCGTCGGCCAGGGTCACCGCCATGGGCTTCTCGCACAGCACATGGAGGCCAGCGTTCAGCGCGTCAATGGTGCACTCGGCGTGGGTGGTGTTGTAGGTGCACACCGACACGCCGTCCAGGTCCATTTTCAAGAGGTCTCGGTGGTTGTCAAAGCTCTTGGCTTTGACGCCGAACTCGTCAAAGAACGCAGCGGCCTTGCCCGGAATGATGTCCGCGCCGCCCACGACTTCCACGTCGTCCATCTCCAGATAGCTGCGCATGTGGCTGTGGGCGATGCCGCCGGTGCCGATGATGCCGATCCTCAGTTTCTTGGCCATACAGGTACCTCCTTCGATTGGGGGGCGGGTGTGCGCCTCCCTGTGGCGGGGCTTGGGCAAATCAGCCGTCCACAACCCGTCAAGCATGCATTATACCACCGCTGTCGGCGATGAAAAAGGGAATTGCTGGTATTGGGGGTCTTCCACGCCATCTGTCTAGATTCCATTCCCCGCAAGCCATCTCTGGGGTATAATGGATCAGAGATGCATGCTGTGCTGTCGGCACGGCATATAGAGGTGATTGCCTTGTTTGAATCCTTCACCCAATTGAGCCCCGTACTGCAGGCTCTGATTGGAACCGGGTTTACCTGGTTTGTCACGGCGCTGGGCGCGGGCATGGTGTTCTTCTTCAAGACCATCAACCGCAAAGTGCTCGATGCCATGCTGGGCTTTGCTGCCGGCGTCATGATCGCCGCCAGCTTCTGGTCGCT
Source organism: Bacillota bacterium (assembly GCA_023409755.1). GTDB lineage: Bacteria > Bacillota > Clostridia > Christensenellales > UMGS416 > JAEYRA01. Next base: position 20,181 of record JAEYRA010000207.1, read on the forward strand.
GCTGGCCCCGGCCATCGAGATGAGCGAAGCCTCCGGCCAGATCCCCTGGCTGCCGCCTCTCATCGGGTTCCTGGCGGGTGGCGCCTTCCTGAAGCTGGCGGACGGCCTGCTGCCCCACGTACACATCGGCGTGCCCCAGGCCAAGCAGGAGGGTCTGCCCTCCAACTGGAAGCGCAGCATTCTGCTGGTCACGGCCATCACCATGCACAACATCCCCGAGGGGCTGGCCGTGGGCGTGGCCTTTGGCGCGGCGGCGGCGGGGCTGCCTTCGGCCACGCTGGCCGGCGGGCTGGCGTTGGCGGTGGGCATCGGGCTGCAAAACTTCCCAGAGGGTGCGGCCGTCTCCATCCCCCTGCGGCGGGAGGGTCTCTCCCGCACCAAGAGCTTCCTCTACGGCCAGGCCAGCGGCCTGGTGGAACCCATTGCCGGTGTCATCGGCGCGGCGGCCGTGCTGGTGCTGCAACCCCTGCTGCCCTACGCGCTGGCCTTCGCCGCAGGCGCCATGCTCTACGTGGTGGTCGAGGAACTCATCCCCGAGGCGCAGACCTCCGGCAACTCCGATGTGGCAACGATCGGCACGCTGCTGGGTTTCGCTGTGATGATGGTGCTGGACGTGGCACTCGGCTAGGCCGTTCGCGTCTGCCGCTATGGCGACGGCCGCGAGTTTGGGGTGCTCGTCATGAGAGTAGTTTTGCCCCGCGACGTACACGCCGCCGCGAGGCGTCAGAATGCATTGGTCGTGCAGGGGTTAACAGGGGAGACGTGCCTTCGGGCAGGAGTTTGCTGCGACTCTCATGCCGGGCTTCGTTTCCCTCCCGCCGGATGAACCGTCGGTCGGCTCACGCTACGAACCTTACACTATGATGGATAGGGTAGTGTACACATGGCCGCTGTGGCGACTGACGCGATTTGGAGAGCTTGATCTATTGGTAGTTGATCGCCCGGCGCACAGGCCGCCGGGCGATTTCTTGGCTTCGGCGCTCATTGGGGGGCTTCAAGAAACGGTTTCGCTTACGGGCGGGTGTTGCTGCGGTGTTTGTGAATGCTTGCAGGTTGCTCCCGCCGGATGAACCGTCGGTCGGCTCCATACCCACTGCTCATATGGGTTCTGACATGGTGAGGGGGCAGAAGCCTTTCGTGGAAGGCACTGCGGTATCCTGTGCGTATAGACACCCGCCACGAACCGACATCGTTCGGCCCGTTTCCCTTTCCCC
>JAEYRA010000068.1 GCA_023409755.1 Bacillota bacterium
CGTCTGTACCTTGGCCGGATACCCCTCTGTTGTGGCGGGGCAGCAATGGTGACATGGTGAAGACCCTACAGCGCTATCTGAACGACCAGGGTGAGGATTTGGCGATCGACGGCGTATTTGGTGCCAAAACGGAGGCGGCGGTCAAGCGCTTCCAACGGGCGCAGGGGTTGGTGGTGGACGGCTTGGTTGGCCCGCGCACCTGGCGGGCGCTGATGGCAGCGGTGTAGCGGCGCGGCGCCTGGTTCCTGCCGGTTGTGTGGCCGGTACCGGGAACCAACAGTAAACCCAATAAAAGAAACGAGATACGCATGCGCATCTCGTTTTCCAGTCTGCTGATGGGAGCCGCCACCGGTTTCTAAGCGGGTATCGAATGTCAGCAGCCCATGCCTGTTGGCCGAACGCCGCGCGAACCCTAGTCCAGCAGCTCAAACAATGCCGCGATGTCGCTTTCCTTGGTGGCCCAGCTTGTGGCAAATCGCACGATGGTGTGCTGGTCGTCGGCCTTCTCAAAGTAGCTGAATGCCACTTGCTTTCGCAGCTTTTCCATCTCTCTATTCTCCAGCACGATGAACTGCTGGTTGGTGGGGGATTCCCAGGCAAACGAAAGGCCCTTCCGGCGGAATCCGTCTTTCAGGAGCTCTGCCATTTCAATCGCGTGCTTGCTGATCTTGAAATACAGATCGTCGGTGAACAGTGTGTCGAACTGGATGCCCAGCAAACGGCCCTTGGCCAGCAGGGCACCATGCTGCTTCACGGTGGTGAGGAAATGGGCGGGCATGTTGTTTCGGGTGAACACCACCGCCTCCCCGCAGAACGCACCAACCTTTGTTCCGCCGATGTAGAACACATCGCAATACTCGGCGATCATCGGCAAAGTGACATCGGTTGTTTTACTCATTAAGCCATAGCCCAGACGAGCACCATCCAGGAACAGGGGGATCTCATACTTCCGGCAGATACCGGAAATGTCCATCAATTCCTGTTTGCTGTAGAGCGTACCGTATTCGGTGGGGTGGGAGAGGTAGACCATCCCCGGGAACACCATGTGTTCATGGTTTCCATCCTGCCAGAAGTCCTGTAAATACTTCTCCAGCTCATCGGCCTGGAGTTTCCCGTCGTGTTGGGGCAGTTCCAGCACTTTGTGCCCGGTGTATTCAATGGCACCGGCCTCGTGGGTGCTCACATGGCCCGTCTTTGCCGCCACAACGCCTTCGTATTGCCTGAGCAGCGCATCGATGACGATGGCGTTGGTCTGCGTTCCGCCCACCAGCAGTGAGACTCCCGCGTTTGGGCAATTGCAAGCCTCCCGGATCTTTGCTTTGGCACTTTCACAATAGCGATCGTTGCCATAGCCGGAGAGCTTCTCTAAATTGGTGTCAATCAAGCGCTGCAGAATTTGCTCGTGTGCGCCTTCGGTGTAATCGCTTTCAAAAGACAGCATCGTTGTTCCTCCCATGTGTCGTTAGTCTGTATTCTCATGTAAGGGGGCCTATTTGTTGCTGATCCCTCCGGTTAGGTTGCCCATTCGTCGAAGAGCTTGACGCCCCAACCCACCAGCACATCCTGTACGGCCTTAGCTTCCAGCGCGCGGGGTGCGATGCCCCGGGCGGCGCAGAGGGCGGCAGCCACCCCGGCGGCCTGGCCCAGCCCCATCATGTTGCCCATGGACTTGCCGGAGGCATGCCCCAGGTGGGTGGCTGACCCGCAGCGCCCGGCAACCAGCAAGTTCTCAATGCACCGGGGGAGCAGGCTGCGATAGGGGTAGTCGCACCCCGAACCCATGCGGGCGAAGTAGTAGATGGCGTCCACCGCGCCATACTTGCGGCTGACGACGTCGGGGAAGCGGCGGCAGGCCTGGGCATCCTCGGCGGTGAAGACATACTCGCCCACGATGCGGCGGGTCTCCCGTACTCCGACCTGCGCGCCGGTGCGCAGTAGGTGGCAGTGCTCCAGCCCAGGAATGGCGTAGCGCCGGGCGATGGCCACAAAGTCCAGCGCCGCCTGCAATCCTTCCCGTTCGGAGAGGGTCAGGTCGCCGCCCTTTGTACCATCCAGCGGGCCCAACCCGGTGCCGCTGGTGTTGAGGAACACCGCCCCCGGGATCGTCGTTCGGCTAATCCAGTAACTCTTCAGGGTGAAGTATCCCTCCTGCGCGGCCCGCGCGACGATGTCGTAGAACTCCTTCTCATGGCGGCTGCGAAACTCGAGAATGCGCTCCACATCCACGTTGCACAGGGCAAACCCCAGTGTCTGGGGCATGAAGAGCCCGTCCTCCTCCCGGCCGGTCACCATCTGGGCCCCGGCGTGGTAGGCCACATCGCCGTCGCCGGTGGCGTCCACCACCACGTCGGCGGTAAAGTCCTCCACGCCGTTTTTACCGGTCACGCTCACGCCGGTCACCCGGTCGCCGTCCAGCAGCGTGCCGGTCACCGGGCTGTAGAGCCGGTAGTGGCAGCCCGCTTCCTCCAGCGCCTCAAAGCAGGCCTGCTTGAAATACTCCGGATGGACAGATAGACCGTCGCCGTTGTTGCCGTCCTCCGGCACGGGGAAGGAGCTGAAGTCGCCCAGGGAGCGGATCTTTTCCACCAGTGTCTGGTGGACACCACCGCGGCTGCCCAAATCCAGCTGCAGCCGATTCACCGGCATCCACAGGCCCAGCGGCGCTTCACCGCCCAGGGCGCTGCGGGCTTCCAGTACCAGGGTGCGGGCGCCCAGGCGGGCAGCAG
>JAEYRA010000101.1 GCA_023409755.1 Bacillota bacterium
CGGTGCCCACGAACGTCAGCTTGCCATCGGAGGTGATGGTGGCCACCCCCGTCGTGCTGCTGGAAAAGGTCACAGGCAGCCCCGACGAGGCCGTAGCGAACAGCGTGGGGGTGGTGCCGAAGGTCTGCGCACCAGGGTTGGCAAACGTGATGGTCTGGGCGGCTTTGGGGGTGACGCTGTTGGAGGCCGCCGACGCCGTACTCGACCCTGCGGCGTTCTCAGCCGTCACCGTAAAGGTGTAGGCCGTCCCATTGGTCAGGCCCGTCACAGTGATGGGGGCCCCAGTGCCACTTGCCGTTATCCCACCTGGGTTGGACGTGACGGTGTACCCGGTGATGGCCGAGCCGCCGTTGAACGCCGGGGCGGTGAAACTGACGGACGCCTGGCCGTCACCCGCCGTCACCGTACCAATGGTGGGCGCATCGGGCACGGTGAACGCCGTGATGGCAAAGGAGTTCTCATAAGTTGCGCCCGCCGCGTCCGTTGTGCGCACGCGGATGCTGTAGGAACCGGCAGAGAGCGTCTGCGCCGTCTGCAGGGAGGAGCCGGAGATGTTGAACAGGCTATTGTTGGTGTCCCCGCTGCCGGTCACCAGGGCATAGGTGAAACTGTCTCCCACATCGGTGTCTGAGGTGGAGAGGGTACCGACGGTGGTACCCACCGCGGCAGTAGCAGGCACCTTGTTGTTGTTCAGGCTCAGGCCAGCAGGCAGGGCGTTGTTGACCGTGGAGACATTGGCGTAGGTGATGTCCTCCAGGCACAATTGCCCAGCATCTGGGCTGTGAATCTCAATCCTGCTGACGCCAGGAATATCGTAGCTGCGCTGGGTCACGTCGCTGAGCTGGCAAACCTCAGTACTAGAAATGGTAAAGGAGCCCGGCCAGGATTTTGAGTATATCTCCACCCCGTTTCGGTCCTTGAACACCAGACTAAGATCTACTGTCCTGGTGTAATCAGCCGCGCTGATGCCCAAATCCCGGAAGGTAAAACTGCCGCAGGTACCGTTCTGTTCGGCTTCGATCACCGCCACAGTAGCGGCTGAGTCAAGCATGTGCAAGGCCCTTTCGGACATACCATCCACGCTATCCCATTGCTCATACATGCCGTTGGGCGCCCGGAACAAACTGCCGATCGATTCATAACCAGCGCCGGCAGTGTCATAGCCTCCGATGCCAGTGAAATCGCCTTCGATTATGGCCAGTGCCGGCAGTGCCCCGGCCGGCATCAGGTTGACCAGCAGCAGCACCGTGAGCAATACGGGCAGCAGCTTTTTTCTCAAGAGTCCCTTCACGTTCCGTTCCTCCCCGTTCCCGTGGGGCAACCGGTAAACCGGAGCAGCCGACTGTCCCTAATCGTCAAAATTCGACACTGGCAACCAAAAAAAGGGAGCCCAAAAAGCATCCTCACCCTGTGTGTGCCTGGGGCTCCATGGGAATCATCCCAATATTTCCCTATTATCTTATCTTTGTCCGGTCAAGATGTCAACGAAAGGAGCCCCTTCCGCTGCCGGGGCAGCACATGTGTCTAGACCTGGCTGCCAAACACCCCGGACCGATACCGGCCCGGGTCAGAGTGTCTGCAAACCCCTAGAACGAGCAAAGAGAGACGAACCTCCCGCCGATTCATTCGGCGGGAGGAAAAGAATGGTCGGTGCGAGTAGAAGAGAAAAACCCGCCCGCAGGCGAAACGTCGTATCCTTCAAACCCCGCATGAGAGCTGCAATTTGCGGTCGGCCGCCGACCTGCGCGGCGAATCGGACACGCGGGATGCGTGTCCAACCGTCACGCCGTGAAGGCATTGCATCGCAATGCCTTAGCGCCTGGATGGCGCGTAAGGCGTGAACGGCGACCAAGCCATCACGAGAACAAGTGCTCTAAATCGCGGCTGTCGCCACAGCGGCCGGGTCGCTTGGGCGAGCAGTCAAAACCGCCTGGATGGCGGCAAGGCCGACGACGCCGGGTGCTGTCCAAGGGACAGCACCAGCGGGCGTGGCTGGTCGCACGCAGTGCGTGCTGCTCGCCCAAGCAACCCGGGATGCCCGCGAAGCGGAAGTAAAGTGCCGGAACGGCACGACCAGCCAGACGCGAAAGGCAGACGCGACTCACACGCGGCTGAGACTCTGCTCGATGTCCTCCAGGATGTCGTCGATGTTCTCCAGCCCCACGGAGAAGCGGATGAGGCCGGGGTTGATGCCGGCGGCGACGAGCTGCTCGTCGGTCAATTGCCGGTGGGTGGCGCTGGCCGGGTGCAGCACGCAGGTGTGGATGTCCGCCACGTGCACCTCAATGGTCGCGAGCTTCAGGCCATCCATAAAGCGCACGGCAGCGTCCTTGCCGCCCTTGATGACAAAGGAAATGACGCCGCTGGAACCCTTCAGATACCGGGCGGCCAGGGCGTGGTAGCGATCCCCCGGCAGGCCGGGGTAGTTGACGCGCTCCACCTTGTCACTGGCGGCGAAGTACTCGGCCACGCGCTGGGCGTTCTGGCAGTAGCGCTCCATGCGCACAGCCAGCGTCTCCAGCCCCAGGTTGAGGAGGAACGCTGAATTGGCCGCCGGGTAACAGCCATAGTCGCGCATCAGCTGCATGCGGGCCTTCACAATGTAGGCCGCCTTGCCGTAGCTGCCCACGTAGTTGATGCCGTGGTAGCTGGGGTCGGGCTGGGTGAAATCGGGGAACTTGCCGTTGGCCCAGTTGAATTTGCCGCTGTCCACAATGACGCCGCCGACCTGCACGGCGTGGCCGTCCATGTACTTGGAGGTGGAGTGCACCACGATGTCCGCCCCGAGCTCGAAGGGCTTGCACAGGATGGGCGTGGCAAAGGTGTTGTCCACGATGAGCGGAATACCATGGGCGTGGGCCACCCGGGCGAACTTCCCAAAGTCCAGCACGCTCAGCGCCGGGTTGGCGATCGTCTCGCCGAAAATGAGGCGGGTGTTCTCGCGCACCGCGGCGTGGAGCGTCGCTTCGTCGGCGTCCACATCCACAAAGATGCACTCGATGCCGTAGTTTTTGAGCGTCACCGCAAAGAGGTTGATGGTGCCGCCATAGACCTGAGAGGTGCTGATGAAGCTGTCGCCGGCCTTGCAGAGGTTGAGCACCGCGAGCAGCGTGGCCGCCTGCCCCGACGAGGTGCACATGGCCCCCACGCCGCCCTCCAGCGCGGCAATCCTTTCCTCCACCGCCATTACCGTGGGGTTGGCGAAGCGCGAGTAGATGAGCGCCTTGGTCGGCTCGTCAAAGACCTCGCCCACCTCCTGGGTGGAGTCAAAGGCGTAGGTCGTGCTCTGTACGATGGGAACCTGCCGCGGTTCGGCGTTCTTCGGCTGGTAGCCGGCGTGGATGCATTTGGTTTCGTCCCTCACTGTTGTTTCCTCCCCTGTTGCCATGTCCTTTGCGCATAATAATACAATATACAGCTACTAAATATCACATGCAACCCCGGGCGGGACAGGAAAGGCCCCACAGAGGAGCTTGAGAGTCTGCCTTTTTTTGACATTGCCATTCCGCCCGCTATAATGGAGGAAAAACAGGGAAAGAAGGAATGCCGATGGACATCGACCTCAATGCCCTGGAGCCCCGGCATGCCCATGACTTGCTGACGAGCTGCCTCATCCCCCGGCCCATCGCCTGGGTATCCACCGTGGACGGGGTGGGGCGGCACAACCTGGCCCCGTTCAGCTTCTTCACCGGCGTGCAGTGGCACCCGCCGGTGCTGGCGGTGTCGGTCGTCAATCGTGCCGACGGCACCCGCAAGGACACCGTCGTCAACATCGAGCAGACCGGGGAGTTCGTCGTCAACCTCGTCTCCCACGGTCTACTGCACACCATGGAGCGGACGGCGGCGTCCCTGCCCGCCGGCGAGGACGAGGCCCTGCTGGCGGACATCCGCCTTGTGCCCTGCCGCACGGTGCGGCCCTGCCGGGTGGCGGAAGCTCGTGTGGCCTTTGAGTGCAGACTGGAGCGCATCGTGCGGGTGGACGAAGGCGCCAACGCCGGCAATCTCATTCTGGGCCGGGTGCTCTCCCTGCATGTGCGGGATGATCTGCTTGTTGACGGGCGGGAGGTGGACTGGCGCGGACTCGACCCCCTGGGCCGCCTGAGCGGCGACCGCTACTGCACGGTGGAGTCGGTGCTGGTGAGCGAGAAACACTGAACCGGAAAAGCGCGGCAAGGAGGCCCCATGGGTTCCTGTTTTATGGTGGTGGAGCAGACCGACCGGTACCCCCGGAGGATGGAGTACCAGCCGGAAACCCACACATTTGCGGAGACCCCCTGGCAGAGCCTGGCCCATGCCCGGGGTGTCCCCTACCCCTACGGCTGGCTGCGGGGGTTCGGCACGCCGCCCCAAAGGCATCTCGATGTGCTTCTGGTGTCAACAGAGCCGCATGAACTGGGCGACGAGGTGCCGGTGCGGCTCATCGGCGTCTTTGTGCGGCGCGACGGCGACAACAAGCTGCTGGCCCTGCCGCCGGAGCGGGCCGAGACTGACTATACCCAGCTGCCGGAGGGGGAGAAGGAACTGCTGCTGCGGCTCTACCCCGGGCGGTACGAGGGGGAAGGTTGGTTTGGCCGGGAGCGGGCCGAGGCCATCCGGCGGGCATTTGCGGCACAAGCCTGAGCAGGGTACCCGCGGTGTGCACGTACCCGCACATCAGCCTGACAAATTCCGCTTTTTTCCTTTCCAGTTCGTTTCGCTTGTGATATGATTGCACCAATAACTTTATCCTGTTAAAGCAAACAAGCCCCCAAAACCACACGGAAGGCAGGTCGTCCCATGTCCCTTCTGCTGACCCTTCTCCCCATCCTCGTGATCGTCTTGCTGCTGGTGGTGTTCAAGCGCTCGGCAGACGTTTCGGGCATTGTGGGCCTTCTTGTCATCGCCGCGGTGGCCATGGTGTTCTTCCATACGTCGCTGGAGGTCGTGGCACGCTCCACCCTGGCCGGGCTCATCAAGTCCTTCTCAGTGTCGCTCATCGTGGCCACTTCGCTGCTGCAGATGGCGCTGATGGAAAAGACCGGGGCTCTCAAACGCATCATCGTGTTCATCAAGACCATCGCGCGGGAGAACCGCGCCGTGCAGATCATCCTCATCAACATCGGCTTCGGCACGCTGATGGTGGCGGTGGGCGCCACGCCGGTGTCGCTGCTGCCGCCCATCCTGCTGGCCATGGGGTACTCCACCTATGTGTCCATCGCGCTGCCGGCCATCGGCTACGATTCCCTGTGCACCTACGCTCTCTTGGGTGCGCCCATCGTGGTGTTTGTCGACATCGCCAACAGCTTTCTCACCAAGGCCGGCATCCTCACGGCTGGGGCAGCCATCACGCTCTCAGACGCCGGGCAGGTGTTCGCCTGGTTCCTGCCCCTCACCTCGGTGATGATCGGGCTTGCGATGCTGTGGATCACCGGCCGGGGCAAAGGCGTACGGCAGGGGTTGCTCCCGAGCCTTGTCATGGGCGTCGTCATCGGCGTCATCGCTTACTTCACCAGTAAGGTGGACAACCTGGTGGTGCTGACCGGCGTATTCTGCGGCGTCGGCGTCATCCTGGCAATGCTGGCGTACCTCAAGGTGACGGGCAAGCCCATCATCGACCGGAGCAGCCTGACCGAGGAGGAACGGCAGCTGGAGCGGGACTACCCGCTGTGGCGCGCCCTGTCGCCCTGGATTCTGCTCATCGTGCTCATCCTCGTCATCAACGTCCCCCAGCCCATTTTCAACGAGCTGTACCGGGTACTGCTCTTCCCCATTGAGGGACTTTCAGCCGACGGCAGCGCCATCGCCACGCGCTTCCTGTGGAACGCTTACACCTGGATTCTGGTGAGCACCGTACTCTCGCTCTTCTTCCTGCGGCCCACCGGGGCGCAGCTCAAAGACACCGCCCGTGCCTGGCTCAAGCGCGCCCCCCGGCCGGTGTTTGCGGCGGCCATCTTCTTTGCCATTGGGGAGGTCATGAACCTCTCGGGCTATGACATGGCCAGCGGCTCCTACGCCACCGACAGCATGATCAAGGTGCTGGCCGACGCCTCGGCCGGCCTGTTCCACTCGGCCTATGGGGCCATCGTCGGGGTCATCGGGCTCTTCGGCGGGTTCCTCACCGGCAGCGAAGCCTCCACCATTGCCATGTTTGCCAAGTACGCCATGACGACGGCCACCAACCTGGGCCTGGGCCAGCACAGCATCCTCATCATCGTGGCGGGGCTGGCGTTCGGCGGCGGGCTGGCCAGCGTCATCTCCCCGGCGAAGCTGCAGAACGCCGCGGCCTCCATCGACCGCATCGGCGAGGAGAACAAGGTCATCCGCGTGGCCTTCGCGTTCTCGCTGTTGTTCATTGCGGCGCTGTCGGTCTTTCTGGTGGTCATGCTGGCGTTGGCGGGGGGGCGGTAGGCACCCCGACGGTACGTATCCTTGGAAAGGTCTGTGGGGGTCATTCTGCCGGCATTTACCGCTGGAGGAACAAGGAGCCGTCCGCCTGGATTTCGGCATAGAAAACCTTACCGGCCGTTGTATTGGCCTGGGTGAGCTGGGTGTTCAGCCAATCCTCGCTGAGGCCGAGCTCCCGCAGGTTTTTGCGAACCACCTTCCCATCCACAATGATCTCTGACGGGAGATAGACCATCGGCTGCTGTTTGGCCTCCACGTCGCTCTTTTGGGTCGGCTGGTAGGGGAATTTCTTGAGGACGCTCAGGGTTCCATTGGGCTCCAGGATGGCATAGTCAATCTCCGCGATGGAGAACACATTCTGTTGGCGGATCATCATCAGCAGATCGTCCATGTTGAGCCTTGTTCTGGCTAAGGCTTTTCTGTCGATGACCCCTCTCTTCACCAGTATGGTGGGCTGGCCGTCAAAGAGCACCCGGAGCTTCCCCGACTTTAGGCCCAAAAAACCGATGAGGGTGGTTAAGAGGCACCACATGGCCAGTGCGACCAGTTCCTTCAGGAAATGCATGGTGTTGAGCAGAATCATATTGGCGGCAATGGAGCCAATGGTGATCCCTGCGATATAGTTAAAGAAGGTAAGATGACTGAGTTGCTTGTTCCCCAGGGCTCTGGTCATCACCAGCAGAACAAAAAAGGTGATTGTGGATTCCAGCACGATCTGCAGGTAACCAATCTCATCATTCATTGTGAGCTCCACTTTTTGATATTACTTGACCTGGGGTGTACCGTTTATACCTTGTTGCATCAATCCCGGGGCATTGCACCGGCCCTGTTCTTTTCTCCCTCCCAATGGTATACACTATGGCACAAAAGGGGGCTTGCCCCTGGCCGGGGCAACCCCCCCCAAAAAAAGAGAAAAGGAGGCCTGTTCATGGTTGTTTGCAGCAGTTGTATGGCTTCGTTTGAGGATTGCACCTGTGGCTTCTACCAAAAGATAGAGCTAGATGACAACATCGCCGACATCGTCATGCTTCTCAACCACAAAGGGTATCAGACCAGATTCAGCTGTGAAGGGCACACGGAACAGGTGTGCGAACCTGGGGCGATCGGCACCTATGTGCTGTTTGAGAAACCCTATTTCAAAGGTGCGGCATCGCCGGAAGGTTTCCAAAATCGGACGCTGAACGGGCAGAGTGACATGGAATACATCCGAAGCCCCCGAAAGAAAACCAAAACCCAAAACGCCATCCCCAACGAGACGATCAAAGCCGAGCTGCTGCAAGCGCTGCGCCGGTGGGCGGAGGCTCTGCCCGATGGCCCGGACAAGCCGCCGTATAAGACCGGGTGGATCAGTGAGAAACAGAAAATTATCACGCTGGTGGCGGCCCACCGGCTGCCGCTTTCCGCGTTGGATGTCCTCCCCGACCATGTGCAGAGGAGCCTGACCTGGAACGAAGATCATAGCTGGATTGAGTAACCCACACCGCGGCATGGCCCAGAGGGGCATGCCGGGTACGGCGGGCTGCTTTGTGATAAGATACTGGCGTTTGTATAGAGATCCGTCGATAAAGTGTGGGGAGAACGATGGTCAACACGGTGTATACAATCGGATATTCGGGCTATGCCTCGGATCATTTCCTCCATGCTTTACGGCGGAGATCCATCATGCTTCTTGTCGATGTGCGAAGCCAGCCCTATTCGCAGCACTTCCCCGATTACAACAAGGACAACCTTGAGAGGTTGCTCAAACGGGAGGGCCTTCATTACCGCAACTACGCGAGGGAGTTTGGAGCAAGACAGGAGGACCGCCGCTATTTCAACCGTGACGGGTTTCTGGACTTTGAGCGGTTCGCCCAGTCGCCGCCGTTCTTATCGGGGTTTCAGAAGTTAACCGAAAGCATGAAGCAAGGGTATCGGTTTGCCTTGATGTGCGCCGAGAAAGACCCGCTGAACTGCCACCGGGCCATTTTGGTGGCGCGTGCATTCCACGATGCCGGCTACAAGGTCCTCCACTTGCTGGCGAATGACACAGAGATGACACAGGAAGAGATGGAACGCCGTCTGTTGGATCAAACCTTTCCAAACAGAAACCAAATGACCTTATTCGATGATGCATGGAGTGAAGAGGAACTCCTTGCGCAAGCCTACCGAAAGAAAAATGGTGAGATCGGGTACCATCACAACGGGGAGAGTGGATGAGAATGGCTCTTCGGAGGTGAACAATCGCCAAACAGGGTTAGCGATTCGTGAAGCTCGCTTGCATTGCTACCCGCTGCCTTGACTTATCGTATTGGCCGCGGTTGACTAACAAAATTACAGAATGTACCATGGATTCACAAGAAGAGCACCCTTGTTTCACAGTACAAACGGAAACAATTAATCTAGGCGGTGTATTATGAAAACGTTAGAAACCGAAAGACTGATCATGAGAAATTGGAAAGAGTCTGATCTATTTGACTTTTATGAGTATGCCAAGGTTGAAGGGATCAGCGAAATGACCGGGTGGCCGCATCATGAGAATATTGAAGTGACCAAGGCAATATTAAAAGGCTTCATTGATCATGACATCGAATATGCGTTGGTGCTAAAAGAAGAAAACAAAGTAATCGGTTCCTTAGGCTTCCATAAAAGAACTGCCGACCCAAAGTACAAAGCTGAGTTACAAAGAGAGATTGGGTATGTTTTAAGCAAAGCATACTGGGGCAGAGGACTAATGACGGAAGCCGTGCGAAAAGCAATCCCATATGCTTTTGATGAGATTAAAGTAGATGTTTTGTGGTGTGGGCACAAATCATTTAATCAACGATCGAAAAGAGTAATTGAAAAAAGCGGATTTCGGTTTTATTGCGATGGTACATACGAATCCTTTGACAAGACCTATGATGCAAAGAAATATATCATGACTAAGGATGATTATCATGTGTTGTACGCAAAATAAGGCATAGTCAGGAGCTGACTTGCCACGACATTTACGAAAAGAGCCATGAAAATGGCCCACAATTTGACTGCCGCCCCTCCCTTCCGCCGGCGGCACCCCGCCAGACCAAAAAACACCCGCCGGGTATCCGGCGGGTGTTTTCTGCCTCTGCGGAACCTCCGCAAGCCTTGGGCTGTGCTAGCGGCTGCCCTCCAGCACCAGGCGGCTTCCGCCGGCGATCTTGGCCAGGTACATGCGTTGGTCGGCCAACTCGATGAGCGCCTTGTCGTCGGCGTCGGGCCGCTCAGCCTGCGAGGCACCGCCAATGCTCGACTGTATGCGGACCTCCGGGAAGCCCGGCACCTCCAGCGTGCCGATGCGCCGCAGAATCTCCTCCATCCGCCGGGCAGCAACCTCCTCGGGCGCCTGGTAGAGCAGCACCAGGAATTCATCCCCGCCGTAGCGCACCACGCAGTCGCCCTCACGCTCACGCACCTGGGAGCGAAGGAACCCTGCCAGCGTTATCAGCGCCGCGTCGCCGGCGGCGTGCCCGTATTGGTCGTTGATGGCCTTGAAGTTGTCCACATCCAACATGGCGAAGAAGTTGGTATAGCCTGCGCTCACGGGGAACGGGCAGCGCGGCCGGTCCGCCAGATAGCGCCGGTTGTACGAGCCGGTCAGCTCATCGGTATACAGGGCACGGTTGTGGTACAGAATGCGGTCCACAAACTCGTTGTGCCCAAACGCGCCCAGCAGCACGTCGTCCTGCACCTGGTAAACGACCTCCAGCACAAGGGGTGTCTCCTCCACCACAATGTATTTGGAAATGACATTGTAGATGTCGTGCTCAATGAACTCAAACTTGCTGGTTCGTTTCCGGTCACGCAAGGCGCGGGCGGAGCTGCAGTTCTCACACCGGTGGTTTTTATTCCACACTGCATAGCAGACATTATCCTCGCACACCGGCTGGGTGCACCCCTGGGGATACTCCAGCACGACGCTGCGCACGGGGTCAACCAGCCGCGTCACGTCGTAAATATTCCGCAGGGACGCAAGCGTCTCCTGAATTTCCACGATCGAAAAATGGTCTTTCAACGGTGCCCTGCCTTTC
>JAEYRA010000113.1 GCA_023409755.1 Bacillota bacterium
GTATGTCCGTGGGGCTCATCGTCCATGGGTTGGACACCACCGAGCGTCGTGTAGCCTATGCCGCCGACATTACCTACGGCACCAACAACGAGTTTGGGTTTGACTACCTGCGTGACAACATGGTTGCCCACCGGCAGGACATGGTGCAGCGCGGCCTCCATTTCGCCATTGTGGACGAAGTGGACAGCATCCTCATCGATGAAGCGCGCACCCCGCTCATCATCTCCGGCGAGGGGGATAAGTCCACCGATATGTACAACCGGGCCGATCGCTTTGTGGCCCGGCTGAAACCCGAAGACTATGTACTCGACGAAAAGGCCCACGCCGTCAACCTGAGCGAAGAGGGCGTGGAGAAGGCCGAGAAACACTTCGCGGTCGATAACCTGGCCGACGCAGAAAACAGCGAGTTGCAGCATTACATCAATCAGGCGCTGAAGGCCCGCGTCCTCATGCGCAGAGACAAGGACTATGTGGTGCAGGAAGGGCAGGTCATCATCGTCGATGAGTTCACCGGCCGCCTGATGATTGGCCGCCGGTTCTCTGAGGGTCTGCACCAGGCCATTGAGGCCAAGGAGAATGTTAAGGTGGAGCGGGAAAGCAAAACCCTCGCCACCATCACGTTCCAGAACTACTTCCGTATGTACAAAAAGCTCTCGGGCATGACCGGCACGGCCAAAACCGAGGAAGAAGAATTCAAGGGCATCTACAACCTGGATGTGGTAGTACTGCCCACCAACAAGCCCATGATCCGCAAGGATCACAACGACGTCGTCTACCGCACCGAACGCGGCAAATTTAACGCCGTGGTGGAGGAAGTCTGTGCCCTGCACGCCACCGGGCAGCCAGTCCTTGTAGGCACCGTGTCGGTGGAGAAGTCGGAGATCCTCTCCGACTTGTTGGGCAAGCGCGGCGTGCCACACCAGGTGCTGAACGCCAAGTTCCACGAGAAGGAAGCCGAGATCGTGGCCCAGGCCGGTAAGGAAGGCGCGGTTACCATCGCCACCAACATGGCCGGCCGTGGTACCGACATTCTGCTGGGCGGCAACCCAGACTTCATGGCCCGCGCGGTGCTCCGTCGCGAAGGCATCGAAGAGCACATCGTAATGGAGGCCACCGGCCACGGGGAAACCGACGATGAGCAAATTCTGACAACCCGCGCCCGCTACAATGAGCTATATCGGCAATTTGCCAAGGAGACCGAGCGTGAACACGAGCGGGTGGTCGCGCTTGGGGGCCTGTTCATCATTGGCACCGAGCGACACGAGAGCCGGCGCATCGATAACCAGCTGCGCGGGCGTGCCGGCCGCCAAGGTGACCCGGGTGCCAGCCGTTTCTATGTGTCGCTGGAAGACGAGCTCATGCGTCTCTTCGGCTCCGAAAAAATCCAGAGCCTCATTGAGAACATCGGCATGACCGAGGACATGCAGCTGGAATATGGGCTGCTCTCCCGGCAGATTGAGAACGCACAGAAGAAGGTGGAAAGCCGCAACTACCAGGTGCGTAAACACGTGCTTGAGTACGACGACGTGATGAACACCCAACGCGGTATCATCTATGGCCAGCGCCGAAGGGTGCTGGAGGGCGAGAACATGCACGCCTTCGTCGAAGACATGGCTACGGCCTACATTGATCGCCTCATTTCCACCTACACCGACAACAGCGGACAGACCGAAAACTGGGATGTGGACGGCATGCTAGCAGCGGCCGAACGGGTGTTCCTGCCTGCTGGCTCCATTATCTATACCCCCGAGGAGCGTGTGGACCTCGATAAGGAAGAGATGATTTCGCAGCTCAAAGATGCCTTCCAGACCGCCTGGCAGGGGAAGAGCGCGGAGCTGACCGAGGCGGGCTTTGACATGCACGAGGTGGAGCGCACGGTCTTGCTGCGCACCGTCGACCGCCACTGGATGGACCACATCGACGCCATGGACCAATTGCGCCAGGGTGTGGGGCTGCGGGCCTATGGCCAGCGTGACCCGGTGGTGGAATACAAGTTTGAAGGCTTCGACATGTTCGAGGAGATGGTGCACGGCATCCAGGAGGATACGGTGTTCACCCTTCTGCACCTCAACGTACGCAAGGCCCCGCCGGAGCGCAAACAGGTCGCCACGAAGATGACTGAGAGCCGCGGCGGTGAGGAAGAACCTCAGCGCAAGGCACCCGCCAAGAGCGATAAAGTTGTGGGACGCAATGACCCATGCCCCTGTGGCAGCGGCAAGAAGTATAAAAACTGCTGCGGTAAGAACGCCTAGCGGCGCGCCGCGGCCCAACCTGGTTTTCCCATTTCATTTGAGAGGGTGAGTTTCGTGATACAGCAATTCCAGGCCGAACAGCGAGTGAAGGAAATCGCTGCCATCATCAAAGAGGCAGGTGATTCACTTTGACTTCGCCATGCTTGAGAAACAATTGGAAGAACTGCACCAGGACATGTCTTCACCAGACTTCTGGCAGGATGTAGACCGTGCCAACGAGGTCAACCGCAAGATTCGCAACCTCGAGGGCAAGATTGAGAAGTACAACCGTCTGAAGGGTCGGCTGGAGGATGCCGAGGTACTGATGGAACTGGCCTTCGACCACGCGGACGAGGACAGCCAGGACGAGTTGGAGCGGGAGCTCCTTGACCTGCGCGACAACGCCGATACCTTCTGGCTCACGACGATTCTGCGCGGGCGGTACGACGCCAATAATGCAATCCTGACGCTGCACGCGGGTGCCGGCGGCACCGAGAGCCAGGATTGGGTGCAGATGCTTTACCGCATGTACACCCGCTGGTGCGAGCGGCGTGGGTTCGGGCTGAAGCTTCTCGATTTCCTGCCCGGCGACGAGGCGGGTATCAAGAGTGTGTCCTTCCTGGTGGAAGGGGAGAATGCCTACGGGTTCCTGAAAGCTGAGAAGGGTGTACACCGCTTGGTGCGCATCTCACCCTTTGACGCGGCGGCCCGCCGGCACACATCCTTCGCTTCGGTGGATGTCATGCCCGAGGTGGACAACTCCATCGACATTGACATTCGCCCGGAAGACCTGCGAGTGGATACCTACCGTTCCTCCGGCGCGGGCGGTCAGCACATCAACAAGACCGAGTCGGCCATCCGCATCACGCACCTGCCGACGGGCTTTGTCGTGTCCTGCCAGACCGAACGCAGCCAGATTCAGAACCGCGAGACGGCCATGCGAATGCTGATGAGCAAGCTCGTGGCCAAGCAGGAGCAGGAGCATCGGGATGAAATGGCCCGCGTGCAGGGCGAACAGAAGAAAATTGAGTGGGGCAGCCAGATCCGAAGCTATGTCTTCTGCCCCTACACCATGGTGAAGGACCACCGCACCGGTGTGGAGACGGGCAACGTCGATGCCGTCATGGACGGCGAACTGGACGCGTTCATTAACGAGTACCTGCGGCAGTTCAAGGAGTAGCAGAGGAAACGAACGATGAAGAAGGCGACGATCTGGGTGCTGTCGGTGCTGGCGAGCGTGGCGTTGTTTTTGGTCATTGTGCTCACCTGCTTCCAGCTGGTGGCCTTTGACGAGGGCCGCTACCACAAGGCTCAGCAGCAGTATAATCTCATGGAAGTCACCGGCATGGACAAAACCACGCTGCAACAGGTGACCCATGAGCTGCTGCTCTACTGCCAGGGCCGGCGTGACACGCTGGACATGCAGTTTCCCATCCATGGCCAGGTGCGCGAGGTGTTTGACAACCGGGAGAAGGAGCACATGGTGGACGTGCAGCGCCTGTTCCTTGCGGGGTACAAGCTGCGCACCATGGCCATTGCGGCGTTCTTCCTTGTCGTGCTGCTGCTGACGGCCGTGCACCGCGGGCGCACCCTGCGGGCACTGACCCGCGGGTGGCTGGCGACGATCGCCGTGCTGGGGGTGCTGATGGCAGCCCTTGGCATTGCGATGGCCATTGACTTCACCGGGGTGTTCACCCGGTTCCATCTGTTGTTCTTCTCCAACGACCTGTGGCTGTTGGACCCGGCCTATGAGGTGCTCATCCAGATGCTGCCGGAGGCCTTCTTCCTCAGCATTGCCAAAGCCATCGTGCTGTGGGCGGCGGGGGCGCTGGCGGTTGTCACCGCCGGGGCAGCAACGCTGCTCATTTGCGCACGCCGCAGGGCTCGGCAGGCGGCGGCCCATGGCTGAACTACGCCCCGGCTACACCATCCTCGCCATCGAAAGCTCCTGTGACGAGACCGCCGCCGCCGTGGTGCGGGACGGTCGTATTGTGCTCTCTGACGTGGTGGCCACCCAAATTGATACCCACCGTCTCTATGGTGGGGTGGTGCCGGAGATCGCTTCCCGCCAGCATGTGGAGGCCGTCACCCCCGTGGTGCGGCAAGCACTGGCCGACGCCGGGCTTGCCCTCGATGCCATTGACGCCATCGCTGTGACCCGCGGACCGGGGCTGGCCGGGGCGCTGCTGGTGGGATTGTCTTACGCCAAGGGGCTGGCCTGGGCCGCGGGCAAACCGCTCATCGGTGTCAACCACATGGAGGCGCACATCTGCGCCAACTACCTGGGCACAGAGGTGGAGCCGCCCTTCCTGTGCCTGGTCGTCTCCGGCGGGCACACCGAGCTGCTGGACGTGCCGTCCTACGGTGAATATCACTACCTGGGCGGCACGCTGGACGACGCCGCCGGTGAGGCGTTTGACAAGACCGCCCGTGTGCTGGGGCTTGGCTACCCCGGCGGGAAGCTCATTGACGAACTGGCTGCCCGGGGTAACGGCGACGCTTATGCCTTCCCTCGGGCACTCCTCAAGGATAACAGCTTTGACTTCAGTTTCAGCGGCATGAAGACTGCCGTCATCCAGCTGATGCATCGGGAGAAACCCGAAAACATCGCTGATGCCGCAGCCGCCATTCAGAACGCCATTGTGGAGGTGCTGGTCACCAAGACCGTACGTGCTGCACAGTCGTTTGGTCACACACGCATCGCATTGGCCGGTGGCGTGGCCGCCAATCGGGGGCTTCGCCGGGCGATGGAGGAAGCTTGTGCCTCCAACGGCTGGTCGCTGTTCATTCCACCCATCCGCTACTGCACCGACAACGCCGCCATGGTGGCTGCCGCCGCCTACCGCAACGCCTGCGCCGGGCGCTTTGCCGGCTTTGCGCTCAACGCCGATCCTTCGTTGGACTTTTAGCCGTCGGGCTGCCAACATTTCCCCGACATAAATGCCGTTCCCACCGCTTACAGTATCCTGTATGGCGGTTTTTGTTATGGAAAGGGGATGTGGCCGGTGCATCGACGGCGGAATCCACTCTTGGCCCTGCTGCTGGCGGGGTTGTTGCTGTTGGGCGGCTGCCAGCCCCCGGTGGCCAACGCGGCGGAGGACGACCACTCCACCAAAGTGTCCAACGTGGCGGCGAACGACCGTGCGACAAGCGTTGCCGGCGAGGGCAATGGCCTCATGGGCTTCCGCGTGGCCATCGACCCCGGGCACGGCGGCATCGACCATGGCGCGGTGGGGGTGAACGGCACCACGGAGGATGCCATCAATCTGCAGATTGCCACCCAATTGGCCAAGCAGTTTACGCTGGCCGGGGCCGACGTTCTCATGACCCGTGAGAGCAGCGATGTGGACTACACCGGCACCGCTAACACCAAGAAGCGGCGCGACATGCAAAACCGCGCCCGCCTCATCACCGCCCAGGATTCCCAGGTCGTCATCAGCATCCACCTCAACAGCTACCCCGACCGGCGGTACCGTGGCGCCCAAACCTTTTACCAGAAGGGCAGTGACGAGGGGAAGAAGCTGGCAGACGCCGTACAGCAGGCACTGATAGATGGGTTGGAAGGCAACAACAAACGGGGCAGCAAAGCCGGTGACTATTTCATCCTCAAGGTGACGGAGAAGCCGTCCATCCTGGTGGAAGCCGGGTTCCTCACCAATGCGGAGGATGAAAAGCTGCTGGTTCAGGCCGACTACCAAACCAAGATTGCCGCATGTATCTTCCATGGGGTGTGTGACTATCTGGGTGTTCAGTAACCCCAACCTGTTGTATAATGATGCCATCGTGTAAACCATTGGGGGAGATGGCATGATTACCATTTTATGGGCTAGTCCCAACGACGACGGACTGACTGCCGCCTGTGTGGAAGCCGCCCAACGCGGTGTGAAAGCTGCTGGGTACGCCTGTGATACCATTGCGCTCAACAATGCGTCCATCGGCATGTGCCGTGCTTGCGGCAATGGTTGGGGCACCTGTAGGGAGCAGCATGAGTGCTGCGTGCAGGACGGCTTCCAGGCCGTGCACCACATGGTACGTCAGGCTGAGGCCGTCATTGCCGTCACACCCGTCTACTGGGGTGATATGGCCGAGTCGGCCAAGTGCTTTTTTGACCGCTTGCGGCGGTGCGAAGCACTGCTGCGGGAGGCTGGCACGCTCCATGGACGGGACTTCCTGGCGGTGGCGGCGGCCGGCGGCAGCGGCAATGGCACCATCACCACGCTGGCGCAGTTTGAACGGTTGGCCGGCCACCTTGGCATGCGCTTCTTCGATGGCATTCCGGTCAAGCGCTTCACCCGGCTATACCAACTGGACACGGTGGAGCGGGCCGCTGCCGCGTTGGCCGCTGCCGTGCGGACGGGGGCTGCCACATGAACCGCAATTATCTGGCCTTCGACCTGGGCGCCAGCTCGGGCCGCGCCATTCTGGGGCAGTTTGACGGCAAACGCCTGACTCTTGGGGAGAAACATCGCTTCCCCAATGGCCCCACCGCCATTCACAACCACATCTATTGGGATGTGCTGAGTCTGCAGCGGGAGTTGCGTCAGGGTCTCATTGCCGCCGGGGTTGAGCTTGCTTCCATCGGCATCGATACCTGGGGCGTGGATTACGGCATCGTTGGGGCAGACAATACGCTGCTTACCCTGCCTGTGCACTACCGTGACGACCGCACTGACGGCATGCCGGAGCTGGCTGACCGACTGGTGGGCAACGACGCCATCTACCGTGCCACCGGCATCGCGTTCATGAAGTTCAACACCCTCTATCAGCTGCTGGCCAGCCAGCGCGGGCGTGAGCCCCATGGCGGCAAACTGCTCTTCATGCCGGATTTGCTGGCTTGGATGATGACCGGCACCCTGGGGTGTGAGTACACCATCGCCTCCACCAGCCAGATGCTCAACGCTGCCAGCGGCAGCTGGGACACGGCGCTTCTTGAGGGCTTGGGCCTGGCGCCCAGCCTGCTGCTGCCGGTGGAGCCGGCGGGCACCCTGCGGGGTAGGCTCGCGGCAGACTGGGCAACGGGGGCAGGGCTTTCTGCTACGCAGGTGGTGGCGGTGGCCGGGCATGATACGGCGTCGGCCGTGGCGGCCGTGCCCGCTCGGGGGGAGGAGTACGCCTACCTCAGCAGCGGCACCTGGTCACTCATGGGGTTCCTCTCCAAGACGCCGGTCATCAGCACAGACAGTCTGCGTTGGAACTTCACCAACGAAGGCGGGGCCGACGGAAGCTACCGCATTCTCAAGAACATCATGGGCCTGTGGATTGTGCAGGAGTGCCTGCGGGTGTGGAAGGGGCAGCAGCCTGAGCTGACATTCGCCGGCCTGGTGGAGCTGGCCGAGCGGGAAACGCCGTTTCTGGCGTTGATTGACCCGGACGCCGACGACTTTTTTGCACCGGGGGACATGCCCCAGCGTGTGAGAGACTATTGCAGGCGCACCAACCAACCCGTGCCGGAGTCCGTTGGGGCGGTGGTGCGCTGCGTGTTGGAGTCGCTGGCCCTGAAGTACCGCTGGGCCATGGGTTGCATGGAGCGTTTGCGCGGCAGCCGGCCTGACGCACTGCACATCGTGGGCGGCGGCTGCCAGAACCGTATGCTCAACCGCTTCACCGCCAACGCCCTAAAAATGCCCGTGGTGTGCGGCCCGGTGGAGGCCACCGCCATTGGCAATCTGCTGGTGCAGGCGCTGGCCATGGGCGATGTGGGCAGCTACGAGGACATTCGGACGGTTGTGCGTGCTTCTTTCCCGCTGGAGGAGGTCGAACCCCAGGACGGCGCCCAGTGGGACGATGCGTACGGCCGGTTCCTGCGGGTTACCGGGCTGGAGGACCCCGCCGCCCGATGACCGAAGCATCTTACATGCAGTTTCACAGCTCCGGTGTGCCCGACGACGTTCGCTCGCTGGCCTATGTGGGTGACGCGGTCTGCCACCTGTTCGTCCGCCAGTGGCTGGTGGGCGGGGGTGGCAATGTCCGTGGGCTCACGGCAAAGGCAGCGGCTTGTGCCTGCGCCCGGGGGCAGGCAGCGGCTTACGAGGCCATCGCGCCAGTGCTCACCGAGGAGGAGGACGCGGTGTTCCGCCGTGGCCGCAATGCCAAGTGCGGCGTGGTGCCCCGCAACGCCGACCCCATCGACTACCGCAAAGCCACCGGCTTTGAAACCCTGATGGGCTGGCTCTACCTCCACGGCCACCAAGACCGGCTGGAGACATTGCTGCGCCTGTCCTACCACATTGATGGAGGTACCAATGAGTCAGGTCACACTGAAGGTTGAACTCATTTCCTGCACGCCAAACGCCGAACAGGTGGTGGCGGCAGCGTCCCGCCTGTGCTACTCCGATGCCGACCTCGACGCCCTGCGCCAGGGTGTCGCGGCCAAGGACCAAACCCGCTTCCTGCAAAAACTGGTGGACATGGGGCATCTCTCACCCATCGAGCACGCCAGCTTCACCTTTGGGGCAGAGGGTGTGTCCCGGAGCCTGTTGGCACAGATCACCCGCCATCGCATCGCCAGCTTTTCGGTCAAGAGCCAACGTTATGTTGGGATGCAGTCAAGCGATGCCCGGCAAACCTTTGGCTATGTGGTGCCGCAGGGCGTGCGTGCCCTGGGGCCGGAGGCGGTTGCTGAGTTTGAGGCCCAGATGGCCCAGATTCAGGGTTGGTATGACGGCTGGGTGGAGAAGCTGGGAACGAAGGGCGAAAACGGTTTTGAGGACGCGCGGTTTGTGCTGCCCAACGCCGCTGAGACAAAAATGATCTTTACCATGAACGCGCGAGAACTGCACCATTTCTTCACCATCCGCTGCTGCTACCGCGCTCAGTGGGAGATTCGCGAGCTGGCCTGGCAGATGCTGGCGCTGGTGAAGAAGGAGGCCCCGGGGCTCTTTGCCAAGGCTGGCCCCAGTTGCATCGACGGCCCCTGCCCCGAAGGCAAGATGTCCTGCGGACGCATTTTTGAGGTTCGCAACGAGTACGAAGAACGATACGGAGTGTAACATGCAGAAGGAAACGCAGCAACCCGAAGGAATGCTGGAAGGCAAGAACGCCGTGTGGGAGGCCCTGAAGGCCGAGAAACCCATCGAGAAGATACTGCTGGCCAAGACCATCCAGCAGGAGTCGGTGCGCGGCATCACGGGCTTGGCCCGCGCGCGCAAGATCAAGGTGGAGTTCGTGCCCAAGGAGCGGCTCGATAGTCTCTCCGCCACTGGCAGGCACCAGGGGGTCATCGCGCTGAGCGCGGCGCAGGAGTACGCCGTCTTTGAAGATACCCTTGCCGCCATCGCCGCTTCGGGCAAGGTGCCGCTTGTGGTGCTGCTCGACGAGGTGCAGGACCCCCATAACTTGGGGGCCATCGTTCGCACGGCGGAGTGTGCCGGTGCGCAGGCCGTCATCATCCCCCAGCACAACAGCGCCGGGCTCACCCCGGCGGCGGGCCGTGCCTCAGCGGGGGCGGTCGCCCATGTGCCGGTGTGCCGGGTCGTGAATCTTGTTGCTGCCATGGAGCGGCTGAAGGAGCTGGGCTATTGGGTCGTTGGGGCAGATATGGAAGGCACACTGGCCTACGAGGTGGATTTCACCGGCCCCATCGCCCTGGTGGTCGGCGGTGAGGACAAGGGGCTGCGCCGCCTGACCCGCGAAAACTGCGACCACATTGCCCGGCTGCCCATGCTGGGGCAGCTCAATTCGCTCAACGCCTCGGTGGCGGCAGGGGTGTTGCTCTATGAGGTGGTACGCCAGCGGACGGCGGCCGGCCGATGACCCGAATCCTGCTGGTGGATGGCTACAACGTTATCCACGCCTGGCCCGACCTCAATGGCTGGAAGAACGAGGCTGGTTATGACGCAGCGCGCGACGCCCTTATTGCCCGTCTGCAGGATTATGCCGGTTATGCTTCCATGCATGTGGTCGTGGTGTTCGACGCGTACCGAAGCGGAAAGCGGAAGCAGACCGTGGAGAACCATCCGGGCATCGATGTCGTCTACACCGCCAACGGGGAGACCGCCGACCACTACATCGAGCGGGTGGCCGATGAACTCAAGGGCAAGGACTGCGAGCTTTATGTGGCCACCAGCGACGCACTGGAGCAGACAATCGTGCTGGGCCGCGGCGCGGTGCGCCTCTCCCCGCGGGAGCTGGCCGAGGACATGGAGCGTGAACGCCTGAGCCACCGGAAGAAGCGGGACCCTGGCGTGCCTGCCAACGCGCTCATGAACCGGCTGGACACCCGGATGTTGGAACGGCTGGAACGCATGCGCCGGGGCGGCGGGGACGAGTAACATTCGCATGTTCAAGTCTGACAGAGTTATAAACCCTCATCGCACGATGAGGGTTTTGCGTTTGGGCGCCAATGGGCATGCGATGGGATTGCGGCGTCTGCGTTCGCCGTGTCTGTGTCCACACCTTTGTTTGGGAAGAGCAGTCTCCCAACGGCTCTCTTCGGTGGTATTTCATGCTGAAAATATTGCTTTTTCGTTTCACTACGTTCCAGTGGTTTGTATATACAATTGTTAATTAATTAATACTGACAAAACGTGTGAAATTAAGTTACACTTTTAACGTGCGTTTGTCTATGTTATGCTATGGTAAGGGAACGGCAGGAGAGGGGAACACAGTGGAACAGAACGGGAAGGTCACCATGCAGATGATTGCCGATCAACTCGGCGTCACCAAGGTGTCAGTGTCCAAGGCAATCAACAACCAGCCGGGCGTCGGGCCGGAGCTCAAGCGCCGTATTTTGGAAAAGGCACGGGAGCTGGGATATGGCGGTACGTCTCGTCGTACGTCAACGGCACCGCAGCGGTTGGAGTTTGTCATCAGCAAACGCTTTTTTCTGGAGGATGAGAAGTTCTACTCCATCATTTATTACACCCTGACGAAGCTTTGCGCCGAGCGGGGCATTCGCCTGTCGCTGAGCGTTGTGGGGACCACTGACGTGGCGAAGCTGGTGCTGCCGCCCAGCCTTTTACTGGAGCGGCCCGATGGCCTCTTCCTTGGGGGCGACCTGGGCCTTGCTTACAGCGAGGCGCTGGTACAGACGGGGATCCCCGCCGTGTCCATTGACTATTGCCACCCGCAGCTGCCCATCGATTCGGTGGTCAACGACAACTTTTTTGCGGCCTATTGCGGCACGTCGTACCTCATTGCGCAGGGCCACCGGCAGATTGGTTTTGTGGGGGACATCGAGCACAGTGCCAGCGTTATGGATCGGTATTTTGGTTACCGCAAGGCCATGTGCGCTGTGAACCTGCCAACGCAGGACGATTGGGTCATCGTCAACGATGACGTTGCGGGTGGGTACATCGTGTCCTGCGAGCTTCCCGATCCTTTGCCCACTGCCTTCCTGTGCCACTGCGACATGGCAGCCTACTACTTACTGCTACGGCTGCAGGCGGCGGGTATTGCAGTGCCCTCCAGGGTGTCGCTGCTGAGCTTTGACAACACCGAGGTCGCGAGAAATTGCGTTCCCATGCTCACAACCATCGACATTGACAAGCAACGGATGGCGCAGGTAGCCTTCGACCGGATGTTAAACCGACTGGAGCATCCCGATGATTTGACATCTCGCATTACGCTCGATACCAAGCTCATCGTGCGAGACTCCGTGGCGCCGCCACTCATGCCAAAGGAGGCAGTATAACCGATGCAATGCGGATGCCCGGCTTGCGGGCAGTTAATGGCCAAAGTGGAACGGGGGTTGGAGAGTGTGTGCCTCTGCCCAGACTGCGGGACGCAGTGCCGCGCTTGCCTGGGTGGGCAGCGGGGGGCGGACCGGCTGGTGCGGCGGGGCCTTGCGCCGGAGGATTGGGAGCGCCTGCTGCGTCAGCGGGACGACCAGGATTAGCCCTTCTGCCGGTTTTTGCCGCTGAGAGGTTGTCTATTTCAGGCGGATGCGCTACACTTTTCTGTGTTTCCCATTGAGGGAAGATCGAAACGGAGGGCATGACATGAAAATTACCTTTATGGGCGCCGGCAGCACAGTCTTTGCCAAGAACGTGCTCGGTGACACCATCTTGACCCCAGCGCTGGAGCAGTCCCACATCGCGCTTTTTGACATTGATCCGGTGCGGTTGGACGATTCGTACCGGATGCTGCAGAACATCAACCGCAACCATGGCGGCAAGGCTGAGATCGTGGCCTACCACGACAGGAAAGAAGCGCTGCGCGGGGCGAGCTTCGTCATCAACGCCATCCAGGTAGGTGGCTACGATCCCTGTACCATCACGGATTTTGAGGTTGCCAAGAAGTATGGCCTGCGCCAGACCATCGCCGATACGCTTGGCATCGGCGGCATCTTCCGGGCACTGCGCACCATCCCGGTGATGCTCGATTTCGCCCGGGACATGGAAGAGGTTTGCCCCAACGCCTGGTTCCTCAACTACACCAACCCCATGGCCATGCTGACAGGGGCGATGCTTCGTGGTACGCCCATCAAGACCGTGGGGCTTTGCCACAGCGTGCAGGCCTGTGTGCCACACCTGATGCAAGGCCTGAACATGGAGTATGACGACACCGTCCAGTGGAAGATTGCCGGCATCAACCACATGGCTTGGCTGCTGGAGGTCACCCGCAATGGAGAGGACCTGTACCCGGAGATCAAGAAGCGTGCCTCCGAACGCCAAGAAAAGCACGGCGACATGGTGCGCTATGAGATCATGCGCCAGTTCGGCCACTACGTGACCGAGTCGAGCGAGCACAACGCCGAGTACATGCCCTACTTCATCAAGAGCAAGTATCCCGAGCTCATTGAGCGTTTCAACATCCCGCTGGACGAGTACCCGCGCCGCTGCATCAACCAGATTGAGAGCTGGAAGAAAATGCGTGAGGAACTCGTCAACGATACCGCCCTGCAGCACACCCGCACCCATGAATACGCCAGTTACATCATGGAGGCGATGGTGACCAACAAGCCCTACAAGATTGGCGGCAACGTGATGAACAACGGCATCATCCCCAACCTGCCGGCCAACGCCTGTGTGGAAGTGCCCTGCCTGGTGGACGCCAGCGGTGTAACGCCCACCTATGTGGGGGCCTTGCCCGAGCAGCTCGCTGCCCTCAACCGCACTAACATCAACGTGCAGCTCATGACCATTGAGGCGGCGCTGACCGGTCGGAAGGAAGCCATCTACCAGGCTGCCATGCTGGACCCGCATACCGCTGCAGAGCTGTCACTTGATGACATCCGCGCTCTCTGCGACGACCTCATCGAGGCCCATGGCAGCTGGCTGCCCGCCTACCGCTGATGCATCGGAGACGCGCATGAGGAGAAGAATACTTGCCGCAGGGCTGTGCGCCGCTTTGTTGCTGTCGTTGACGTCCTGCAAAGCCGCAAGCCCAACCACAACTGCAACGGGAGGAACCGACACTGTGAAGAAGAACCCAATTGTCACCATGACCATGGCGGATGACAGTCAGATCCTGATTGAACTGTACCCCGATAAGGCCCCCAATACCGTCAACAATTTCATCTCCCTCGTCAACAGCGGTTTTTACGACGGATTGACGTTCCACCGCATCATTGACGGGTTCATGATTCAGGGCGGCGACCCTGACGGCACCGGTTCCGGCGGCCCCGGCTATCAGATCAAGGGCGAGTTCACCGCCAACGGTTTCAAAGGTAACGACATCAAACACGTGGCAGGTGTCCTCTCCATGGCGCGCTCCCGCAGCAACGACTCGGCTGGCTCCCAATTCTTCCTCATGGTTGGCACGGCGGACTGGCTGGACGGCCAATACGCCGCCTTCGGCAAGGTTGTGGATGACAAGAGCCTGGATGTGTGCATGAAGCTGGGCAAGGTGAAGACCAAGGGCGACCCCACCAATGCGCCCCTGAACCCGCCGGTGATGAAGTCCGTCACGGTGGACACCTTTGGCGTGGAATACCCCGACCCGGAGAAGGTCAACTGACAGCAGATCAAAGTGAATAAACGTAGAAGCCGCCTAAGCCATGGGCGGCTTCTTCGTTTGAGTATGCGATAGACCCTGAACGGGGTCGGGTTCACCTATTTGGGTTAGCGCATTGCTCCTTCCATCGGGTTCATCCAGTTGTGCGTTGAATAAAGTTCTACAATTGCCGCCTGCAGTTGGAAGTGAACACGGCGATCAGGTCGCCGAACGTATCAATTCCCGCTTGACTCAACGGGTCGTGTTCAAATACTGGGGCAGAAGCGATGGAGCACCGCCAATAATTCTGAGTATCATCACCCTATTGATATTATAGTTTGAACCACAGAGCGGGACGAACTCCACCTGTACATTTACCATCTGCGATGTTGCCCTTCAATATATTGTTACCCTGAATACCAATATTACCATCACCATGGATATACACTGCCTTTACATTAAAACGGCCTGGGGTTCGAACCCACCACCACCATACTTGCTCTTTATTAGTCTCAAGTCTTGCAACACGCCTTTGGTTGTTTTCATCTTTTCTTTCAAACCAGTATCTTTGGTTTCTTCCTGGATTGAATAATGTTCTACTGCTATCACCAAAATACAGACACGCTACTTCCTCCATGCTTAATAGAAATATATTATCACGTGTATCTTCACCACCATTTGTTCCATACCATTGATTGTCAGAATTTTTGTTGATAACTGGACATATTCTGGATTTTTCATCCGTACAAAATCTGTCATAGAATTCACCGTTCAGGTAACTTCTTAGTGAACAGTCAGCCCATGTTGTTCCTACATAAGCATTGTGATAAGGACGTTGTTCAATAATATACTCGGTTATCATCAAAGCTCTATCATTTTGTATATCCAGAACTTGCCAAGTGTAATTGCCAAATGATATCTTTTCGCCTACTCGCATTTTTCCTCCTATGTATCGTTTGCTTGTAAAAATGTATTTGCACTTAATTGATTTGATTTTATCATTCTACTAGACTACTAACTATACTACCATACTATTAAAACGTCAGTAAACATAGTATAATAGGCCTTTTTGAGAAAATTGTTCTCATATATCAAAATGCAGATTTGCTAACTCACCCAAGAACGTCAAGTCTTTATTATCACTTTGCACACTTTGACATTCCCACCTGGGTTTTTATCAGGTTACACATTGCACATGGCATTGTTCATTCGGGGTTTGGCATGGCTTTGCTATCGTTCTGCCGAAGTGGGTGTCAGGTGTTCCCTCCTGTGGTAAGCGGGGCCCGATTTGTGCTATACTGAGCAGGCATCATAGTCAATTGAGTGTTTGGAGGATACCGAGCAGAACATGCTTGAACGGATACAGGGGCCGGGTGACCTGGCCTCACTCACTCCTCGGGAGTTGGAGACGCTGGCGGAGGACATCCGCCGCCGCATCACCGGGGTGGTGGAGAAGAACGGGGGGCACCTTGCCTCCAACCTGGGCATTGTGGAGACGACCATTGCCCTGCACCGGGTGTTTCACAGCCCGCAGGATCGTATCCTGTGGGACGTCGGCCACCAGAGCTACGCCCATAAACTGCTGACGGGCCGCAACGACCGGTTTGACACCCTGCGTACCCACGGCGGCATCAGTGGCTTCCCCAAGCGGGGGGAGAGTGAGCACGACATCTTTGAGACCGGCCACAGCACCACGTCGTTGTCAGCGGCGGTGGGCATTGCCCGTGCCCTGCAGCGCAAGGGTGAGCGGCATGAGGTCGTGGCTGTCATCGGCGACGGCTCCATGACCGGAGGCATGGCCTTTGAGGCGATGAATGACGCCGGTCACAGCCGCACCAAGATTATCGTTGTATTGAATGACAATGAGATG
Source organism: Bacillota bacterium (assembly GCA_023409755.1). Classification (GTDB taxonomy): domain Bacteria; phylum Bacillota; class Clostridia; order Christensenellales; family UMGS416; genus JAEYRA01. The sequence goes on from JAEYRA010000113.1 coordinate 15,976, forward strand.
TCCATCGCCCGCAACGTGGGGGCCCTCTCCCAGGTACTGTCGCGAATCCGATACAAGCGCCACTACACCCGCACCAAATCGGTGGTGCAGCGGTCGCTCAATCGCATCCCATTTATTGGCGCGCGGGTGGCGCGTACCCTGGAGCGGCTGAAGAACTCCTTCAAGTACCTCTTCGTCACCGGTGTGTTTTTTGAGGAACTGGGCTTCGCCTACATTGGCCCGGTGGACGGCCATGACATTGCCGCCGTCACCACCGCACTGGAGCATGCCAAGCTTTTTAATCGACCGGTGCTGGTGCACGTCGCCACCCAGAAAGGCCGGGGTCACCAGCGGGCCGAGCAGAGCCCCGAACGGTACCACAGCGTCAGTTGCAGCACGTCCAAAGCCTCTGGGGAGAGTTTTGCGCACATCGTAGCGGGGGAGCTTTCCCGCCAAGCCGAGGGGAATGAGCGCGTCGTGGCCATCACCGCGTCCATGACCGAGGGCTGCGGGCTGGAGGACTTTCGGCACCTGTACCCCGAGCGTTTCTACGACGTGGGCATTGCCGAGCAGCACGCCGTCACCATGGCGGCGGGCATGGCGGTGGAGGGATTGCGGCCGGTGTTCGCGGTGTATTCCACCTTCCTGCAGCGGGCGTATGACCAGATTCTGCACGATGTGTGTCTGCAGCGGCTGCCAGTGCTCTTCGCCGTGTCCCATTGCGGCCTGGTGGGGGAGGATGGCGAGACCCACCAGGGTATCTATACCCTGTCCCATTTGGCCAATATCCCCGGCTTGCGGGTGCTGTGCCCGGCCACCGCACGGGAAGCCCGCGCTATGGCTGCCTTGGCTTTGACGCTGGACGGCCCGACGGCCCTGTGCTACCCCAAGGGTGCGCCCGCCTGTGAGGAGGACGTTCTCAACCGCCCTGACTTGCTGCGTTGGGGGTTTGTCCGTCAGCAGGAAGGTGCGAAGCGCGTCATCCTGGCTGTGGGCTCGCGCATGGTCGCGCTGGCAGTGCGGGCGGCGGAGCGCTGCGGTCAGGTAGGTGTCGCGGTCGATGTGGTCAACTGCAGCACCGTGCGCCCGTTGGACGAGGGCTTCCTGCTGGATACTCTGCCGGTTTATGACCGTGCGGTCACGCTGGAGGAGAACATTGCCCCCGGCGGCTTTGGGTCGCTGGTACTGCGGTGCCTGGCGGTGAAAGGGGGGCCTGCCACTCCCATGCTTGTGCCCATTGCCATTGAGCAGGATTTTGTGCAGCAGGGCACGGTGGCCCAACAGATGGAAGACGTGGGCCTGACCGAGGATCGGGTGGCCGCACAATTGATGGGAGGAACACGATGAAGCGGCTGGACGTACTGATGGCCGAACGGAACCTGGTGGAGAGCCGGGAGCAGGCGCGGCGGCTCATTATGGCCGGTGCGGTGCTGGTGGGTGGTATGGTCGCCGCCAAACCCTCGCAGGAAGCGGCGGAGGATGCCGTCATCGAGCTCATCCGAGAATCCCCCTACGTCAGCCGCGGCGGTTTCAAGCTGGAGAAGGCGCTGGCGGAGTTTGCCCTAAACCTGGAGGGTCTGACCTGCGCCGACATCGGTGCCAGCACCGGCGGCTTTACCGACTGCATGCTGCAGCGCGGCGCGGCCCAGGTGTATGCCGTCGACGTGGGGTATGGGCAGCTCCACTACAAACTGCGAAACGACGAACGCGTCGTGGTGATGGAGCGCACCAACGCCCGCTACCTCACGCCCGAAACCTTTGCCGCACCGCCGTCCTTTGCCAGCATCGACGTGGCCTTTATCTCCTTGAAACTCATTTTACCCGCGTTGTTCCCTTGCCTTGCGCCAGGCGCGCCCATCGTGGCTCTGGTCAAGCCCCAGTTTGAGGCCGAACCCAAGCATGTGCGCAAGGGCGTCGTGCGGGACGAGGCCATTCACCGCCAGGTGCTGGATCGCATCCTTCACTGGCTCGCCGACCAGCCCGTTGCCGTGCGCGGCCTGTCCTTTTCGCCCATCACCGGCCCCAAGGGCAACATCGAGTTTCTGCTGTACCTCTCCAATGGCGTGGGGCCGTCCCTGCCGGTGGACACAGCGGCGGTGGTCGCTGCGGCGCACGAGAGCGTACGGCACAATCCGCTGAGCGAGGCCTGACATAAAACCCTTCTGCGGCGAATAGGCTGTACCCTGAAAGGATGGGTACACCAATGTTCCGTTACCGGATGAACGCACAAGGGGGCCGCCTCGGACTCGTGGTGGTGTTGGTTCTGGTGGGCTTGCTGCTCATCTGGGTTGCCAGCACCATGGGCGACGAGCAGACGGCACAGGGCACGGACAACGCCGCCGTGACCCAGACAGACGCGACGACCACCGAGGCCGACAACCTGCTGCTGCGCATCTTCCGGGGGTTGAGGGCCGCCGGTGCTGCCTTCTGGGGCCAGTGGAGCGGCGGGGGAGACGAAGACACCGTACCGGTCAGCATTGATCTCACCGCCACCCAGACCAACGGCTCGGGCGAGGAAGACCCCGAAGAGGAGCCATCCGATGGTGTGGAGGTTGAGGTTGTGGACCCCAAGGAACCCGACAGCTTTGCCACCGGCAACGCCGCGCCGCAGGTGCTCATCTACCACACCCACACCCACGAGGCATACACCAGGACCGACGGGCAGAACTATGAGGAGTCCGCCAAGTGGCGCACGACCAACAACGAGTACAACATCGTAAAGGTTGGCGAAGAACTCGCCAAAGTGCTGTGGGAAAAGTACGGCATCGCCGTGCTGCATGACACCACCGACACCGAGGCCCCAAAGTTGGGCACGGCCTACGCCCGGTCGCTCAAGGTGGCACAAAAGGACCTGGACGCCAACCCCAGCCTCAAATTGCTTATTGACCTGCACCGGGATGCTTACAACACCGGCATTGACCCCAGCGCCGTCACCATCGATGGGGTCAAGATTGCGCGGGTCATGACGGTCATCGGTACCGGCGAGGGAAAGACAGGTACGGGGTTCGCCATCCGGCCCGACTGGCAGAAAAACAAGAAGGTTGCTGACGACATCATGGATCGGCTGAAACAATTCAGCCCCGACCTCACGCGCGGCACCAATGTCAAAACCCAGCGTTACAACCAGCATCTTTCCACCGGCTCCGTGCTCATTGAGGTGGGCCACAACAAGAATACGCTCGACGAGGCCCTGGCTGCCGTGCCCTACCTGGCGGAGGCCATCGCCGGAACGCTGGCAGACCTGCCGACGCTCACGGGAGCGGTCGCTGCCAGCCCCAGAGCAGACGCAACGCCTGCCCCGACACCCACAACAACCCGTAGCCCTTCGGCAGCATCCGCCGCCACCCAGTCGACAGCAGGCGCTGCCACACCCACCGGGAGTGCTGTGTCGGTGGATCTGGAGCCATTGGTTCCCATGCAGTCAAATCCGCCATAAGCCGCCCTGTCCCCTTGTATATTTTGACGGCGGAGACTATAATAGTTTTGATATTCAAAAAGGGGACCAACACATGACGGAGGACAGCCATCGGCGTTCCTTGCCGATTGGGCTCATGGATTCCGGCGTCGGCGGTATTGCCGTGCTGCGCAAGGCCATGCATGACCTGCCGGATGAGGACTTTTTGTATTACGGTGACATCGGGAACGCGCCTTACGGCAGCCGGCCGGAGGAGGAAATACGCGCTCTTACACTGTCAGTTGTAGGAAAACTCATGGATCGCGGTATCAAAGCGTTGGTCATCGCCTGCAACACCGCCACCAGTGCCGCCATTGACGAGGTTCGCTCCCGGTACCCGGATATGCCGGTGCTCGGCATGGAGCCTGCGGTCAAACCCGCCTGCGAGGCGCTGCCAGGCGGCACGATCGCCGTACTGGCCACCCCGGCGTCGTTGCGGATGCCGCGCTTCCGCCAACGCCTGGCACCTTATGGCGCTTCTTGTCAGCTCATTCCCGTTCCCTGCCCGGGGTTTTCCCGCTTGATCGAGAGCGCTGGCCCCGACAGTGTACAGGTCAGTGACTATCTCAATGAATTGTTCCAATCCCTTCCGATCGAGCGTGTAGACGGCGTTGTCGTTGGCTGCACCCACTATATTTTTGCCGAACCACTGATCCGACGCTTTGCCGGGACCGACCGGATGTTTGATGGTGTGGAGGGCACGATCCGCCACCTGCAGCACCGGCTGGAAGAGGGGGGTCTGCTTTGCACCAATGGCCAGGGCGGCGCTGTGACGCTGCTCGCCACCGAAGGCAGCGAGGATCAGCTACCCCTGTTCCATCGCTTCCTGGCGTGGGAATGCTGAGGGCTGCCCGTGCAAAAGCTATTGCTCCACCCCGATTTTACTGAGGTCGCCGCGTTCCTCCTGGCGGAGGAAACGTCCAACACCTTTCTGTTGGGTAATCTGCTGTACTTTGGCATTGAGGACGACAACCGGAAGCTGCGCTGTGGGGATTACTGGGGATACTACCTCGAAGACCGGCTGGTCGGCGTGGTGGCGTTCTTCAACAACTCCCAGTGCATGGTGCATTATACCGACCCGCGCGTGGTCGCCCCCATGAGCCGCTGGATTGCCGAGAACCCCATCCGGCTGGTGCTGGGCAGCGAAGCCTGCGTACGCCCCATGGTACCGCTGTTGACGGGAATCCCTGGGAGGATGGTGGTGCGCCGGCAGTTCTTCATGGAATACCAGGGACCACCTGTCGCCCCGCCCGTGGGGCTGGAGTTTGAAGACATCCGCAGCAAGAACAACAACCGCAGCATGCAGGACTTTGTGATGCGCTGCATGAACGAGGGGTTTGGGTATCCCATCAGTCGCAATACTGCCAAGCGCCTGCTGCAGGAGAAGACGGCCAACGAGCCTTATGTGGTGTTGTTTAGCAACCGCCGCCCGGTTGCTCAGGCCCACATCCAGACACGGACGCCGCACTACTGCCAGATCGGCGGGGTCTGCACCCTGCCGGAGGAGCGCCGCCACGGCTACAGCCGAGCCATGGTGCAGTACATGCTGGGCCTCATCGACCGGGATGGCGGCCGCAAGGCCTGCCTGGTCGTCAACGAAGACAATCTTCCCGCCCGCCGCCTCTACGACGGGCTGGGGTTTATCAAGACGAACGAACTGATGCTCATCGATTACCTGTGAGCACCCAAGGAGGAGCGATGGAAGGCGCAATGCGTCCGGAAGAGAAGGCTATGCAGCTGTTCAACCAGGAAAAGTGGAGCTGCAGCGAGTCGGTACTGCTGGCCATGGCTGAGCATTGGGGGATGCAGAGTGAGTGCATCCCGCGCATCGCCACACCGTTCCGCGGTGGCCTGTGCGGCACCCAGCACCTGTGCGGTGCGGTCAGTGGCAGCCTCATGGCCATTGGGTTACGCTTGGGCCGCAATGCCGCCGGCGATGACGCCACCGCCTGTGTGGAGACGGGCAAAGCATTCCTGCGCTTTATTGAGGAGGAGTGCGGTGCGCTCGACTGCCGTACGCTCACGGGCCTCGATTTCTCCGACGAGGAGCAGCACAACCGGTTCCTCGCCACCACCCGGGGGGACTTGTGCGTTGGGCTCATCAACCGGTGTTGCCGCTGGCTGGATGAGCATCTGCCGCTCCAGCCCTGATCCTCGGCTTTCCTTCGCTTCGTTCGTCCTCAACTTCGGGTTTGTTATGCTTAACATACCGCGCTAAAAAATTCGGGAATCTACCAAGGAGGAGACAGCATGAAGGAGTACATCGCAAAGGATATCCGCAATGTGGCCGTACTGGGCCATGGCGGAGAAGGCAAGACCACGCTCGTCGAAGCCATGCTCTATACGGCCGGTCTCATCGACCGCATGGGGAAGACTGACGATGGCAGCACCGCCATGGACTTTGATCCTGAGGAAACCCGCCGGCACATCTCCATCTCTACCGCTATGGCTCCGATAGAGTGGAAGGGTGCCAAGATCAACATTCTGGACATTCCCGGTTACTTTGACATGGCAGGGGAGATGGTTGGGGCCCTGCGCGCAGTCGAGGGGGCAATCATCCTCGCCAATCCCGTGGGTGGCCTGTCCGTCGGCGCGGAGAAGGCCTGGGCCGCCTGTGAAAAGCGCGGTGTAGCGCGGCTCATCGTTGCAACCCAGATGGACCGTGAAAATGCCAACTTTGGCAAGCTCGTGGATGAGCTTAAGGAGAAGTATGGCACCAAGGTTGTTCCCATTCAGATTCCGATCGTCGAAGGCGGCTTCAAGGGCTATGTGGATGTCATCGCAGGCAAGGCCTACCGCTTTGACGGCAAGGGCCTGAAGGAGGCCGACGTGCCCGCCGCCTTGGCCGACGAGGTCTCCAGTCTGCGTGAGGGCATCGTGGAGGCCGCCGCCAGCGCCGATGAGGAGCTGATGGAGAAGTTCTTCAACGAAGGCGAACTTTCGGTGGAAGAAATTGCTGCCGGTATGAAGCAAGGCGTGCGGTCCGGCGACCTGGTGCCGGTGTTGTGCTGCTCGTCGCTCATGAACCTCAACGTCAAGGCCATCCTTGATACAGCGGTGGATCTGCTGCCCGCACCCGGCGGCAAGACGAAGTTCAAGAACCTCAAGAACGACAGTGAAATTGAACGGCAGGTTGATGACAAGGAGCCCTTTGCGGCTCAGGTCTTCAAAACCGTAGCCGATAACTTTGTGGGTAAGATCTCGTTTATCAAGGTATACTCCGGCACGCTGAACGCCGCGATGACGCCCTACAACTCCAAGACCGCCAAGACTGAGAAGCTCAACCGTATCAATGCCCTGCTCGGCAAGAAGCAGATCGACATCGATACGGTGCACGCTGGCGATATCGTCGCACTCATTAAGCTGCAAGCCACCAACACCGGCGACACCCTGTCTGACCCCGCCAACCCTGTGGAAGCCCCAGCCATCGCCTTCCCCGCGCCGGTCATTTCCTTTGCCGTGGCAGCGGAGAAGCAGGGTGAGGAAGACAAGGTATTCAGCGGCCTGCATCGCCTGCAGGAGGAGGACCCAACCTTCACCATTGGCAAGAACCCCGACACCGGTGAATCGCTGCTCTCCGGCCAGGGCGAGCTGCATCTGGATATCATCGTGAGCAAGCTGCGCAGCAAGTTCAACGCCAGCGCTGTGCTGACCGAGCCACGCATTCCATACCGTGAGACAATCCGTAAGACGGTGGAGGCCGAAGGCCGCCACAAGAAGCAGTCCGGCGGTCATGGCCAGTTTGGCCATTGCTGGATCCGCTTTGAGCCCATCCTGGATGGCCATGCCAACTTTGAGTTCGTGGACGCCATCGTAGGCGGCGTCATCCCGCGCCAGTTCATCCCCGCGGTGGAAAAGGGACTGCGCGAGAGCATCACCCGCGGCGCGCTGGCCGGCTACCCGGTGGTGAACCTGAAGGCCACGGTTTACGACGGCTCCTACCATGCGGTGGACTCGTCCGAAATGGCCTTCAAGACTGCGGCACGGCTCGCCTTCAAGAAGGGCTGCTCCATGGCCAACCCTGCTCTGCTGGAACCCATCTACCGGGTCACCATCACCATCCCCGATGAGTACATGGGTGACATCATCGGCGATCTCAACCGCCGCCGCGGCCGCATCATGGGCATGAACCCTGTCGATGATGGCCAGGAGGTCACCGCTGAGGTGCCGCTGGCTGAGATGAGCAAATACGCCACCGACCTGCGCTCCATGACCCAGGCCAAAGGCACGTTCCAAATGGCGTTTGAGCGGTATGAGGACGTACCGGCCAACATCGCGCAGAAGGTCATCGAGGCCGCCAAGGTGGAGGAGGAAGAGGAGGAGTAAGCCGCTCCATCCCTTTGCAACTGCACACACACCCAGGCCACGGAGCGTCATTCGGCGTTCCGTGGCTTTCCGTATGCAGCCATTGCGGGACGTTTGCGTCTAGGGGGAAAAGCCGATATACTGAATACACATACCTGATGGAGCGAAACGCTCCGGGTTACCCCCATGAGAGGAGCGGACGGGCGATGCGCATTCTGTTGTGCGACGATGATCCAGCGCAAATTGCACTGTTGGAACACCATTGCCGCCTGTGGGCCCGCCAGCGCAGCGTTTCCCTCACCACGGCCTGTTTCCACAACGCCGAAGCGTTTCTCTTTGCCTGGCAGGAAGACAAGGCGGCGGACGCTCTCTTGCTTGACATTGAGATGCCCGGCCTCAACGGCATGGAACTGGCACACCGTCTGCGGCAGGCTGGCGAAGATGTGCCCATTGTGTTTGTCACCGGCTATGTTGACTATATGGCAGAGGGGTATGAGGTGGCTGCCCTGCAGTACCTCCTCAAACCCGTACGGCAGGAGAAACTCTTTGCCTGCCTGGACCGTGCCCTGCGCACCGCCAAGGAGCGACCGCCGCTGCTGGTCCCCTGCGGGGAGGAGGTCATTCGCCTGCGGCAGGAGGAAATCCTTGCCCTGGAGGCCTTCGCCCACACTGTGCAGATTGCAGCGACCACTGGCACTTGGACGACCGCCGGCGGTATTGGCCGGTGGGAGGGGCAGTTGGATGCCGACGCCTTTGTTCGGCCCCACCGCAGCTATCTTGTGGGGCTGCGGCATGTCCGGCGTATCGGTCGGGAGGATCTGACGCTGGATGACGGGCGAACGATCCCGGTCAGCCGCCGCCGCTGGGACGCCGTCAACCGAGCTTTCATCCGGTACCATGGGGGGAGCGAGCAATGAGGGGATGGATCGTGGCGCTGATCGTTCTGGGCGGCGCGGTGCTGGCCGTCGGCACGATGCTTGTGCTGCGGCGTCTGCTTGGCCGGCTGGCGGAGCACCGGGCGGCGCGCTACCAGAATGACTTGCTGGCCCGCCATGTGGAAGAGGTGCAGAACATCTACCATCAAATGCGTGGATGGCGGCACGACTACCACAACCACATTCAGACCATCAAAGCGTTTCTGGAGATGGATCGCCTGGATGAGCTGGGCGGCTACCTGGACCGGCTGAACGATGACCTTGACCGGGTGGATACCACTCTCAAAACCGGCAATCTCCATCTGGACGCCATCCTCAACAGCAAGCTCTCGCTCATCGCCAACCGCGGCATTCGAGTCAACGCCAAGGCCCAGGTGCCCTCTACGCTGACGGTCACCGATGTGGATCTGTGTGTCATTCTGGGGAACCTGCTGGACAACGCCATGGAGAGCTGTGAGCGCCTTCCCCCGGGGGACGATCGGTTCATCCGCGTCTATGTGGGCGTCATGGGGGAGCAGCTGTATCTGAGCGTCACAAACGCTGCCGCTGCCGGCGTGCGGAAGCTTGGGCGCATGCAGTACCAATCCGAGAAAGGCGGGAGCCACGGTTTCGGGCTCTCGCGGGTGGATGCCCTCGTCGCACGTTATGGTGGCTATCTCAACCGCCAAAGCGAGCCGGGCGTCTTTGCCACTGAGATTTTGCTGCCGCTGTGAAGGCAATTGGCTTTTGCCTGCGGATTTGCTCGGCAGGAAAGTGTGGTGCGTACATGAGCCACACTACAACATTTTGTTGTGGGCAATAAATCGGGGCACAAGATGTGGTTTGATTTGTGTGCAATGCGCTTGACAGGGCCGGTCAGAGTTGGTAAACTGTGTCCACACTACGACGAGGAGGCAGGCCGGGGTGTCCTGGCCGACGTACTATGTTGACCGCCATCATCAAACGGGACGGGCGTACCGTCCCCTTCAGTTTGGAGAAAATCAGCACCGCCATCTGGAAGGCTCTGCAGGTTTCAGGGGAGGGGGATGCGAGCCGCGCGCTGGAACTGGCTGCCGAGGTTGCCGGCCGCATGGACGAGCGCAGCACCAACCGCGGTATTCAGCCCACGGTAGAGGAGATTCAGGACATGGTGGAGGCCGTCCTCATGGAGGCCGACCTTGTCAGCACGGCCAAGGCTTACATCCTGTACCGCGCCGAGCGTACCCGTGCGCGGGAGATGAATACCCGTCTCATGAAGACCTATGAGGAAATCACCCATACCGCGTCCATCGACAGCGACATCAAGCGGGACAACGCCAACATCGACGGCGACACCGCTATGGGTGTGATGTTGAAGTACGGCTCCGAAGGCGCGAAAATCTTCAACGAGATGTACATGCTCAAACCCGAGCATTCTGTGGCACACAAGAACGGCGACATCCACATTCATGACTTCGACTTCTACACGCTGACGACGACCTGCTGCCAGATTGACATCCAAAAGTTGTTTCACAACGGCTTTTCCACGGGTCATGGCTTCCTGCGGGAGCCCAGCGACATCGCCAGCTATTCGGCGCTGACCTGCATCGCCATCCAGAGCAATCAGAACGACCAGCATGGCGGTCAGTCCATCCCGAACTTCGACTACGCGCTGGCCGACGGCGTGCGCAAGACCTATGCCCGCCGCTACCGCGAAAATCTGGCGCGGCTGCTGTCCTTCTCCCTTGGGGCGGAGAGTGACATTGCGGCGCTGGTGGAACGCACGGTGAAGGCCATCGAGGCCGAAACCGGACTGCGCCCCACCTTGGACAACGGCAACGGCTACGCTGGCGAAGAGCAACGCCGGCTGGCGGGGGCGGTGGAAGCCGACCTGCTGGCCCGCAGCCAGGCCTTCGCCCGCAGCCAGGCTGCTGAGGAGACTGACCGTGCCACCTATCAATCGATGGAGGCGCTCATCCACAACCTGAACACCATGCACAGCCGTGCCGGTGCCCAGGTGCCGTTCAGCTCCATCAACTACGGTACCGACACTTCGGTCGAGGGCCGCATGGTGGTGCGCAACATCCTGCTGGCCACCGAGGCTGGTCTGGGGTATGGTGAGACGCCCATTTTCCCCATCCAGATCTTCAAGGTCAAGGAAGGCATCAACTACAACCCCGGCGACCCGAACTATGACCTCTTTAAGCTTTCCTGCCGGGTCAGTGCCAAGCGGCTGTTCCCGAACTTTGCGTTCATCGACGCGCCATACAACCTGCAATACTACAAGCCGGGCGACCCTGCCAGCGAAATCGCCTACATGGGCTGCCGCACCCGGGTCATTGCCAATGTGGCGGACCCGGATCGACAGATCGTGACCGGCCGCGGCAACCTGAGCTTTACCTCCATCAATCTGCCGCGCCTGGCCATTTTGAGCGCCGGGGACGTGGACGCCTTCTACCACCGGCTGGACGGTATGATTGATCTGGTGATCGATCAGCTGCTGGAGCGTTTTGAGATTCAGTGCCGCAAGAAGATGCGCAACTTCCCGTTCCTCATGGGCAACGGCATCTGGATGGACTCAGACAAGCTTGGCCCCGACGACGAAGTGCGTGAGGTGCTGCGCCACGGCACGCTGACGCTGGGCTTCATCGGCCTGGCGGAGACGCTCAAGTCCCTCATCGGCCAGCACCACGGCGAGAGTGCCGAAGCCCAGAAACTGGGGCTGGAGATTGTGGGTCACATGCGCCGGCGCATGGATGACGCCGCCCAGAAGTACCAGCTCAACTTTTCCCTCATCGCCACGCCGGCTGAGGGGCTGTCGGGCCGCTTTGTTAAGATTGACCGCAAGCGCTTTGGGGCCATCGAAGGGGTGACTGACCGGGAGTACTACACCAATTCCTTCCATGTGCCGGTGTACTATCCCATCAGCGCCTATGAGAAGATCCGTCTGGAGGCCCAGTACCACCCGCTAACCAACGGCGGCCACATCACCTATGTGGAGCTGGACGGCGACCCGACCCAGAACCTCGAGGCGTTCGAGACCGTCATTCGTGCGATGAAGGACTGCGGTGTGGGGTATGGCTCCATCAACCACCCGGTGGACCGCGACCCGGCCTGCCGTTACAACGGCATCATTGGCGACACCTGCCCCAAGTGCGGCCGGCATGAGGAGGAGGGCCCGGCTTTTGAGCGCATCCGCCGCATCACTGGGTATCTTGTGGGCACGCTGGATCGCTTCAACAACGCCAAACGGGCCGAGGAGCATGATCGTGTCAAGCATCTCTCCATAGACCCAGCCCGGCCGATGGAACGGCTGTGAGTGCCCTGCGGCTGGCTGGCATCATCCGGGAGTCCATTGTCGATGGCCCCGGGCTGCGCTTTGTGGTGTTCGCCCAGGGCTGCCCACACCATTGCCCCGGTTGCCACAACCCTGAGACCTGGGCCCTTGAGGGCGGCTTTGAAACCACGCCTCAGCGGTTACTGGAGGAGATGGCCAAGAACCCGCTGCTGCGCGGCGTCACGCTGAGCGGCGGCGAGCCTTTCTGCCAGCCGGGCGCCTTGGCAGAGGTGGCCGAGGGTGTGCGCGCCCTCGGGCAGGATGTGCTGACCTACACGGGCTACCTCTACGAGGAGCTCACCCGGATGGCGCAGGAGGACGACGGCGTGGCCCGTCTGCTGTGCGCCACCGATGTGCTCATCGATGGGCCCTTCCGCCTTGCCGAACGGTCACTGGAGCTGCGGTTCCGCGGCTCCCGAAACCAGCGGGCCATCGATGTGCCAGCCTCGCTGGCGCGAGGTGCGGTGGTGGAAACCGAGCTGTGATGCCAACAATACGAATGAAACGGACGTCCCACAGGGGGCGTCCGTTTTGGCGATGTTGGCAACCAACGGCACAAGAACCGACTAGAATCCTTTGCCGAGGGTGCCCAGTGGCTGGCCGAGCGGGGGATCATTCGCTCGGCGTCGGTGTGGATTCCCTTTGTAGCACGCTCCTGACCACCGTGCCGCGCCAGGGGCTGCCTTTCTACCGGCAAGTCAAGCGGCACCTAGCGATGCTCTACGACCGGTATGACCTGGAGCCGGCTGGCGGCAGTGGGCTCAACGTCTGCATTGAGCGCGATGTGTGGCGTTGGCGAAAGGAGATCTTGGCCGACGATCGTTGATGCCACAGGGGTTAGTGTGAAGATGGGACGAGTAAAACAGCCTGCGGAACCATCCGCAGGCTGTTTTTCGTGTTGAATCCAGTCAATTCATCCGCTGCTTGCTCTGGCAGCCGGCACACCCGCCGCCGCAGTCCTCGCAGCCGGGGCACAGGCCCATGGCCTTGGCTCGGCGGTTCTTGCGCACGCGGTATAGTACGATCGCCACAAGTGTGCTGACACACAGCACGGCGATGACAACATCAACAGGTTGCATGGGGGACCTCCTTCCGGCGGGCGGTATAAGCACCGCCTAGGTCGACAGAGTGGGTAGCCCACAAGGTGGGGCGATTGTTGCCGTCCGCTAGAAGCCCAGCAAACGGCCGACGTTGTAGACGAGGAAGCAGATGACCCAAGCCAGCACGAACCAATAAGCAATGGTCAGGCCGAACCACTTCCGGCTGTTCATCTCGCTGTGCAGGGT
>JAEYRA010000133.1 GCA_023409755.1 Bacillota bacterium
GGTGTGGGAAAGGCACGCCTGGCGGCGTGCCTTTAATGATTGATGTAGTGTGTGTCAGTCAGCCTTCTTGATGGACCATTTCCTATTCGCGACGATCTCCCAGCAGGCTAGGTCTCCCTCCAACAGGTTGACTTTCTTCTTGCCGGAGTAGTCGCCGATCTCATTGACCAGGAGATCGTCACCGATTTCACTGTGGAGACAAACAACAATTCATGGGGATTTCGTATACAACAGGGCCCTCTGGGTATGCACGGTTTTATTACCTCTGGGGTTAGCCCGAAGCTATGCGGCATCGCGCGCCAGTCCGTCCCCATCAGGTTCTAGTGTGGATTTGCGATTTCTGCCGCGACCCAGAGAATGATCAACAGCCCAACTGGAAGAGAAAGCAGCGTCAGTACGGATTTATCCTTGTTTTTGACCACGGAGACAATTCCGATGACAAAGCCAGCTATGCCCATGGCGGCTATGAGGGGGCTTGGCACAGGAAGGCCGATTGTTATTTTGAACAGTATCAAAATGATGAAGGTAAGAGTTAACCACGCCGCCCATTTTCCGGCGACCGTTTTGGACAACAACTGAAATTTCATCGTTGCGCCCCCCTTTGTTTATGTGTAACCATATTACTTATATATGTTATATCACAAAGGGAACCTGTTTGCTCCAGCGGTCATCAACGGGATTGTGGGTAGTGCGGGATGAATGGGATGAAATGAATAAAGCACGAACCACTGGCGCACGTTGCATGCGTCATTACGATACTGAGGACTCTATGACATATAAGAAAGCCCTGCTTAAAGCAGGGCTTTCTTGGCGTACCCAGGGGGATTCGAACCCACGACCTTTATCAATATACACGGTTAGACATTAATAGTCTAGGGAACCACGGTTTCAAGCCATTTGTCGTTATGCTAGGCATAGATGTGCCGAACGGTGTAATGAAACTGCGTTGCCAGAAAGTTGCCGGAATGTACTCATAGCGCCGTCTCGAACACACCGTCTAGGAGGGATGCGTCTACCTTCTCGCGATCTTTGTCCAGATGCAAATAAAACTGCATCATTGTCATGACGTTCTTGTGTCCCATCCACCGGCTGGCCGTCACCACGTCGATTCCCTTTGCGTGGAGCATGGTGGCGTAGTTGTGGCGAAGATAATACGGGGTCAAAACTGACCGCTTAAGCATCTTCTCCTCGTCCAGCGTTTTGCTCTTGTTGGATCGCCTAAATTCAATCGTCGTGATAGCTATGGGCAAGCTGCATAAGGCGATCCCATAGAGCGTCAGCCTCGTCCTTTGTCAACCACTGCCCGGTTGAAGGAGACTGCACGACAAAGGCGGCGTTAAAGCCTTACCGTGGGATCAGGAGAGACACCAGCGCGGCAGGCATCGGTATTGCTCTGTCGCTGGGGTCGTTTTTCAGCCCGTCTATTTTTCCGTTTGGCGTTTGCGAGTAGTCAATGTCTCGTTGAACGTGAACCGTTCGTGCCTTGAAATCAAAGTCGCCCCACTGGAGCCCAAGGCCCTCGCCGGGTCGCAACCCAATGCAAAACAGCAGCGCCACCCATATCCCGTTTGGTTCTGAGTCGATTGTCTTTAGTACCGCCTTTTGCTCTTCGGCAGTGAGGGCGCGGCGACCTCCCTCTTCACAGTCAGGGACGATAAGCCCAAGGGTTGGATCGCGGTCGATGACTCCGTCCATTACTGCACGCTTAAAAAACTGCTTTCCGACCATGACAATCTTTTTCATGTAGCTGGCCTTGGCGTCTGAACGGTCGTTGAGGAAGCGCTGCAGCTCGACTGGGCGGATGCTGCGGAGTTGCCGATCCCCAAACTCTTGGAGATAGTGGGCATCGAGAATGGTGCGATAGCACCGGAGGTTTGAGCCTGCGATGTGGGGCTTTTTGTAGACGGTGAACCAATCCTCCACATAAGCCGATAACAACACATCGCGGTCAACTTTGTCAACGCCGAAGGTGTATTCCTTGCGAAGCTCATCTAGAGCGTCGGCCAGCTCGGCGCGGGTACGGCCGGAGGCGTACTTGTAAACGTCATTTCCGTCGGCATCAACGCCAACTTTGATTTTGCCACGGTAGCGGCCATCTTGCTGCTTGCCCCTAGGCCGTTTCTCACCAGGGGCGTATGTTTTCTTCTTTGGCATGTGGCTTCCTCCTTTCGGATGTAGAAAAGGCACACCTGGCGGCGTGCCTTGTTGTAGGTTTATGGTATTGATAGTGTCAGTCCGCCTTCTTGATCGACCACTTTCCATCCGCTACGACCTCCCAGCAAGCAAGGTCGCCTTCGAGCAGGTTAACCTTTTTTTTACCGGAATAGTCGCCGATCTCATTGATCAGCAGGTCATCGCCGCTTTCGCTGTGGAGATAAACAACAAAGTTGCTGTCGCCTTCATGTGTGATCTCGTAGACACCGGGGCCTTCTGCAGTGAACAGGTCAGTCACAGCGGAGCGCTTTCCTGATGCCTCTGACGTGTCGGTATACAGGAGGGGCTCCAAGGTCAAAGACCACGATCCGTCCGCTGTGATCTCAACCTCTTCGGCATCGGTTCCGCCGTACGCAAGCATGAATGCGCCGTTATATGTTCCTATCTCGTTGATCTTCAAGTCACCGGCGACCTTGACGACAAAGTTGCTGTCACCAGTATACTTAGCCACGCACCGATAGATCCATGGGGTTTTGACACCGATCTCTACCACGTCATCGCCCTTGCCAGACTTCTTGATTTCCTTGATCGAGGACGGGTCAAACGGCGTTGGCGTTGGTTCTGGGGTTGGGGTGACGGTTGGCACCGGCGTAGGCGTAGACGTGGGCACAAGGCTGGCGGTCGTTTCTGCAGCCGTTGTGGCCTCTATAACGGTCGCAGGGGATGCTGACACGCTGGCCGTGGTCGATGTGTCACCACCTTTAGGGAAGATGATAATCGTCCACAAAATGAAGATCACAGTCAATGTGATGCGCAGTGGCTGCTGAAACTTCTTGTTCACCCACAGCAGTACAATCCCCACTGGTGGCACGAGGATCAGCATGAGCCACAGGAACCAGTTGGTTTTGTAGAAGGGCAGCTTTGGGATAACGGGATGTTCTGACATGATAGTACCTCCTCACACATACTGCATCAATTATAGACCTGTCAGCGGGGGCTTTGATAGGAAATCCTGTCGAATCCTGCCACGTTCCGTTTACGGCACATATTTTGCGTAATTATGTTTTCAAGGAGCTTAAGAATACCAAGTAATCAGCGAATTGCCGTTGCTTTGCAACCATTCTCATACCCCTCTGCCCGAAAGGGTGGAGGGGGCTTTTGTTTTCTGCGTTGCCAGGAAGTTGCCAAAGCGGTGTTTTTACGCATAAGAAAAGCCGCACGAACGCTGTGTTCATGCGGCTTTGGCGTACCCGGGGGGATTCGAACCCACGACCTCTTGATTCGTAGTCAAGCACTCTATCCAACTGAGCTACGGGTACATCTTCCGAGGTGCTCAAACAGTTTATTACACGATGATGCGGTTGTCAAGGATTTTCTTTGGATTGCAGATCATCGTTGCGTTGTATCTGTACCAGTAGTGGGTACTAAGCCGGCCTTGAGTGCTTGAGCCGATCGTACCGGGCAAACGCACCGCGTCGCACAGCGTTGGCAGGTACTGCATCAATTTTTGAGGACGTTAACGCCATTGTTTGTGGAGTAGTTCGTCTTTTGATACAATGCAACCAACGAGATATGTTCAGTAGATACATCAACAACGGGAGGTGACTCGTATGGAGATCAAGCAATCGCTGCTGCGCTGGCTGATGGAAGGTGACCCTGCCATCCGTTGGCAGGTGCTGCGGGATCTGCTGGATGCGGAGCCGGACACTGTGCGGGCCGAGCGTGCCAGGGTCGCGCAGGCCGGGTGGGGTGCGGACCTGTTGGCACAGCAAACCGAACGAGGCGAATGGCAGGGGGACGATCTCTCGCTGCTGCGCACCACCCACTGCCTCGTGCTGCTCCGCGATCTGGGGGTGGACCCGCAGGACCCCGCGGTACAGTCAGCGGTGAAGCGGGTGGCCGATCATTTGCGTTGGGAGTACCACGGAGGCAACCTCTTCTTTGAGGGTGAGGTGGAGCCGTGCATGAACGCCAAGGTGCTGGCCGTCGGGTCCTACTTTGGCATACGGTGCGACCGGGTACTCGAACGCCTGCTGGGGGAAGAGCTGGCGGACGGCGGATGGAACTGCGATGCGCCAACAAGCCAGCGGTCCTCCTTCCACACCACAATCGCTGTGCTGGAGGCCCTTCTTGAGCATGAGACGGCCTTTGGAGCCACCGCCGATACCGCGGCTGCCCGTGCACGGGGGGAGGAATACTTGTTGGAGCGCCAACTCCTGCGGCGGCTTTCCACCGGGGAGATCATCGACCGCGCCTGGACACGATTCCACTTCCCGCCACAGTGGCATTACGACGTGCTGCGGGGGCTGGAGTACTTCCGCGCAGCGGGCAGGCAGCCGGAGGAGCGTATGAACGAGGCCATCGGCATCGTGCGGCAGCGCCGGCACCAGAACGGCCGTTGGCCGCTGGTGAAACCCTGGCCCGACGATCTGCTGCACTTTGACATGGAGACGCAGGTAGGCGCGGCCAGCCGCTGGAGCACGCTTCGTGCCCTGCGGGTGCTCCGCTGGGCGGAGGGTGAGGATGCGCCGCAGTCCGTTGCACCCCATGGCTGACGGCAGACAGGTCGTGCGGTCTCTTTGCACGGGCTGTTGCGTTTCTGGCGGTGCGGCGCAACGGCGGTCACGCTTGCTTTTGCCCCCTCCCCAGGGTAGAGGGCGGCAAGCCCATCTCGCGCTTGAAGAGCCGGCTGAAGTAGTTGGAGTCGGCAAAGCCCAGTTCGCCTGCGGCCTCGGTGACGCTGGCACCGCCCTCCAGCAGCAGCTTGGCGCGGTGGCAGCGCACCAGGTTGGTATACTGGATGATCGAGCTGCCCGTCTCAGCACGGAACACCCGGCACAGGTGGGGCTCGGTGATGTGCAGCGTCTGGGCCAAATCGGGCAGGTGGATGCCGGTGTGGCAGTGCTCCTCCACATAGCGCAGGATTTGCGCGGTGTACTGGCGGTTGCGGCGGCGGGTTTGGCCGTCACGCTCGGTGGGTGGGGGGCAGAGCCGCAGCAGCGCAGCCATGGCCGTGAAGGCCCAGCCGGTGACGGCCAGCTCATACCCGGGGTGGCGGGCATCGGCCTCCTCTGCCAGTTGGCGCAAGCAGTAGGCCAGCTCCGTGTGGCCGGTAAGATAGTTGGGCAGGGTTCTCTCACTGTGGATGAGCGGCAGAATGTCCCGCGCAAAAATGTCTTGGCTCGCTCCGGCAAAGAGAGCAGCCACATCAATCTGGATGAGCTCGTGGGCCGTGTCATCCAGGAAGCGCAGGGAGCGGTGGGGTTCGTTGCAATTGACCACCCCCACATCGCCGGCGTGCAGCCACTGTTGGCGCTGCCCGCACTGCAGCAGCACGCCGCCCCGAAGCACCAGAAAGATCTCCATCATCCGGTGGCAGTTGAATTGGCAGCCCTGGCTGGCGCTGCCGTTGCTGCGGTGGCTCACACGCACCGGCACCAGCGAACCGCCCAGGTCATCGGGTTCAAAACGAATGCGCTCAGGCATGGGGACCTCCGCAAAAAATCAAAATTGTGCGGGTTTCTCCCAATACTAGCAAGGCCGGACTCGTCTGTCCAGGGTATAATCGAATCGCAATACTGCCGGGAGGTTTGCCATGAAGATCCTGTTTGTTGACATCGACACCCTGCGGCCCGACCATATGGGCTGCTACGGCTACCACCGCAACACCACGCCCAACATGGACGCCATCGCGCGGGAAGGGATGCGCTTCAACCGCTACTACTGCTCGGATGCGCCGTGCCTGCCGTCGCGGGCGGCGTTGGTGTCGGGGCTTTTCGGCATCCACAATGGCGCGGTGGGCCACGGCGGCACAGCGGCTGACCGCCGGCTGACCGGCCCGACCCGCGACTTCCAGGACGAGGTGGACCGCAACAGCTTCCATCAGATCTTCCGCAAGGCTGGCTTGTACACTGCCTCCATCAGCACCTTCCCTGAGCGCCACTCGTCCTGGTGGTTCAACGCCGGCTTCAACGAGACGCACAACGTGGGCGGCGGCGGCATGGAGTCGGGCGAGGAGGTGCTGCCGGTGGCCCTCAATTGGGTGGAGCGCAACGCCGACCGGCCTGACTGGTTCCTGCATGTCCACCTGTGGGACCCGCACACCCCCTACCGCGCACCGGCGGAGTTCGGCAATCCCTTTGCCGACGAACCCCTGCCGGAGTTCTTCACCGAGGAGGCGCTGGCCCGGCATCTCAAGGCCATCGGGCCCCACACCATCAACGAGATCAACATGTACAACAGCGACGAATCGCCCCGGTACCCCCGGCACCCCGGCGAGGCCCATGACATGGCGGGGCTGCGGCGGGTCATCGATGGCTATGACACCGGAATCCGCTACGCCGACCACCTGGTGGGGCAGATCTTCGACGCCCTGCGCGCCAAGGGTGTCTTTGAGGAAGTGGCGGTCATCATCACCTCCGATCATGGGGAGAACTTCGGTGAGCTGGGCTTGTATGCCGAGCACGGCACCGCAGACCACGGCACCTGCCGCATCCCCATGCTGCTGCGCTGGCCCGGCGGGCAGTGCGGCGTGGACGATGCCTTCCATTACAACATCGACCTGTGCCCCACGATGGCTGACCTGCTGGGGGTGGAGAAGTGGCACAAGTGGGACGGCGACAGCTACGCCGCCACCGTGCGCACCGGCGAGCCCTGCGGGTGGGATCACCTCATCCTCTCCCAGATGGCGCACGTTTGCCAGCGGTCGGCGCGGTTTGACCGGTGGTTGTACATCCGCACCATCCATGACGGGTTCCACCTCTTCCCGCGGGAGATGCTCTTTGACCTCGAAACCGACCCCTACGAGCAGCACGATCTGGCAGCGGCGCTGCCCGATGTCTGCGCCCGGGGAGCGCGGCTCATCCTCAATTGGCAGGAGGAGATGATGGCCGCCTCCGCCAGCCCCATCGACCCCCTGTGGACGGTGATGGAGGAGGGCGGCCCCTACCACGCGCCGCAGTGGGCGCTGGAGCGGTATGTGAAGCGGCTGGAGGCCACCGGCCGGCCGGAGGGTGCCCAAGCCCTGCGGGAGAAGTATAACCTGCAATGATTACGACAGGGCCGGACGGAGGAGTCGTCCGGCCCTGTCGCATTTTTCACTTCGCAGAATTGGACGCAGCCCACAGCGCGCCAGGTGCTGCGGTTTGCCGGGCGTGCCGTTGGCAGTATTCTTGACTTGGGGTACAATGAACGACAGCGGGCCGCGCGGCGGTCCAATACCGCAAAAGGAGAATGCCATGCCACCGGTCTCCCTCCTCATCAAGCCCGCGTCCAGCGCCTGCAACCTGCGGTGCAAGTACTGCTTCTACTTCTCAGAGGCGGGGCAGCGCACGGTGCCCTACTATGGCATGATGAGCGAGGAGACGCTGGAAGCCGTGGTGCGCAAGGCGCTGGCTTACGCCGACGGCTCCTGCGGGTTCGCCTTCCAGGGTGGGGAGCCGATGCTGGCGGGACTGCCGTTCTTCCGGAAGCTCATGGAGCTGGAGGAGCGCTACAACACCAAGGGCGTGGCGGTGCACAACTCCATCCAGACCAATGGCACGCTGGTGAATGAGGAGTGGGCGCAGTTCTTCCACGATCATCATTACCTGGTGGGCCTGTCGCTGGATGGCGACCGCGACACCCACAACCTGCACCGGGTGGATGCCGGGCGGCGGGGCACGTTCCCGCAGGTGCTGGCGGCGGCACGGCTCTTTGACCGCTTTGCCGTGGAGTACAACATCCTGACGGTGGTAACTGCCAACACGGCGCGGTACGCCGGGCGGGTGTATGACTTCTATAAAAAGAATGGCTTCCGGTATCTGCAGTTCATCCACTGCCTGGACCCGCTGGGCAGGGAGCCGGGGAGCCTTCCCCACTCCCTGGGGGCCGAGGGGCTGGAGCGGTTCCTCAAAACCCTGTTTGACCGCTGGTACGAGGACCTGATGACCGGCCAATACGTGAGCGTGCGGTACTTTGACAACCTGGTGCAGATGCTGCTGGGCCACCCGCCGGAGGCCTGCGGCATGGCCGGGGTGTGCGGCGTCAACCTGGTGCTGGAGTCGGACGGCGGTGCGTACCCCTGCGATTTCTACATGCTGGACGAGTGGCGGCTGGGCAACCTGGTGACCGACGAGGTTGTCGACCTCATTGCCAGCCCCCGTGCTGAGGAATTCCGGCGGCTTTCCGTAGAGCCGGCCGCGCCTTGCCGGGGGTGCCGGTGGTTTGCCCTGTGCCGCGGCGGCTGCCGGCGCGAGCGGGAGCGTGCCACCGGGGGTCTGGACGTCAACGTGTTCTGCGAGGCCTACCGTGGTTTCTTTGAGTATGCCTATCCCCGCTTGGCGCAGGCGGCGCGGCTGGCCGCCCAGCGGGAGGGGTGGGCACGATGAACGAGCTTCTCTATGGCCTGGTCGCCCTGCTCGCTACGATTGTGGGAGCCATCTGCGGTGTGGGCGGCGGCATTGTCATCAAGCCGGCACTGGACGCCATCGGCGGCCTTTCCGCCAGTGCCATCAGCTTTTTGTCCGGCTGCACGGTGCTGGCGATGGCAGCGGTGTCGGTGCTGCGGCGCAGCGTGGGCGGCAAGGCGGGCAAACCGGCGCAGGGCGGCTCAGCCCGGGGGGCGGGCATCCGCATTTGGCTGCCCGCCGGGGCTGTGGCTGGCGGGCTCATCGGCAAGGCGGCGTTTGAGGCACTGAAGGCCGTGGTGCCCAATGACAACACGGTCTTTGCTACCCAGGCGGGGCTGTTGTTCGTGGTGCTGGTGGTGTCGCTGTGGTATGCCTTTGTGGGGGCACGGCTGAAGGGTCGCGCGGTGCGCCACCCGTTGGCCTGCGCGGCGGTGGGGGCGGGGCTGGGGGTGCTGTCGTCGTTCCTGGGCATCGGTGGCGGGCCCATCAACCTGGCGGCGCTGGGTTACTTCTTCGCCATGGATACCAAGGAAGCGGCGGGCACATCGCTCTATATCATCCTGTTTGCCCAGCTCAGCAGCTTTTTGCAGACGTTGCTGACCCGCACCGTGCCGGCGGTGGACGGCGTGGCGCTCCTGGTGATGATGGCTGCGGCAGTGACCGGGGGGCTCATCGGCAGCGCCATCAGCCGGCGCATCGACGCGGCGGCGGTCAACCGCCTGTTCATCGCGTTCACTGCCAGCGTGCTGCTCCTCGATGGGGCGAACTTCGTGAACTTCCTGCTGAAGGCGACGGGGGCATAGCAAAGAGCACAGCATCCAAAGTTTTCCCTCTTCGCGCAGAGAACCTCTTCCATTCAGCCGACAAACAGGGTGGGCATCGAGCCTTTGTGCTCGATGTCCACTGTTCTTCCGTGCGGAGTCCCTTGGGCCTTCTGCGTTTCACATTGCCCGGAAGTTGCGCTCATCACTTCGGCCCGGTCCGAAGGCCCGACCTTTGAGCACAAAGAACAGCTCGCAGAAGGTCGGTTTCGCAGAGCAGATCCTGCCGCGGCAACCCAAGCCCATGGGGTTGCCGTGTGCATTGTGGCGCAGGGGCTCCATGCGCCGCCAGATATCCCCCCGTTAATCAACGAATCAATATAGTACAAAGAATGGTCAATGCCTATGAAGAAATGCAGCGGGGACACGCGCTATACTTTTGACATAG
>JAEYRA010000155.1 GCA_023409755.1 Bacillota bacterium
AGGCGCACTGCCCGAAGCAGTGGAACCAACCCCATGGGTCGAACCTGCCTTCCGTGGCAAAGGCATCGAAGAAGCGCTGCTGGCCGCCGCAGGGGAATGCTAACCCCATTCCCGCCCAACCGAAAAAAGCCCCGTGGATCGGGGCCTTTTGTTGTGGTGGCTATTACGCGCCGATGCCTTAGTGCTCGTTGAAAGCCGTGCGGTCGATGGATGCGGCGGTGATGGTGCTGGCGTTGGCGCCGTTCCCGGTGGCAGAGTAGCTACCCACCGTCATGGTGTAGTCGCTGTGTGTCGCTCGTTGACTATTGTATGAATACGACCCGAGCATCGTCTTGTTCAAGCCGCACAGTGATCCGCAAGCGGCTTGAGGGGGTGAACTCCCAGGAGTCAGCGCCATTCACTCCAGTAAACATCTCCCTATTGACTGGGTCTGTAATATACTCAAACACGCCGCTGCCTCTCGTAAAGAAGCAAATCACGCCTTTGGCGGCCTGTAGATCAAGCTTAGCATGGATCTCCGGGCTGGAACCCAAGAAGCCCTTTGTTTTTGCGGCATTGGCAGTGACATATGGCGCGACTGCTTTGTATTGCTCGAGTGTATCGCGGAACAATGCGATTCCTTCGGCATCCATTGCGGAGAGATCTCCCCAGATACCATTACCTCCCAGTACAAGGGAAGCCAATGCATTTCGTTGTGCCTTGGCAGGTCCGTCAGGCAAAAAATGCGTCAGGAACAGGATTGATGGGATGAAACTGTCATACTTAATCCCTTGTCTGCAAACACGGCCTCTCGCAGCACCTGGATGAAAGAACACATTGATTGTGTCCGGCAGACGCTTATGCTCTGGAGGGATATCAAAACTGCTGAAATATGGCCCATTGTTCATTAGGAAATACTTCCCGACAGATAGAAAGCCCAGTCCGACGAAACGACCGCCTTCCGTAATATCGAAATCAACAATTGCGTCTGGGCAGACCTTGGAAACCTCCTCAACAATGCGGATCATTTCCAGGCCCATTTGATAGCTGTAACAATCCAGCCTCTCTTGCGGAGAATTTTCCTGCGTCCCATGATCATGGTTGGGAGAATTACAACCATATTGACCAATGGCATCCCATTTAAAATAAGTAACGCCCAACTCTTGATACAGGCGCACCATTGTTTTAATGAAATGATCGGCGTAGCCAGATGCCAGGCACATCCCCCAGCTTTCCTCGGTCTCCCAAATCTTTCCCCAGTAATTTTCTTTGCCATCAATACTCATCCGGTACTCCGGGTGCTCGGTATTGATCCGAGACGAATCAGCAGCAACGATCGGGTTAAACCAAAGACCCAACTTCATGCCATACTTGTCAAGCTTCTTCCGTACTTCTTGCATGCCATCGGGAAAGCGCTCCTGGTTAATGACCCAGTCACCTGTCCGGATAAACCATCCAGTATCGATTACGAATACATCAACCCCCATCGCTGCAGCTGTGTCGATTTCTGCAAGGGTGTGCTGCAGGTTCATGGAATGTAAGTAGGGCAGGTTGTGGTAATACCGGTTTCGCTCCTGTTTATTCCAAGTGTTGTAGAAGATATACGGCTTGCGTGATTCAGTGTTTTCTGAGATAAACCGCAGGAAGAATTCACGGTAATGGCAGAACAGGGTGTCGCGGCTGCCTGTGCAGCCAAGAACATGAAACCAAGGTGATTCCAGAGGATGCTCCTTGTCAATGCTCTGGCCGTTGTAATAATTCCCTTTTCTGGCATGGATGGAGATAGCTGTTTGTTCATCATACTTCCTTGCTTTGAACATCAGATAGGAGTCTGGATATTCAGCGCCGTGTTCATAAGCCATTAAGCAGCAATATCCCTGTGTTTCTGCCAAAGCGATTGGGCCAGGGAATTGTATCCCCTCCTCAAGTTCTGATTCGGTTTTCAAATCAAAAGTTGGCAGAAAGGAATGGACGATGGTGTCAAACTGGCTTAATAGAATCTCTGTTAAGTCAACTTCCCCATTGAAGCAAAGCCCTGTATAAAGGATATTGTCTTCTCCCATGCTTTTTGTAAGCGTGGCAGATTCGCAGCAATCCAAACGATAGCGAAACCGTGCGACGGGAGAATTGGGAAAGGTTCTGCATATGATCGTCAAGCGGAATGGCCCATGGATGTATTGATACTGTACTTCACGCCCACCGTTTTGCAAATCCCTTAACAACGATACCCCAGCAGATACCCAGGATTGACCGCCGATGGTTTGACCGTTTGCTTCATAGACCGGTTCTTTCAGATTGATTACAAAATCGTCAAAATGCAAGGATAAAAATGCACCATCTTTATCATTGATAACCACAGTTGACATCGTAATTCAGTCCTTTCAATGTGTTATAAAGGATACGACTACACTTTGCAATGTTCCAGTTCTTCTTCATCTCTGCATAGATCTCCTTCCTGAGCTTTTACTTGCAACAAACTCTGCGTTTACTGGTGGTGGAGTATGGAGGATCGAACCGCTGGTCTCCGATGCGAACGCAGGGGCTTTACCAGCGAAGCCAATGCCTCATATTTACTTGCTCAAGACCTATCGTGCACCACCTGCTGTTTAAGGGAAGGCGTGGGGGGGGCGCCCATGAAAAAGGCCCCCCCTTTTCGCATGAGGGGGAGCCGGATGTGATGACAATAAGATGGCTTAACTTCGTTCCTTACAGGAACAGATCCCGCTCTCCCGCACGCATGCGCTTGAGCTTGTCCTGCACAGTGGCACGCAGCCGGCCGTCCGTGATGGCTGCCACCTCCCGCTCGATGAGTTTGCTGCCCATGTCGTTGAGCTCGGCGTCGCCGTAATCGAGCATGTACTCCTGCAACGTCAGCAGGGCGTTGGGGGTGCAGACGTTCTGGATCTCCCCACTGCGCGCAAGAGCCATGAACCGGTCGCCGGTGCGGCCCTGACGGTAGCAGGCCGTGCAGTAGCTGGGGATGTAGCCGTTCTCAATGAGATCCTTGATGACCTCCAGCGGCCGCCGCTCGTCGGAGAGTTCAAACTGATCGGTGTTGACGCGTCGGCCCTGGGCCGTGGCTTCCTCCTGCTCGTGGTAGCCGCCGATGCCGGTGCTGGAGCCGGCGCTGACCTGAGAGACGCCGTAGCGAAGCAGCTCATCGCGCATGGCGGCACTCTCCCGGGTGGACATGATGATGCCGGTGTAGGGCACGGCGATGCGGAGGATCGCCACCAGATGCCGGAACGTCTCGTCGTCCACGAGGTTGGGGAAGTCAGCAAGGCTCATGCCTTCGGCCTGCTTCAGGCGCGGCATGCTGATGGTGTGGAAGCCCACGCCATAGGTCTGTTCCAGGTGGTCGTTGTGCATCATCAGGGCCAGCGCCTCATACCGCGGGTCGGCCAGGCCGAAGAGCACACCCGCGCCCACGTCCTCAATGCCGGCCTCCATCGCCCGGTCAAAGGCCGTCAGATGGTACTCGTAGCTGCTCTTCCGGCAGTGGGGGTGCATGGCCTCATAGGTCGGCTTGTGGTATGTCTCCTGAAACAGGATGTAGGTGCCGATGCCCTTGTCGTGGAGCATGCGGTACTCCTCCACCGTGGTGGCGGCAATGTTCACATTGACCCGGCGAATGCTGCCGTTGTCGAGCTTGGTCTCGTAGATGGCGTCCAGCGCCTCCAGAATGTACTCAATGGGGCAGTTGACCGGGTCCTCCCCGGCCTCCAGCGCCAGGCGCTTGTGGCCCATGCGTTCCAACGCTCGTACCTCAGCCTGAATTTCCTCGCGTGTCAGTTTTTTACGCGGCATGGCGTTGCAGCGCTGGTAGCCGCAGTACACGCAGTTGTTCACGCAGTGGTTGGAGACATAAAGCGGCGCAAACAGCACGATGCGGTTGCCGTAGATCTTCCGCTTGATCTCCCCGGCGACGGCGTACAGCCGGGCCATCAGATCCGGCTCGTCCACGTAAAGCAGCGTCGCGATATCAGCATGATTGAGCCGTTCGCCGCGCTCGGTCTTCTCCACGGCGGCGGTTTTTGTTGCCACGGTCGCGCCGGCGGCGTCGGCCAGCAAGCCTTCAATGTACCCTTGATCAATGAACATCCTTCGTCCTCCAATCCAAATGGTCGCCCCTCGCGCTGGAGAGCACATACCCGACCTTCTCCACCCGCCGTTCCAGGCAGCGGCGGCATTCGGCGGCTTCGTCACCGGTGCAGATCTTGTTGTCATACAGCAGGTATTTCTTTCGCACGTCGGTGGGCGAAAGGTTGGGCATCACCACATTCCCCCCGGCGGAGAGTACCCTCTCCCGCCCGAAGGGGTCGAGGGTGCCCACGGCCGTGGTGGCCGGCAGCAACGCCCGGGGCAGCATCAGCCGCACCATGGCCACCAGCAATACCGTCTGCTCCACACTGCCGGCCGGTGCGGCGGCCAGCGGCGTGTCGTGGTGCGGGATGAACGGACCAATGCCCACCATGGCCGGTTGCAGCTCCCGCAGGAAGATGAGATCATCAGCCAGCGTCTCGGGCGTTTGGCCGGGTGAACCCACCATAAACCCCGCGCCGACCTGGTAGCCGATGTCCTTCAAATCCCACAAACAGCGCTTACGGTTGGCAAGGCTCATGTCCTGTGGGTGCAGGCTGGCGTAGTGGGCGTCGTTGGCCGTCTCGTGCCGCAAGAGATACCGGTTGGCCCCGGCGTCATAGAGCCGCTGGTAGGACGCCCGGCTGCGCTCCCCCAGCGAGAGGGTGATTGCACAATCCGGGTACCCAGCGCGGATGGCCCCAACGACGGCGCACAGGCGATCGTCGGTGTACCACGGGTCCTCCCCGCCCTGCAGCACGAAGGTGCGGTACCCCAGCTCATAGCCCAGGGCGCAGCACTCGAGGATCTGCTCCTCGCTCAGCCGGTAGCGCTCCGCCTGACCGTTGCTGCGGCGGATGCCGCAGTACAGGCAGTCATTTTTGCAGTAGTTGGTACACTCAATGAGCCCGCGGGTGTAAACCTCCAACCCATACTCCTCGCGCTTGACGCGGTCGGCGGCGGCCAAGACCTCCCGCCGGGTGCCGTCGTCAATGTGGGTCAGGAAGTCGGCCAGCTCCCTACGGGTCATGGCGTTGAAATCAACCATTGATGCCCTCCTCCCAGGCCAGGCGAGCCAGCGGGAACGGCTCCAACACCCGGGGCAGAATGCCCTGCACACAGGCGATGAGCACGCCGTAGTTGACGATGGGCACCCCGGCTGACCGTGCTTCGGCAAGTCGGGTTTGCATCTCGGCGCGGTTGAGCATGCACGCGCCGCAGTGCACCACCAGGGCGAAGCGGTTGAGGTCCTCTGGGTAGGTCATGCCGGCGGTGAAGGAAAAGCGGAGTTCCCGGCCCGTCATCTCCCGTAGCCAGCGCGGAATCTTCACCCGGCCAATGTCGTCAGCCTGCTGGTGATGGGTGCAGCCCTCAGCGATGAGCACCTCGTCGCCGTCCTTGAGGCATGCAATGGCCCGCGCGCCCAACACCAGCTGCTCCAGGTCGCCCTTGTACCGCGCGAACAGGATGGAGAAGCTCGTCAGCATCACATCCCGCGGCACATCGGCTGAGACTTTCAGGAACACCTGGGAGTCGGTGACGACCAGTCGGGGTTTCTCCCCCAACAGGGCGAGGGTGCGGCGCAGCTCATGCTCCTTGGTCACCAGGGCCACGGCGTCGTTCTCCAGCACATCACGGATGACCTGCTGCTGGGGCAGGATGAGCCGGCCCTTGGGCGCGGCTTTGTCGATGGGTGTCACCAGCACCACCACGTCGCCGGGGCGCACGAGGTCGCCCAGCAACTTCAGTCTGCCCTCCCCGGTGGGTGCAGCCCCGGCGATGGCCTGGCGCAGGCCTTCCACCCCAAGGCCGGTGGCGGCGGACACCACGTGCACCGGTACGCCCAGCGCTGCCCCCAGCACCGCCACGTCCACCGGGCCTGTGTCGGCCTTGTTGGCCACCACCAGTACCGGCAGTTTCTTGGCCTGCAGACGGGTTAAGATGTCCCGGTCGGCGTCCGTCACACCAAAGCTTCCATCCAGCACCAACACAGCCAGGTCGGTGCGGCCCAGCACAGCCATCGTCTTGGCCACGCGCTTGTCCCCCAGTTCCCCCTCGTCATCGAGCCCAGCGGTGTCAATGAGCACGCAGGGGCCCAGCGGCAATATCTCCATGGTCTTGTAAACCGGGTCGGTCGTGGTGCCGGCCACGTCGGAGACGATGGCTGCCTGCTGGCCCGTCACGGCGTTGATGAGGCTCGATTTGCCGGCGTTGCGCCGCCCGAAGAAGGCGATGTGAAGCCGTTCGGCCTTTGGGGTTTGGTTCATCGTCATGGCTGTCTCCTTCCAGTCCGCCCCGGCACCCCGGGTCGGGTCAGGTCATTGAGGGTGAAGATGCGCTCCACGGTCTCCGCCGACAGGCCCGATTCCGCCAGCGCCACCTGCCGTAGGGTGCAGCCCGTCGCTTGTGCCGTGTGGGCCAGCTCCGCTGCCCGGTCGTACCCCACATGGGCGATGAGGGCTGCTGCCGCCGCGGTGGAGTGCTCCAATGTCGACCGGCAGCGCTCGGCGTCCACCTCAATGCCACGGATGCAACGCTCGGTGAGCAGCGGCACCGCCGCGCAGAGCAACTCCAGCATGTCGAGCAGGCTATCAGCGATGAGAGGCAGGAAGGCATTCAACTCCAGCTGCCCCATGCCCGCCGCTGACGTCACCGCCCCGTCGTGGGCGATGACCCGCAGCGCCACCTGGGTCACCATCTCCGGCAGTACGGGGTTGACCTTGCCGGGCATGATGGAGCTGCCAGCTTGCACCGCGGGGAGTTTCAGCTCCGCCAGCCCGCCCGCCGGGCCGCCGGCCAGCAGCCGCAGGTCACCGCAGAGCTTCAGCAGCGTGGCGGCACAGGCCTTGAGGAGCCCCGACACCTCCACGTACACATCGGCGTTCTGGATGGCATCCATCGGTGACTCGGCCCGCGCCAGCCCCAGCCCCGTGGCCTGCTGCAGCAGATCGGTCACGCGGTAGGTGTAGGCCGGCGGGGCATTCAAGCCGGTGCCGATGGCCGTGCCGCCGATGGGAATGACCCGCAGCCGCTCCTCCGCCTTGTAGATGCGCCAGCGATCCCGCGCCACGGCCTGGGCATAAGCCCCGAAGCCCTGCCCCACACGCATGGGCAGCGCATCCATGAGCTCGGTGCGCCCTAGGCGCGCCACGGTGTCAAACTCGCGTTCCTTGGCCTGCAGTGCCTCCTGCAGGGCGGCAAGTGCATCGGCCAGCCGCCGCACGAGATGGATGGCCGCAATGCGCAGCGCCGTGGGCACCACATCGTTGGTGGATTGGGAGTAATTGACGTCGTTTACGGGATGCACCAGGGCGTAGTCACCCTTCTGCCCGCCCAGCAGCTCGATGGCGCGATTGGCCACGCACTCGTTGACGTTCATGTTGAGCGACGTGCCCGCCCCGCCCTGCAGGCTGCTGGTGGCAAGGTCCTGGGCCGCCAAGCCGCCCAGCAGGTCGTCGCAGGCCCGGGCGATGGCGTCGGCTTTATCAGCCGCCAGCAGGCCGGCCTGGCCGTTGGCCTGGGCCGCCGCCCGCTTCACCACCAGCATGGCGTCGATGAGACACCGCTTCACCGGCGGGGCGGGAAGGTCAAAATTGAGCTGCGCCCGGCGGGTGTGGATGCCGGCGTACCCCGCGGCTTCCACCGCAAGTTCGCCCAGCGAATCCTGCTCCATGCGCGTCAGCACGTCACTCCACCTCCTTTTTGGAGATGGATGTCTTGATGGTGACGTACGGGATTGCCCCGAGTTTCCCCGTCAGGCTGTTGATCTCATTGACATCACTCAGAACGACGATGGAAATGACCGCCAGGTCCTCCTCGGGCATGGGGATACCCATGCGGCCCTTCACAATGCCCTGAAACCCCGACACCACGGCATTGAACTGCTGTTGGCACAGGTTCGGCTTCTCCAGAATGGCGCTGACGACGGCAACTCGCTTCATATTCCCCTCCCACAACAAAAAAGGCCTCCCCGTGTGGACGGGAAGGCCGCGCAAACGCAAAAAGAACACGCGCAGACCGATGGCTCGCGTTGTTTCCTTCCGAATCAGCTCATGGCTTTTCCGTCAGTCCGGGTTGTTGGCAGGCCGGCAAAGGCATCCCTCGGCCAGCTGCACAATGATTGTATGCGAGCCAAAACAGATTGTCAAGGTTTTGACAATATTGCTTTACTGGTCAAAATCCGCCTGCCCGGCGAACTGGCTTTCATAGAGCCGGGCATATTGGCCTTTGGAGTGCAGCAGCTCGTCGTGGTTGCCGCTCTCCACCACCCGGCCACCCTCCATCACGAGGATCAGGTCGGCGTTGCGCACGGTGGACAGCCGGTGCGCGATGACGAAACTGGTGCGCCCCTGGGTCAGCCGGTCGAAGGCCTTCTGCACCCGCTGCTCGGTAAAGGGGTCGATGGAGCTGGTCGCTTCATCGAGGATGAGCATGGACGGGTTGGCCAGCATGACCCGCGCGATGGCCAGAAGCTGCATTTGCCCCTGGGAGAGGGTGCCGCCCTCACCCTGGATCACGGTGTCATAGCCATGCTCCAACCGGCGGATGAAGCCATGGGCCCCCGCCTGCCGGGCGGCTTCCATCACTTCATCCATCGTGGCGTCGGGCCGGGCGTAAGCGATGTTGTCGCGGATGGTGCCGTCGAAGAGCCAGGTGTCCTGCAGCACCATGCCAAACTGGCGGCGCAGGCTCTCCCGCGTCAGGTGACGGATGTCCACCCCGTCCACGAAGATAGCGCCCTCGTCCACGTCGTAGAATCGCATCAGCAGGTTAACGAGTGTCGTCTTGCCCGCACCCGTCCGCCCCACGATGGCGACCTTGCACCCGGGGTGGATGTCAAGGTTCAGGCACTGGATGAGGGGCCGTGCGGGGTCATAGGCGAAGGCCACATCCCAGAAGCGCACATGACCGGTGCAGCACCCCAGCTCGATGGCCCCCTCCGCCTCGGGCGGCTCGGGCTCTTCATCCATCAGGCGGAAGAGCCGCTGGGCCGATGCCCCGGCGGCCTGCATCTGGCTGAGGATGCCGGTGATGTCGCTGAAGGGCTTGCCGAAGAGCACGGAGTAGATGACGAAGGCGGAGATCTCGCCCACCGTCACATGGCCGCGGATGGCCCACAGGCCGCCGATGAGACCGATGGCCGCGTAGGCGATGTTGTTGACAATGCGGGTGGATGGGTTGGCCAGGGAGGAGATGAACTGCGCCTTGACGCCGGTGCGGTAAAGGTCGGCGTTGATGCCGGCAAACCGCTCGGCAGCCTTCCCCTCGTAACCAAAGGCCTTAACGACCCGCTGCCCCTCAATCATCTCCTGCGCCAGGCCGTTGAGCTTACCCAGGTGGCCTGCCTGCTCGCGGAAGGCCTGCTGGGAGCCTTTGGTGACAAAACGCGCCACATAGTACGCCGCCGGGGCCGAGAGCACCACCACCAGCGTCATGTTGCCGTTGACGGCCAGCATGAATCCCACCGCGCCCAGCACCGTCAACACCCCCTGCAGCAGCGCCACCAGGCTTTGCAGCAACCCATCGGTCACCACGTCCACGTCGTTGACAAAGCGGCTGACGGTGTCTCCCCGGGCGGTGCGGTCAAAGAACTTCAATGGGAGGATCGTCAGCCGCTCAAAGAGCTGCTGACGCAGGCGGGCCGTGGTGCGGTAGGCCACGCGGTTGGTGAGCAGCGACAGCACCCAAGTAAACAAGCTGTTGGCCAGGTACAGCCCCACCAGCAGCGCCAGCGTACGCCCCAGCAGGGCAACGTCCACCTGCCCGGCCTGGGCCAAGCCATCCACAGCCCGGCCCACCACAGCCGGGGCCACCAATGCGGCCGCCACGGCAATGACAGCACTGAACAGCGAACCCGCCAACAGGGCCTTCGATTCACCCAGATAGCGCAACAGACGTGCAAATGTACTCTTCATGCCCGCGCCTCCTCTCCCACCTGCTGGGAGGCGCAGATCTCCCGATAGGCCTCGCAGGTGCGCAGAAGTTCATCATGGGTGCCCACACCGGCCAGCTTACCATCCTCCAGCACGAGGATGCGATCGGCCCCCCGCACCACCGACACCCGCTGGGAGAGGAGCAGCACCGTCCGTGTCCCCTCCATCCGGCGGATGGCCGTGCGCAGCCGTGCGTCGGTCAGGTAGTCGAGCGCGCTGGATGCGTCATCCAGAATGAGGATCTCCGCCTGGGCGGCCAGGGCCCGAGCAATCGTCAACCGCTGCCGCTGCCCGCCGGAGAGGTTCACCCCGCCCCGCTCCACCGGAGAATCGTACCCCTGGGGCAGCGTAGCGATGAACTCATCGGCCTGGGCGGTGGCGGCGGCCGTTCGCACGCCGTCGTCATCAGCCTCCCCCGCCCAGCGGATGTTCTCCGCCACCGTGCCGCCAAAGAGCGTGGCCTTCTGGAAGACAATGCCAATCTTGCGCCGCAGGGCATCGGCGGCATACTCCTCCACCGGCACACCATCCACCAGCAGCGTGCCGGATGTCACCGGGTAGAAGCGCGGGATGAGCTGGCCCAGCGTCGTTTTGCCCGCACCGGTGCCGCCGATGATGCCCACCGTCTCCCCACGGGCAATGGAGAACGATAGATTCTCAAGAGCCAGGTCGCCGCCGATGTGGTAGCCGAAGGACACATCCCGGAACTCGATGGCCGGGGCATTGGTGATGGGCACAGACGGTGTGGCCGTGCCCGCAGCTTCGGTGGCCTCCACCGGCTCGTGCAGCACCTCGTTGACCCGTGCCGCCGAAGCCATGGACTTGGTGAGGAGGATGATGAGGTTGGAGAGCACCAACAGTGCCGCCAGAATCTGACTGGCGTAGTTGATGAACGCGATGATCTGCCCCTGGGAGAGGCCCCCCGCCTGCACCCGGCCGCCGCCCACCCACAGGATGAGCACGATGAGCCCATTGACGACCAGCGACGTGAGCGGGTTGAAGAGCGCCGACACCGTGCCGATGGCAAAGCCGTTGCCCATGAGCTCCCCATTGACGGCGGCAAAGCGCTCCTTTTCCTGGGTGTTCTTGGTGAAGGCGCGGATGACCCGCACACCGGCCAAGTGCTCTCGAAGCACGTTGGACAGGCGATCGAGCCGCCCCTGGTAGGCGCGGTAGAGCGGTCCCGCGGCCTTTGTGATGAAGAAGATGATGGCCGCCAGAAGCGGCGTGGCCGCCACCAGCAGAAGCGCCAGCCGTGCATCCAGCAGGAATGCCATGAGGATCGACCCCAGCAGGATGAACGGCGCGCGGGACACCAATCGGATCATCATCGCCACCCACACCTGCAGCTGGTTGACGTCGTTGGTCAGCCGTGTCGTCAGCGTGGGGGCGCCGTAGCGGTCCATCTGCGGGAAGGAGAAGGTCAGGATCTTGGCAAAAAGCGCATTGCGAAGGTCGGTGCCGAAGCCCTGGGATGCCTGGGCGGCGTAGCGCTGACACACCGCGGCGCAGCCAAAGCCCAGGCAGGCCAACCCCGCCATCACAAGGCCCATGCGCACGACATAGCCGCCATCGCCCCGCCCCACGCCATTGTTGATGATGAGCGCCAGGATGGTGGGCAGCAACAACTCGAAGATGACCTCCGAAAACTTGAACAACGGCCCCAGAATGCATTGTTTCTTATATTTCTTGAGGAAGACCGCCAGCTCCAGCACGTGAAAACCCCCGTCGCAACAAACTGTGTCCAGTATAGCGCGGATTACACCATATGAATAATAGTTGTTTTATGGTTTACCCATTTAAAAAAGCTATAACGCCCTTGGCCTTTGGGCCCGGGCGCGGTATACTGCTGGCATTGAGGGGGATGAACATGGATCTGAAGCAACTGCGCTACTTCCTTGCCGTGGCGGAGGAAGGGCAGCTGACCGCCGCCGCCCAGAAGCTGCACATCACACAGCCGCCGCTGAGCTACCAACTGGCGGCGCTGGAGCGCGAGCTGGGCACGACGCTCTTAGAACGCGGCCCCCGGGGCGTGCGGCTGACCGAGGCGGGGGAACTGCTAAAGGCGCGAGCCAGCCAGATTTTGGATCTGGCATCCTCCGCCGTGCGGGAGCTGGAGAACTTTGACAAAGGGCTGCAGGGCACGCTGGCCATCGGCACGATCTCCTCCTCCGGCGGGGTGGTGCCCAACCGACACATGCTGGCCTTCACCCGTGAACACCCCAAAGTAAGGTTCGAGATTCACGAGGGCAACAGCTTTGAGGTCATCGACATGCTGGAGCGGGGCGTCATCGACCTGGGCGTGGTGCGCACGCCCTTCCAGTCCACGGGGCTGGAGTGCCGCTATGCCCCACCTGAGCCCATGATGGCGCTGGTACCCCCCGGCCACCGCTGCGGCGAGCAGGCTGACAGCGTCAGTCTGGAGGAACTGCAGGGGCAGCCCCTCATCCTCTACCGCCGGTTTGAAGCACTGCTGCGGCAGGTGTTCGGCCAGCACGGCCTGACCCCCACGCTGTACTGCGTCAACGACGACGCCCGCACCACCATGGCCTGGGCCGGGGCGGGCTTTGGCGTCGGCATCGTCCCACAATCGGCGCTGCTGATGCCAGCCGACGACGGGCTGGTGCGCAAGGCCATCCGCTGTGAGGAACTGACGACCCGCCTGGCAGTCATCTGGGTGGGCCAGCGCTACCTCTCCCCGTTGGCGCGGGCTTTCGTGGAGCTTTTTGAGAGCACCATCCTGCAGTGATGGCCGCTCAAGCCGAGGGCTCCGTGTCCTTCCCATGCCCCTGTCGCAGCAGGTGGCGCACCGTCAGCGCCCCGTTGGCGATGGCACACAGGCAGAACACCCCCAAAAACACCCGCCCGGTCAGGCCGGTCAGGTATTCCATCATGGGGTTGTAGAGATCCAGAATGAGGAGCACCACAAACGCCGCGCCCAACACGATGGCGGCATGCCCCACCGCCCCCCAGAGTTTCTCCACCATCGTTCATTCCTCCCCAAAGAAAATGATGTCGCTGGAACGGCGGCCACCGCCGGAGGGCTGGTTGATGACCTGCCCTTGAAAGACCATGGCAGCGGTTGCGCCGCCATCCAGATTGTAGGCGCTCTGGCAGCCCAATGAGGCCATGAGCTGCGACAGCTCCGCCAGCGTCATCCCCACTGAGTAGCCGCTCTGCCGCCCGTCCACCGCCACCATGCAGTAGTGCCCCGGCTCATAATAACCGATGGCACAGCGCGGGTTGTGCCCGCGGATGGAGTCGGTGAAGGTCTCGATGGCCTCACCATCCTTCAGGAGTGCCGGGCCAAAGGACCAGGCCTGCCAGGCTTTGCGCCCCACAGCGTCCTCCAGGTCAAAGTCCTCCTTGGAGGTCGTCTCCATCACGCCATCGGAATAGAGCACGCAGACATCCTCCAGCAGCGATTTGCGGTATAGTTCGCCGTTGCGGATGACGATGCCGTTGTTGCGCGCGCTGTAATAATCGCCAGTGACAGCCAGAATGGCGTTGTTGTCCTCGGCCACCTGCAGGGGCATCTGGGGGTTGCCTCGGCCATACTTGCCATTGGCGAAGGCCGTTCGGAATCCCTCAATCGTCCGTACCCACACATCGGCAACGTAGTAGGTGACATCGTTCTCTTTCACCTGCTGTACGGCCACCTTCAGGTCGTCGCTCTGGTAGCTGTACTGCGCCGACAGCCCCGTGTCCCCGGCGGGGAACGCGGCAGAGAAATCACCGGGCTCCGGCGCGGGAGTTGGGGTGGGCGCAGGGGTGGCCGTTGCCGTGGGGCTGGCGCTGGCGGCCGCCAACGCCGAAGCTTCGGCAGAAGAGGTGGGCGTGGGTGCCGCCGTGGCAGAGGGGATATGCAAAGAGACGATGGTCTGCAACGCTTCGCCGCTCCCAAAGGGCAGCCATTGGTGAAACAGAAAAAACACAGCGAGTGCCGCGCACAGCAGTGCCAGGTCACGCACGACTAGGCGCAGCAGCGAAGGCCTCCTTTGTCCATGTTCGATTCGCATGCCGTATCCCCAACTGATAACAGGCCGCCGTGGTCATTCGGCTTATCGTTACCGAACCGCTGCTCCCTGTAGATTTTGTCGAAATTTCACACTTCATTCTATCACCATCATTATCGAATGTAGCAAACCTTCATTCATGCTTTTTGTGATTTGCTCTGAAAGTGGCAAAAAAAGACAAAGAACCAAAATCTTATGCTATGCTACGATGTGCGAAATGGTATGATGATGGAAGAGAGAACCAAGGAACACTCCATGCGCTCTATTATTCTGCTGACAACACACCGGCCCAATGAGCGACTGCCCCAATTGGTGGCCGCCCTAGTGCCCCATGGGGTTGTGGTGGTGGTCAGCGTGGGCAGCGGCCCCGACCACCAGGGTGCACTGGCTGCCGCCGAGACCGCCGGTGCGGTCGCGCTGCCGCGCGGCCATGCCAGCCGTGCGGCGGCACTGCAGGCCGGCCTACGGTACGTGCTGGACGCCCACCCGGGCGCGGGGGTGGTGGTGGCCAAGCCCATCCACAATGCCCCGGACATCCTGGCGGTGGCGGCGGCGCTGGGGGCTGAACCGGACACGCTGGCCCTGGGTACACGCAGCCCCACCCAGCTGCCGCCGGCCGAGCGGGTTGGCGGCGCACTGCTGCGGGTGCTGCTGCGCAGCATGGTGGGGTTGGAGCTGACCGACACCCAATCGACGCTGCGCGGCTACCCCGCCGCCCTGCTGGAGCGGCTGCTGGCGTTGGATGGCGCACAGCAGGATTTTGACCTGGCTGTGCTGCTGCAGTTGCCGGGCTGGGGTGTGCCCTACCGGGAGGTGACCATTGGGCCCAACGCGGGGATGGCCCGTTCCGACCACCACCGTCGGCTGTGGTGGAACGCTTTTTTGGTGCTGTCACGGCTCATGAAGTTCTTCGCCTCCTCCCTGGTGTGCACGGGGTTGGACTTCCTTCTCTATAGCCTGTTGCTGCCCCATGTGCATACCATGGCTTCCTACCTTTTGGCCCGCGTGGTCACGGCGACGCTCAACTACCAGCTCAACCGCCGCGTCGTCTTCCGCGCCAAGGGTTCGGCCCGCAGCGCCATTGGGTATGTGCTGCTGGCCCTGGGGGTGATGGGAGTGGGCAGTGTGGGCGTGTCAGGCCTCACCCATCTGGGGCTGCATGGCATCACCGCCAAGATCCTGGTTGATGGCATCCTGTTCTTCCTCAACTTCTACCTGCAAAAGACCGTGCTGTTCCGCAGGAAGTAGTGCCTTGCCCCCGTGTGAAGGCCTTACACCGTGCAACGGACACGGCCAACGGCGACGCCAACCCGCGCTCAACATGGCATCCGCAAGCGTGAGAGAAGCCCACTGGCTTCCTGCCAGTGGGCTTGCATTCTGTGGAGTTTTGGCCAGCAGCCACCGCCAAGGCAGACTTTGGCTTACGGCAACTGATTTCCGGCGGCGCGGTAAAGCTCATACCACTCCGGCCGGGTCAGCGTCACATCGGCGGCACGGCAGATGTCCTTGAGGCGCGCGGCGTTGGTGGTGCCCACGATGGGCTGCATGCCCGCCGGGTGGCGCAGCAGCCACGCGACGGCGATGGCTGTGTCCTTCACACCATACTTGGCGGCCAGTTCGTCAATCTTGGCATTGAGTTCGGGGAACTTGGGGTTGCCCAGGAACACGCCCTCAAAGAAGCCGAACTGGAAGGGTGACCAGGGCTGGATGGTGATGTCCTTCAGGCGGCAATACTCCAGCACGCCGCCGTCACGGTTGACGGACGGAGAAATCTCCATGTTCACGTTGAGGCCCGCGTCAATCATGCCGGTGTTGGTCAGGCTCAGCTGCAGCTGGTTGGCCACGATCTTCTGGTGCAGGAACTTGCTCAGAAGCTCCATCTGCAGGGGGTTCTGGTTGCTGACACCGAAGAAGCGCACCTTGCCGGCTGCCTGCAGGGCAGCGAAAGCTTCGGCGACCTCCTCGGGCTCCATCAGGGTGTCGGGCCGGTGCAGCAGAAGAACATCGAGGTAATCGGTTTTGAGACGCCTGAGGCTGCCGTCCACGGCCTCCAGTATGTGCTCCTTGGAGAAGTCAAAATACCCCTGACGGATGCCGCACTTGCTCTGCAGCAGTACATCCTCGCGCTTCGCGCCCACCTGGGCAAAGGCCTCGGCGAAGATCTCCTCACTGCGGCCGCCGCCGTAGATGTCGGCGTGGTCGTAGAAGTCGATGCCCTCCTCCAGGGCGGTGGCCAGCAGCCGGGCAGCCTCGCCGGCCGAAAGGTTTGCCATGCGCATGCAACCAAGCGAGATGGGCGAAGCGGATAGCGCGCCGCCGCCAATGGCGATCTTTCTCATGGGTCCATCCCTCCTTTGTGTTCTTCTCCCATTGTAGCCTTGGGGAACCGCAGCGGCAAGGGGGTACGTCAGTCGTCCGCCTGCCGGCGGGGGTCGTCGGGCTCGTAGTAGGGTTCGGAGTGAATGGTGATCTGCGCGGGCCGCCCCAGCCGCACCGCGATAGCCTCCTCAATGGTGTCAACGAGATGATGGGATTCCTCCAGTGACATGTCCGGGTCCAGCAGCACGTGCATGTCCATGAAAAGATCCGCCCCGGCGGCCCGGCTGCGCAGCCGATGGACGCCCCGCACCTGCGGGAAGGCGCGCACCGCGTCCAGAACGGTGTCACTGTCCACCGCCGCCCTGTCGAGCAGGACACCGCTGGTGCTGCGGAAAATCTCCCATGCGGCAAAGAAGATGAACCCAGCCACCACGAGGGAAGCGATGGGGTCGATGATGGACGGAAGCCCCAGCCGCACGCCGACGAGTGTGGCCAGCACGCCCAGCGACACAAAGATATCACTGCGCGTGTGCGCCGCGTCGGAGATCAGGATCTGGCTGCCCAACTTCCGGCCCTGCCGGCCTTCCACCACGGTCACGGCAATGTTGACCGCCAGTGTACCAAGCAGCGCCGCCAGGCTGGCTACCGAAACCTGAGGAACAACAGGCGCAGCGAACCGACCCACCGCACCCACGACGATCTCCACCCCCAGCACCGCCAGCATCGCCGCAATGGCAAGTCCGGCCAGCGTCTCAAACTTGCTGTGGCCGTAGGGATGGTCAGCGTCCACCGGGCGGGACGCCAAGAAGATGCCCACCAAGCCCACCACGTTGGACGCGCCGTCGCTCAGGCTGTGGAACCCGTCGGCCTGCAAGCTGGCAGAACCGATGGCCAAGCCGAAAATGAGCTTCAGTAGGCTCACTGCCACATTGGCCAGCAGCACCAGCCACAGCACCAGACGCACTTGTTTATAATTCATTTCTTTCATGTTCACCCTCTGGATAAAAAAAATCCACGAAACGTCAGATGACTGTCCCGTGGATGGCTCCACTGCCTTCTCAGGCCCGACGGTCCATCGGGGCCGTCTGGTCATGGCTCAGTATATGCGAGGGAAACGCCATTGTCAACACAATGGCGCATCAAGTTTACAATTGATAGTGATTATCATTCACAGGAGACGTCGCCCTGCCGCCGGATGGCACGGGTGGCTACCACGTCCACCCCAGTGCCGGCAGCGTCCGCAAGCACCACCGCGCCAACGGCCACCGGGGCCGCGGCCCGCACGCCGCGCAGCGCCGCCAGCACCTGCGGGATGGCCGCCTTGGGCACGGGGCCAGCCGTCTTAACCGACAGGAACGGCAGATGGCCGCCCTGCACCGGCACCGACGAAGTGACCATGCGCAAGGGCCGGGTCAGTTCTTCCTCGGCATAGGTGCGCCCGCGGGCACAGCCGTTGCCGGTGACGACGACTTGACCATCCTCCTCCTGCCGTGCCACCAGCCGGCAGCCCATCGGACAGACAATGCAGATCATGTTGCGTTCCTCAATCATGGGACACCCTCCCCCCCACTGTAACAGTCACGCCATCGGTCGCGCCCAGCGCCGCTGCGGGCACCGCAATCTCCTCGAGTTCGCCCGGCGTCATCACCTGCTTGCGCCGCCGGCTGAGCACCGTGGCCCCGGCACGCACCTCGCACAGGGCGGGTTTCTCCACCGCACGCACACGGTAGTAGAGCTTGAGCTCTCCCTCGGGCAGGTTACCGCGGTCGATGCGCTGGGGCACGACCGAACGCACCCCTGCCCCGGCGGTCACAGCCACCCGCTCGCCAGCCATCCACTGCCCCTGGGCAAAGCGCGCCGCCGCCCGGCCCGCGATGTTCGCCTCCCGGCTCACGTTGTCCACCAAGTCGTGGACGTGCAGCACATTGCCGCAGGCGAAGATGCCCGGTACAGATGTCTGCCTCCACTGGTCCACGACCGGCCCCTGGGTCACCGGGTCCATCTCGATGCCGGCCATGGTGCTAAGCTCATTCTCCGGGATGAGGCCCACCGACAGAAGCAACGTGTCACAGGGGATGAACCGCTCGGTCGACTTGATGGGCCGCATGTTCTTGCCCACCTCGGCAATGGTCACGCCCTCCACCCGCTCCCGCCCGTGGATGCGTACTACCGTATGGTTGAAGTGCAGCGGAATGCCGTTGTCGTCCAGGCACTGGGCGATGTTGCGCGCCAGGCCGCTGCTGTAGGGCAGCACCTCGCAGACGGCCTCGACCTTCGCGCCTTCCCAGGTGAGCCGCCGGGCCATGATGAGCCCGATGTCACCGGAGCCCAGGATGACGATGCGGTGGCCGGGCATCACGCCCTGCATGTTCACCAGGCGCTGGGCCGCGCCGGCGGTGAAGATACCCGCCGGGCGGTAACCGGGGATGTTAATGGCCCCGCGGGTGCGCTCCCGGCAGCCCATCGCCAGCACGATGGCCCCAGCGGCGAAGTCCATGAGCCCCCGGTCAGCACTGACGGCATGAACATGCCGGTCAGCGTCCAGCTCCAGCACCATGGTGTCGGTGTACACATCGATGCCGCTGCCGGCGAGCTTTGCCACGAAACGCTCAGCGTACTCAGGACCGGTCAGTTCCTCTCCAAAGTAATGGAGGCCGAAGCCGTTGTGGATGCACTGCTGCAGAATGCCGCCGAGCTCCCGGTCCCGCTCCAGCAGGGCTACCGTGCCGGCACCGGCTTCCT
The DNA here is from genome assembly GCA_023409755.1 of Bacillota bacterium. GTDB lineage: Bacteria > Bacillota > Clostridia > Christensenellales > UMGS416 > JAEYRA01. The sequence goes on from JAEYRA010000155.1 coordinate 19,070, forward strand.
TGGCCGCCAGCGCCGCGGCCAGCCCCGCCGGGCCCCCGCCGATGACGACCACATCATAGGTTTCCATCGCTTGCCTCCTTCGCCGCAACGACCCAGGAGTCGCCGCCGTTCTTGGTGATGCTCTCCATCGGCTGGCCCGTCTCCCGCGCGATGATCTCCAGCAGGCGCGGGCCGCAGAAGCCGCCCTGGCACCGCCCGGCCTGGGCACGCACCCGGCGCTTGATGCCATCCAGCGTGGTGGCCGGCACCGGTGAGTGCAGCGCCTGCACAATCTCGGCCTCGGTCACCGTCTCGCACCGGCAGATGACACGGCCATAGAGCGGGTCCGCCGCCAGTGCCTGCCGCCGTTCGTCTGCGTCCATCTCCCGGAAGGGCTTGGGGTGCCGCCGCTCAGCGTGAAACTCCGCCCGGGGATCGAGGGTCAGCCCGGCGGCAGCCAGTTCCTCCGCCACCACGCGGGCGATGGCCGGGGACGAGCTCAGCCCCGGTGAACAGATGCCCGCGGCGTTGACAAACCCGGGAATGTCAGGCTCACGGCCGATGATGAAATCGTCCCGCCCCACCACGACCGACCGAAGCCCGGCAAAGGCCGTGATGACCTTGGAGAAAGCAAGGCCCGGCACCGACTTTTTTCCCAGGCGCTTGAGGTACCACAGGCCCTCGGGGGTGGTGGCGTTGTCGTCCTTGTCAGCCACATCCACCGCCGTGGGGCCGGCGTAGACGTTGCCGTCGCTGGTGGGGCTGACCAGTACGCCCTTGCCCCAGCGGCTGGGCGTCTGGAACACGACCGTACCCACGGCGTTCCCTACGGATCGGTCGAGCAGCATGTACTCGCCCTTGCGCGGCAAGATGGTGAAGGGCCGCCCACCGGCCATGGTGTTGATCTCGTCGGAGCGGATGCCCGCGGCGTTGACCACAAAGGCCGCACGCACCACCTGCCCGTCTCCGCCCTTCAGGGTGAACCCGTCGCTCCCCCGGGCAATGGACGCCACGGCAAAGCCCCTGTGCAGCGTGGCGCCATTCACCACGGCATTCTCCAGCAAGGCCAGTGTCAGTTCAAAGGGGTTGACGATGCCCGCCGACGGCGCCCACAACGCCGCAGTGATCTCCCCACTGAGGTTGGGCTCCCGCCGGCGCACCTCATCGCCCGGCAGGATCTCCAGCCCCGGCACGCCGTTGGCTTCGCCGCGCGCCTTCAACCGTCCCAGCTCCGCCTCATCCTCCGGCCCGAAGGCCACGACCAGTGAGCCGGTGCGCATGTAAGGCACCGAAAGCTCGCAGCAAAGGGCCTCCATGCGCGCGTTGCCCTCCACGTTGAGCCTGGCTTTCCAGGTGCCGGGCACGCAGTCAAACCCGGCGTGCACAATGGCGCTGTTGGCCTTGGACGCGCCGCAGCCCACATCGGCCTGGGCCTCCAGCACCACCACGTTCAGCCGGTAGCGTGTCAACTCCCGCGCGATGGCCGCGCCTACGACGCCGGCACCCACGATCGCCACATCGAACATACCCTCTCCCCCTTCACAAAAAAAGAGCGCACAAAACCAATAAGGCTCTGTGCGGCTCTCTCAATCTCTGCCTGTTTCCTCCCTGCCAGTATACTCCTAACCACTTCCGTTCGCAACGCCTGACGAAATCCGGCCCGCGTACCTCGGCAGGGCGGCGGTTCCTGTGGTATACTGGTGGACAGCATAACGAGGGGAGGTGTCCGTCCATGGGTTTGATTCGGCGATTCTGCGCCGTTGCCCTCGCGCTGCTGCTGGCAGCCTTGCCAGCCTGCACCAGCGCGCCTGCCACGCCCACGGCCAGCAGCACCGCCGAACCCGCAGCTGCCGCCACGCCAACCGAACACCTGACGATCTCTGTCAACCTGACCGAGGCCGAGAAGCAAAAAAACGACGCGCTGTACGATTATTTCTCTGACAAGTTCAACATAGAGCTCAAGCCCGTCCCCTTCTCTACCACGGAGTGGCAGGAGCGCATCCGCATCTGGATCGTCTCCAACAGTCTGCCCGATCTGGTGTGGATGAACGTGGATGAGACTACCTTCAGCGAATATGCCTCCTGGGCGCGGGATGGAATCTTTCAGCCCCTGCCCGACGACCTGCGGAGCGTATACCCCAACATCGGTGCGCTCCTCAATCGGGGGGACATCAACGCCGACGAACTGCTGACCATCAACGGCAAGCTGTACGCCTACCCCACCATCCGTAACACCGCGTCGCAGGGCTACCGTTCTCCCCTGGGCTTCTATTACCGGAGGGACTGGGCGGAGAAGCTGGGCATGGCCCAACCGGGCGATGTGTATACCTGGGATCAGTTTGTGGAGCTGGGCCAGGCCTTTGTGAAGCTGGACCCCGGCAACAACGGCGCTGGCAAAACCGTAGGTGCGGGCACCCAGTCCCAATACTTCCCGGAGGCTTTTGGCGTGTACCAGCTGGCGTCGGAAAACGGGTTGGGCGCTTTCCAGCGCGTGGGCGACCATTATGAATGGACCGCCGCCCGACCGGAGACGCTGGAAGGTCTCACGATTGCCAAGAAGCTCTATGACAGCCGCATCCTGTGGAGCGAGAACGTACTGGGCAGCAGCCACCTGGACAAGTACAAGGCTGGCCTGATGGGTATTGTGTTTGACGAATTTGACAACGCACTGCTCACTGACATGCGAAAGAGCCTGCAGCGCACGTTCCTGGGCATCGACGTGGACAAGGCCCTCAGCCCCATGCATGTGAAGGGGCCGGACGGTTCCTTCTGGGCCGCAAAGACGGTCTGCTTCTCCGGCGCAGTGTCTCTGCGTGCGGGCGTTGACAGCGAGACGGTCAACCGGGTTCTGAGCATGTTTGACTGGCTGCTGAGTGAAGAAGGGACCCTCTTCCACACCTACGGGTTTGAGGGAAAGGATTACACCAAAACCGGCAATGACATTCAATGCTTGTGGAACAGCGACCTGGTGACCCTGGCGTTGGTCGACCCCTACCCCTCGGGCTGCCGGCAGTTCTACAGCCTGGCAGCCTCCACCGAAGAAGATTTACCCATCTATCCCATGTCCGTCATCACCACCAGCCGCAATGTGGCCATGTTCCAGGAGGTCAATGCCAAATTCCGCAGCGTGGATGAGTATTCCAACTATTTTGACAGTCTGGCCCGGGATGACACCATTGCCCAACTGGCCGGACAGACCCACGACAAGATGGTCAATCTCGTCACCACCGCCCACGCCAAGGATCTCAGCAAGCTTTGGGACCAGTGGGTCTCCAAAAAGCTGCCCATTGTGCAGCCCTTTCTGGTGGAACTGACCGTATTGGCCCAGTAGGGCCGCTCACAGCTCCGTGGTGTGGCGAACCGGCAGCAGCACCTGCACCGTCGTGCCGCAGTCCTTTTCCGATTCAATTTTCAACCCGTAAGCATCCCCGCAGGTCAGCCGAATACGCTGGTGGATATTCTCCAGCCCGATGGAACGCCGGCCGCCGGCCAGTTGGGCCGGGTCGGCGTTGAGCAGCATCGTGTGGATCCCATCCAACTCGTCCGGTTCCATCCCCACGCCGTCGTCCACCACTTCAAAGACCAGCACCGCCCCCCGCAGCGCCCCGCGGATGAGCAACGAACCCGGCCCTTCCTTGGGCTCCAGCCCGTGGTATACGGCGTTCTCCACCAGTGGCTGCAGTATCATCTTCAGGATGTACAGATCTTCCAGTTCCTCCGGCACCTCCCAGCGGAAGGTGAAGCGATTGCCGAAGCGGATGGAGATGATGCGAAGATACTGGACAATGATGTCCATTTCCTCCCGCAAGCGCACGATGTTGCTGCCCTTGATGCTGTAACGGAAGATCGCCGACAGAGCCACTGACATGTCCACAATCTCCCGTGCATTATACACAAGGCCAATGGAGCGCATGCATTCCAGGGTGTTGTAGAGGAAGTGGGGGTTGATCTGGCTCTGCAGGGCGGAGAAGCGTGCCTGCTGTACGGTGAGCTCGGCGGCGTAGAGTTTGGTCTGCCCCTCCAGCCGGGCGGCGTTGTTGGCTTCAATCTCCCCAAGCATAGTATTAATGGTGGAAACGATGCTGTTGAGCTCGGTGGTGCGCAGCGGCTCCAACCGGGTGTACTTGCCGCTGCCAATGCGGTTGATGCGCCGCAACAGCTTCTGCAGGGGCTTGGTGAAGCTGAAGTAGAGAATGGTCATCGTCAGCGCCACCATGAACACCATAAGGCCGCCAAAGAGTGTGATTGTCTCCTGCAGGGTGGCGTTGGTGTCGGGCAGTGCGGTGATGTCCAGCGTTGCCTGCATCCGCATCCCCACATCCGCCAATTCATTGGTGAAATAGACCGGCGACTTCGGCGCGCTCTCGCTGTTGACCACCGTCATGTCCCGGTTGTTGTTCTCAAACGTCAGGCTGATGATGTAGTCGTTGTCGGTGGGGGCCGCATCGGCCAGCAGGGAGCGAAGGTTTCGACCGTTGCACAGCGCCATGCAGCTGCCCACGCGCTCATAGGTGTCGGTGGAATAGATGGGCATGATGAAGGCGTAATATATACCGCCATCGTCCCGGATACTGAGGATGGGGGTGAAAAAGGGCTTCATGCTCGTGTCACTGAGCATGTCCGGATACACGCTCTCCAGGCTGTTGATGGCGCCCATGTCCATGAGGCCGTTGTAGGAGAGAAGGTTGCGATCCATATCCACCAGCGAAATATCCACGATGTCCGCGTTGGCGTCAACGAAGTACTGCGCCAGGTTGAAGATGGTCGTCTGAATCTCCAGCTTGTAGGAGACGGACGAACTGTTCAGGTATTGCTCGGTGTTGCGGAAATAGGCGATCGCCAAGGTCGCCTGGCGCACACCCAGCAGCCGGTTCTGAATGAGATCGGCTGTTTGGGTGCACAGCGAGCGGGAATAGGCATAGGCCTCGTCGCGGGAGCGACGGGTCAGGCTCTGCTGGTAGTAGAGAAGAACAGCGAACAGAAATGCCAGCTCCAGCACGGTGACGAGAATCAGCCGGAAGATGAGTGATGCCCTGTGCCGGTGAACGGTCATCCTTCCCCACCTGCGGCATTGGTCGTACGGCAACGCTTGCGGTACTCCAGCGGTGTCACGCCAATGGACTGGCGGAACACACGGTTGAAGTACTGTGGGTCGGAATACCCCACCTCTTCGGCAATCTCATAGACATACTCGTCGGAGGTGCGCAGCAGCTCTTTGGCCCGCGTCATCCGCAGTTGGGTCACATACTCCGAAAAGGTGGTGCCCAACTGGGTCTGAAACAGGTAACAGCAGTGGTTGGGGGTGAAATAGAACTGCTTGGCCAGATCCTTCAAGAGCAGCTGCTTGCTGATATTCTGCTGGATGTACTCAAGCATTGAGCTGAACATCTCGTTTCGGTTCATCACCACCCGGGTCTCCGAGCGGCCCTTTTCGTCCAGCCGCTGGCGCAGGCGGGCCAGCAAGTCATCCGCCTGAAGCTGGTCCACCGGCTTCAGACAGTAATCAAACACCCGGTGGGTTATGGCCTGGCGGGCGTAGTCAAACTCGGAAAAGCCGCTGATGACGACAAACTCGGTATCCAGACCTGCGTCGCGCACGCGGGCCATCAACTCCAGCCCGCTCATCCCCGGCATCCTTACGTCGGTGAACACCGCATCGGGCTTCTCCTGTACAATGAAGTCCAGCGCGGCAGCCGGGCTCAGGAAGCTGTCGAGGAGCGTAAACCCATAATCCTCCCACCGGAAGGACCTGGAGATGCCCAGAAGCGACCATTGCTCGTCATCAACCACCACCGCCCGATACATGATCTCAACCCCCACACAATTTATGCATACATGCTTATGTATGATTCTATTATACAAGAGAAGGGGCGGCGTGGGAACCATGGAAAGAGGGTGGCAACCATTCCCAAGGCAGAATGTGGATTATACTACGAACGTTCCAACTTTAATCCAATGGTTTGTTTTTGGTCATTATTGACAAGGTTTTTTCCTGCTGTTAGTATTTTTTATATAATATTTCGGTTTATTTTGTTTCTAAATCATAGATTTCTATAGTTACAATGAAAACGTTGTTCCAAACAAAACCACCCGCAAAGCGCATGGAGCCGAGGCATTCCTCACTTGATGCGGGCACGAACTACCGTCCTTTTGAGTTTGTTTCTATTTCGCGAAAGCGAAAATTAAGCAAGGAGGATGCGACATGTTCACCAATCGTACCCTGATGGCGACACTGGCACTCATCCTGGCCGTCGGTATGGCGCTCGTTGGCTGCACGCAGAGCAGTGCGCCGGCCACAACGACCGCCGCCGCCGACTCAGCTGGGGCCAGCAGCGATGCCGCCGCCACCACTGCGGCCTCCACCGGTGAGGTCAAGACCTTCACGATGTTTGAAGGTACTGCCCTCACCACCACAACCCCTGCCTGGGACACCCCCATCGGCAAGAAGATCACCGAGCTCACCGGCGTGAAGGTGGAGATCGAGTATCTGGTGGGCCAGGATCTGATGACCAAGGCCAACCTGATGACGACCTCCGGCGATTACCCGGACCTCATCTCCGCCAGTGACAACGGCGGCATCTTCATCGCCGCCGGCGCGTTCATCAAGCTTGATGACCTCATCGACAAGTATGGCACCAACCTCAAGCGGATCTATCGTCCGTCCGAGTTCGAGCTGATGAAGCTGCAGAACGGCGCCATCTACATCCTGGCGACCAACCGGCCCTCCATCGAGAACCTCTATCCCTCAGCCGGCTGGTACCTCAACTACGACCTGCTGAAGAAGAACAACTTCCCGGTCGTCAAGACCATCAGCCAGTTTAAGGATCTCATCGTCAACTACATGAAGGACAACCCGCAGTACAACGGCGCCAACAACATCGGGTTCACCCTGCCTACCGAAGGCACCCGTGTCTCCGCCCTGCAGTATGGCGGTGCGCGGTTCCTGGGCGGCTACCCCAATGACGGCCCGACCTGTGTGGACCAGGAAACCCTGGTGGCCAAGATCAACATGACGCAGCCCTTCACCAAGGAATACCTGAAGTTCATGAATGAGATGTGGAACATGGGCTACATGGACAAGGAAGCCTTCATGCAGACCAACGACCAGTATCTCGCGAAGGTCGCCTCCGGCAACGTCATCGGCATGTATGACCAGCGCGGCATGATCGTGAACGCCCTGGGCGCCATGGACAATGACGAGAAGCTGCATGACCGCACGCTCGTGGCGTTCCCGGTCGTGTTGGACGGCATAACCAAGGAATACTACCGCGGGCCGTACGCCTTCTCCACCAGCGGCATTTCCATCTCCACCTCCTGCAAGGATCCTGACGGCGCGATGCAGTTCCTGGATCGCATGGCCGCCGACGACATCCAAATGCTGAACTTCTGGGGCGTCGAGGGCGAGGATTACACCCTCACCGACGGCAAGTTCACCCGCACCGCAGACCAGTGGAACAAGTCCTTCGACGTGGACTACATCCGCGAAAAGGGCATCACCCAGTTCAATAACTTCCCGCGTTATGAGGGCACCGACAACGAGACCTACGGCAAGTTCCAGAATAGCAACTGGGTCAACCCCGCCCTCAACCAGGAGTACAACGACATCCGCTACAAGGACTACGAGAAAGAAATGCTGAAGAACTACAACGTGAAGACCTTCTGCGATTTCTTCGCTCCGGCCTACCCCGCCCGCTACCAGCCCGGCTGGGCCGCCCGTCAGCAGATGCCGCAGGACTCTGAGGAGTTCACCGCCGTGCAGAAGGCACTCGACCTGGCTACCCAGTACCACGCCATCATCGTGCAGTCTAAGGCTGACGAGTTTGATGCCAAGTGGGACGAGTACCAGAAGCAGCTGAGTGAAGTGGCCGGTCTGACCAGTTATGAAGAGAAGGTCACCCAGATCATTCAGGACAGCGCCCAGTACTACAAGAACTAATCAACAGATCCGCGCACGGGGGACGCCTTTGGGGCGTCCCCCGGCCGGGGCCAAAGCAGCATGGGGGAGGAAAACCATGAGCGCAATCAATTCGGGCGTGCAGAAGGCCGAAACCTACACGCCACGGCCCGCCAAACAGAAGAGTTTCTGGCGCAAATGCGTGGAACAACGGCAATTGCTGGTACTGATCGTGCCGTTTCTCTGCTTGGTCTTCGTCTTTCACTACCTGCCGCTGTGGGGCTGGCTCATGGCGTTCCAGAACTTTAAGCCTGCCAAGGGTATTTTCGGCTCGGTATTTGTGGGGTTGGCCAACTTCCAGGAGCTGTTTGCCGACGCCAACTTTTACCGCGCCTTCAAGAACACGGTGGCAACCAGTGCACTGAAGATCGTCTTCAACTTCTTCTCGGCCATCCTCTTGGCTCTGATGCTCAACGAGGTGCGCCGCATCGCCTTCAAGCGGGTGGTGCAGACGATCTCCTACCTGCCCTACTTCGTGTCCTGGGTTGTCGCCGCCAACATCGTCTATATGACGCTCTCGCCCAACGACGGCATTCTCAATGTGCTCCTGATGAAGCTGGGCCTGTCCCAGGAGGGCATCCCCTTCATGGGCGAACCCAAGTACTTCTACTGGATCATCGCGCTCTCCAACGTGTGGAAAAACGTGGGGTGGAACGCCATCATCTATCTGGCGTCCATGACGGGCATCGACCCCGAGCTCTACGAAGCCGCATCCATTGACGGGGCAGGGCGGCTGCGCCGCATCATGGCCGTGACGCTGCCAAGCATCTTCCCCATCATCAAGATTCTGCTGGTGCTCAACATCGGTATGCTGATGAACGCGGGGTTTGAACACGTCTACCTGCTGAGCAACCCCTCCAACTTCGAAGCCTCTCGTACCATTGAAGTGTACGTCTTCACATACGCGCTGAAAACCGGTCGTCTCTCCTACGGCACGGCAATCGGCATCTTCAACTCCACCATATCCATCTCGCTGATCCTGATTAGCAACTGGATCTCCAAGCGGATCGATGGATATGGGATATTCTAGGAGGTGTGCGCCATGGAACTGACCAAAAAGAAGCCCATTGCCCCCAAAAAGACCGGCCGGCACATCAAGCGCACGCCGGAGGACCTTGTCCTCGATGCCGTCATTTACCTCTCGCTCATCCTGCTGTGCGTGGTGACACTCTACCCGTTCCTCAACACGCTGGCCATCTCCTTCAACAGCGCGCTGGACACCGTGCGCGGCGGCATCTACCTGTGGCCGAGGGAGATCACCCTACGCAACTATGAGAAGATACTGGTGGGCAACCCCGCCATCACCCAGGCGCTGTTCATCTCGGCCTCCCGCGCGGTGGTGGGCTGCGCCACCGCGGTGTTCGCATGCCTGTGTGTGTCCTATGTACTCTCCCGCCGGGAGTTTGTGCTGCGCCGGGTGTTCACCCCTTTCCTGGTGTTCACGATGTACTTCTCCGGAGGTCTCATCCCCGTCTACCTGCTGATGGGCGACCTGCACCTGACCAACAACTTCCTCGTCTACATCCTGCCAGGCATGGTGGGCGCATACAACGTCATGGTCATGCGCAGCTACATCGAAAGCTTGCCCGAGAGCCTGATTGAGGCCGCCAAGATCGATGGTGCCAGCGAGTACCGCATTCTCTTTTCCATCATTTGGCCATTGAGCCTGCCGGTGGTGGCGACGATTGCCCTCTTTGTGGCGGTGGGCCAGTGGAACTCCTGGTTTGACACCATGCTTTACTGCTCCAGCCCCAAGGCCGGTCTGACGACGCTGCAATACGAGCTGCAGAAGCTGCTGACCTCGGCACAGAGCTACTCCGGCCAGGACAGCGACGTGGCCTTGGCCACCAGTGACCTCAACAAGGTGCCGGTCACGCCCAGCTCCATCCGCTCGGCCATGACGATCATCGCCGTCGTTCCCATCCTGTTCATCTATCCCTTCCTGCAGAAATATTTCGTCACCGGTCTCACCCTGGGCGGGGTGAAAGGCTGACAAAGCTACAACAGGGATGTGCTCTCTTTCCTCCTACCCTATCCCACACAATGGCGCGGGAGATTCCCGCGCCATTGTGCTGCCCGCAACAGCCGCAAGCCATCCCTTTTCACCAATACCGAACAACAGCAAGGCGGCGTGGGGTTCCCCACGCCGCCTTTGATGGACTTTCTGTTACAGGCTGATGAGCTTGCCGCCCGTGTCGGCGGACTGTTCCTCCGCCAGGGCGATGCCGATGGTGAGACGGGTGCTCTCCGGCGCGCAGGTCTCGATGGGCCGATCCTGCAGGACGCAGTCAATGAAGTAGCAGATCTCACGGTAGTAGCCGTCATCAGCCGACAGCTCAGGGGTGAAGCCCTCGCCCTCCTCGGGGTACACGGTGAGTTTGCCCTGGGTGAAATGGACGCTGCCATGTTTGAAGTTCACCCGGAAGGCCATGTCAAACCCGTAGGCCCCGGCGATCGTCCAGTCGTCCTCCGCGCAGACGATCTTGCCGTCGTCGTAGAGGTAGCGGGTGGACACGGCGTCGTAGCCCGAGCCCTCAAATACGACTTGGGCGCTGGTGGTGACGGCCTGCGGCACCCCGAAGAGCCAGTTGATGGTGTCCACATCGTGCACGTGCTGATCAAGCAGGCACCCGCCGCTCTTCTCATCATTGAGCAGCCAATTCTGCCAGGACCACTTGGGCGTGCTGCCGCCGCGGAAGAAGTACGCCGATGTCAGCGTGCCAAAGCGCCCGCTGTCCACGCAGTCCTTCAGGTATTCATATGCCGGCCAGAACCGCAGGCAGTGGCCCGTCATGAGCTTACGGCCGGTGGAACGGCTCGTGTCGATCATCGCCTGGCATTCCTCCAGCGTGCGGGCCATGGGCTTCTCGCACAGCACATGGCAGCCCGCCTCCATGGCGGCGATGGCCGCCTCGGCGTGCAGGTACGTCGGCAGGGCGATGTCCACATAATCGAGCTTCTGCTCGGCAATCATCTGGCGGTAGTCGGTGTACTGGGCGTAACTGCTCAGATTGACAGCGTTGCCCACGTCGATGTTGCCGGTCACGATGTCGCGCCCGGTGAGCTTGCCCTCCTCCACATCACACACAGCCACCAGCTTGACCGGCACACCTTCCTGCTCCAACCGCTGGTACACGTTCACATGCCCCCGGCCCATAAATCCAAGGCCGATCAATCCAACTCGCAGCATGGTTCTTCCTCCTCCATCGGCAGGGCGGCAACCAGCACCTAAATCACACTCAGGCGATTCTCAGTGGTCTTGCCCTGCCATTTTTTACGTTTCAATTCATGGCGATGATGCGATCCAGCGCGGCCGATGTGTTGGGCACAAGCTGGTCGCTGTAGTACCGGTAGGCGGACAGTTCCGCCGTCAGGTAGCCGTCGTAGCCCACCCGGCGAAGCGCCTCCACCACCGCCGGGAAGTTGACGTCGCCGGTCAGCAGGTCGGTGAAGCCATTGATGTTGCCAACGGAGCACTTAAAGTCCTTGACGTGCACGCGGACAATGCGCTTGCCGAGGATATCAATCCACTGCTCAGGATAACCAAACTGCAGCACGTTGCCTACATCAAAGTAGCTCTGCACGAAGGGTGATTCGCAGGCGTCCACAAAGGCGGCCATCTCCAGCGGCGACAGCAGGAATTTGTTCCACACATTCTCCACCCCGATGACGACGCCACAGGCCGCCGCGTGGGGCGCTGCCGCCCGCAGGAAATCGAGAGCACGATCGTAGGCCACATCGTAGCGCACCGGCGGCGCGTCGACAAACTCCGCCCCAACCATACCGGGAACCACCAGAATGGCCCCCACGCCCAGCAATGCAGCTATTTCCAGCTGGCGTTTGACGAGCTCCAATGCCTTGGCGCGCACCTCGGCATCACCAGACGTGGGCGGGCAAGCCCAGTACACACCGGTGGACAGCGAAGCCAGCGCAAGACCGCATGCTTCCGCGCGCGCCTTCAACGCCAACACATCGCGGTCGGTGCTGTCCGGGGTCAGGTACCCGTCCAGGGCGAAGTTCGGCTCCACCGCCCCAAAGCCTGCGGCAGCGGCGGCCTCAAAGCACTGCTCCGGCTGCCAGCCGCCGGGGAACGACCACAGATTGATCGATTTGATCACGATAACACCCCCTGTTCTGGCTCTATTGTATCTGGTATACTGCTTTTGGTATTTGCACAATCCCGCACACTTTTTGCACTTTTGGAGGGCGGCATGGAGTACCAACCACTGCGGCTGCAGCGCTTGCTGGACATCGAGGCAATCGTCAGCGTGCACTGTTTTCAATTTGCTCGGGGGTACGTCTTTTCCGGTGAGCAGCATGATTTTTGGGAGTTGGTGTACCTGGACCGGGGTGCGGTGGAACTGGGGGCCGACGAGCGGCGTTTCGTACTGGGCCAATCGGAGATCGCCTTCCACGCCCCCAACGAATTCCATAGCATTTGGGCCGGGGCGGACCGACCGCCGGATTTGATCGTCGTTTCCTTTGTGTGCCGGTCACCAGCGATGGAGCGCTTCCGACAGGCGCGGCTCGCCGCCGATGACGATGCCAAGGCCCTGCTCGCCACCATCGTGCGGGAGGCTCGCCGTGCCTTCGCCAACCGCCCGGAAGACCACTACCTGACGCTGGAGCGCCGGCCTGATGCGGCAACCGGCGCAGAGCAGCTGCTGGCCTGCGCGCTGACGACGCTGCTTCTTCGTCTGCTGCGGCAGCTGGAGCAGGCTGACACGCCGACATCTGACGGGGACACAGCCGATGTGCGGCCCAAAGCATCCGCCGGCCGGCAGGAATACCAGCTCGGACTGCTGGCACAAATGGAGCACACCCTGGGTCAGCGCCTCCAGGAGCGGCTCACCCTGCCACAGCTGGCGAGGCGCTTCGGCATGAGCCCCAGCGCCCTGCAGCTGCTGGTGCGCAGCCAGTATCAGCAAGGCGTGATGGAGTGGGTCGGCCGCCTACGGCACGAGGCCGCCAAGCGTTTGATCCGCGAGGGGTATCTAACCATGACTGAGATTGCCGCACGCTGCGGCTTTTCCTCGGTGCACTACTTCTCCCGCCGCTTCACCCAGCTGGAAGGCAGCACCCCCACCGAATACGCTCGCTCGGTGCGCCGGTTGACCGAGTGACCCCACCGATGCGTCTGCTGTGGAAATCCACATAACAGAGTAAGCCGCACCGGAACTCTCAGCAATCGCAGCCAGATTGGCCGGAATGCAGAGATGCCAGTGCGGTCAGGTTGTCGTCCCATAGTTCACGACATACAACAACGGATAAAAAACAGGGCCGAGAGCGTTCCGCTCCCTGCCCTGCGATCATTCTATGGGAAAGTTCCTTTCTCCCGCCCTTTTACTTGTAGAAGAACTTCCAGGTGCGCGACCAAGTGGCGCTCTCTCCGGGTTGGATGTCCAAATTGACAAACACCTCGGTGGAGAGCACATGGTGGATGGCCCAAACCTGGATGTAACCGGGGGTAAAGGAGTCCTGCTCCAGCATACCGACGGGCTCATCGTCGTGCACCAGCTGCCACACATAGCCGGGGCAGACCGGGCCCACCTCCTGCACGAGGGTGAAGGGCGGATTATCGGGCTGACCCACCCAGGTGAGCAATGCGTTCTCCGCATTGCCGGTGAAGGAAAACTTACGGCTGAACGTCGCCTGGGGATCCACCGAATTGACGAAAAGCTTGTACGCTTTGTCCACCGGGCGGCGGTTGATGGCCACGAAATTGTGGTTGTACTCCCGCAGATGCATGGCCTTGCTGCCGGTGTTGAAGAGGGTGGAACGCACCGTCAACGTGTCGCCGTTGACCTGCAAGAGCTTCCGCTGGCGGAAGGCGTAACCGTTGCACTCCAACGCATCCTGGGTGAAGCAGGCCCAGTTGCTGCCATGCTCCACCGCCGTGGGGAAGAGCTCGCACGGGTACTTCTTCATGAAGGCGTAATCCTCGCCTTCGTTTTTGGTCAGCACGCCCACGCCGACCTTGGGAAACTGCCCGCTGGCTGTCGCATCGGCATAAGCCTCATTGAACTGGAACTCGTTGCACAACCCCATGCCGCCATTGGTGGCGTGGTCGCTGGTGTACGACTCCGGTACGGTGAACTCATGCTTGCCATCCAGCACAACGGAGGCCACAAAGCCCGTCCAATCAAACCGCGTACCGCTGTAGAGGCTGCTCCCTGGCTGGGCCACATCGACCGTCAGACGGTCTGACCCAATGCGAAACGTTCCTTCCATGGCTAGAACCTTCCTTCACTCGGCGCTCGCGGCGCCGTTTTCTCCCATTTCCACGCTCATCTTGGCTGAATACCCGCGGGCTGACGCTCCGTCGGTTCAGCAGTCCTCCCGCGTCTCAATGTCGGTAATGGCATCCACACGACGCTGATGCCGACCGCCCTCAAAGGACGCGTCGAGGAACTCGTCCACGATCATCTTGGCCAAGTCCGGCCCCACCACCCGCGCGCCAAAAGCGATGATGTTGGCGTCGTTGTGCTGGCGGGTCAGGCGAGCACTGTATGGCTCGCTGCACACCGCTGCGCGAATGCCGCGCACCTTGTTGGCGGCCAGCGAAATACCGATGCCGGTGCCGCAGATGAGCACCCCAAGGTCGCACTGACCGGAAGCGACCGCCCGGGCAACCGCCTCGCCGTAGGCGGGGTAATCACAGCGTTCTGCGCTGTGGCAGCCAAAATCCTCTACATCATACCCGCGTTGACGCAGGTGCTCGGCAATGATCGGCTTCAGCTCCCAACCCACATGGTCACAGCCGATGGCAATTTTCATTGGTAATTCCCGTCCTTCCATATCGCTTTCCCGTGTTATCGTACCATAGCGCGGGCTCGTTCTCAACTGAAAATACGTCATACCAACACCATCCTTGGTCATTGCGTACAACTTTCAAAAAGTTTTTATAGCAGATTGACAATATGCAGGATGGGTCATATAATAAGGCCGTAAACCAAGCGGTTCGCCGCAGAAACCAAAACGAATCAGACGGCAAGCTTTCATGACAAGCTGAATAGTTTCAGTAAGTGCAAAGAGAGAGTTTGCTTTTTTATTCCGGGCACATGTAATCGATTACATGAAGGCGGTTGATACTATGGTCACACTTGGTCACAGTGCATCCAATTACCGTCACGGTGCCCCCTGGCGCAGCTTTTCCTGTACCTCCCCAATCGGATTTTCATCGCCTCTTCCTCCCTCCGGTTTGCCACCACGCACCACACGATCGTAACACCGCATCATCCTGGTCAATATCGGTTTTCAGAGTTCTTTCGCCCTGCTGCAATCGAGTGCAACTAACAGGAAAGGGATGGAACCGTGCGTCAGAATCACATGACCGGCCTTTGTGTCCATCACGAGAATCCCAATTTCAAGCTGATACGCGAGGCAGGCATCCGCTGGTGCCGTCTGCATGTCCCCTACCCCTGGCTGGACAAGGTAGGCGGGCAGTACGACCCGGCGTTTCTCACTGCCATCGGGGAGATTGTCCTCTATCGCCGACAGGGGTTTCAGCCGTTGGTGACGACCCCGGCGTTGGGCAGCATGCACTACGATGACGCCGCCGGCGACACCGTGTGGCACCCGGGCTACCCGGCGTGGATGGGCACCCCCGCCGATGACGATTTCCACAAGGCGCTGGAAGCCGGCATCCTCGAAATCGTGCGCATGACGGAGGGACTGGTGTCCTGGTGGCAGCTGGGCAACGAGCCGGACTTCGGCGTCTTCATCGGCCCCACCAGCCGCGAGGACAACGTTCGCTTCAACCGTACAATGGCCATGGCCTTCCACCGGGCCGCGCCGGACGCTCACATCGGCATCAACCTGGCCGGCGTGGCCGGCGAGCACATCACCGACTATGCACTGTGGCTGACCGAGGAGCTCTACCGCCGCCAGAACCTGCCCTACACCTATCTGGGGTTGGACGGTTACTTCGGCTGCTGGCAGCCCGGTGGGCCGCAAAACTGGGTGGACTACATCGACCGCATGCACGCGCTCTCTGGCAAGCCCATTCTCATCAACGAGTGGGGGTTTTCCACCATCTACCACGCACCCTTTGAGCGCGACCCCGAGCGCAAGCTCTATTACAACAACGAAAACTGCCGCGCTAAAACCTGGCAGAACCGCTGGGATGGCCAGGAACACAGCCCCGCCCTGCAGGCGGAGTTCATCCGCCAGACGCTTACAATCTTTGCCGACCACCCTGCCTGCATCGGTAATTTCTTCTTCCGCTGGGCTGACAGCCAACCCTGCTGGCAGTGCGGCGAGCACGACTGCCCAACCGAGACCCACTGGGGCATCACCGACATCGACCAGAACCCCCTGCCGGGCTATTGGGCACTGCAGGCGGGCAACCGGCAGCTGTTCGGCATGGAATAGAACGCAACGCATCCACTGACAAGGAGGATTCCAGAATGGAGACCGTCACCACCCCAACCCCACCGGTGCAGCAGGTGAAGCGGGAGAACGCGTTCACCAACATTGCCTATGACCTGAGGAAGAACAAGGTTCTCATGCTCATCCTGTTGCCGACGCTGTTGTTCTTCTTCATCTTCTCCTACCTGCCGATGGTCGGTATCTATTACGCCTTCACCAACTACAACTTCCAGGGCGGGCTTTTTGGAAGTCCCTTTGTGGGGTTGAATAACTTCAAATACCTCTTCACATCCGGCACGGCTTGGACGATCACCAGCAACACCGTCCTCTACAACCTAGTATTTATCCTGCTGGGCAATGCCATGCAGATTGCCACGGCCATCCTCCTGAGCCGGGTCAGCGGGCGCGTCTTCACCAAGACCACGCAGGCCATTATGTTCCTGCCGTACTTCATCTCCTACGTCATCATCGGCACCTTTGCCTACAATATGCTCAACTACGAAACCGGCGTCGTCAACACGTTCCTCAAGGGCCTGGGCGCCGAGCCCTATGACTTCTACAACACACCATGGATCTGGCGCATCCTCGTTCCCCTGTTCTACATTTGGAAGAACCTGGGCTATGGTTCCGTCATCTACCTGGCAGCCATCATGGGCATCAGCGATGATTACTACGAGGCGGCCGAGATTGACGGAGCCAACATCTTCCAGCAGATCCGTTTCATCACCCTGCCGATGCTTAAGCCCACGTTCATCATCCTGTTCCTGCTGGCACTGGGCAGCATCATGCGCGGTCAGTTCGATCTGTTCTTCCAGCTCATCGGTACGAACGGCCTCCTCTTTTCCACCACCGACATCATCGACACCTTCGTGTTCCGGTCGCTGCGCTTCAACGTCAACATCGGAATGGGTACGGCGGCAGGTCTTTATCAGTCGGTGTTCGGCCTAATCATCGTGGTCAGCGCCAACTACGCCATCCGGCGCTACGACGAAGATTTCGCGCTGTTCTAAACCGCTTGTGACGGAGGAGTAACGACCATGATCAATCGAACCGCATCCTACAAGGTGTTCAACACCGTTGGCTATATCATCATCATTCTGCTGACCGTCTTCTGCCTGCTGCCATTCCTGCTGGTCATCTCCGGGTCGCTGAGTGACAA
This sequence comes from Bacillota bacterium, assembly GCA_023409755.1. GTDB lineage: Bacteria > Bacillota > Clostridia > Christensenellales > UMGS416 > JAEYRA01. The sequence continues at coordinate 36,532 of JAEYRA010000155.1, forward strand.
CGACACGGTGCTGCGTGAGGGGTACTCCCTCATCCCGCAGAAATTCTCCACTGAGGCATACCAGGCCATCTTTACCTACCCGAAGAACGTGCTGCAGGCCTATGGTGTATCCATCACCGTGACGGTGTCAGGTACACTACTGGGCGCCCTGCTCATCGCCATGGCCGGATATGTGCTGCAGCGGCGCGACCTGAGGAGCCGCAACACCTTCTCGTTCCTCATCTACTTCACCTCGATCTTCCAGGGCGGGCTCATCCCCTGGTACATCCTCGTCACGACGTACCTGAAGCTCAGTGACTCGCTGTGGGCGCTCATCCTGCCGGCGCTGATGAACCCATTCCTCATCATGCTCATGCGCAACTACATGAAGCAGTCGGTGCCCTATGAGCTCATCGAGGCGGCCAAAATCGACGGCGCTGGCGACTTCCGCATCTTCTACACCGTCATGGTGCCCCTGTCCGGCCCGGGCATCGCCACGGTGGCGCTGTTCCTGGGGCTGGCATACTGGAACGACTGGTATCTCTCCATGCTCTACATCAGCACCCCCAGCAAATACTCGCTCCAGTTCTACCTCTACAGCATGCTCAACAGCGCCAAGGCCCTGCAAGACCTCGCTCTCTCCGGCACAGGGCTCTCAGCCACGGTGAAGGTGCCGGGCGAGACGACCAAGCTCGCCATGGCCATGGTGGCCACAGGCCCCATCATCTTCCTCTATCCGTTCATCCAGCGCTACTTCGTCAAGGGTCTGACGATCGGCGCAGTCAAGGGTTAAGTCGACAGCCGCATGTGCGGTTGAATAGAACAAGGAGGGTTTGTAACCATGGCACTTCTAAACCGGAAAACACTCATGGCAGTGCTGGCTGTGGTGATGGCCATCTCGATGGCCGCCTGCAGCGCCGGCACTCCGGCCGCTACCACAGCCGCCGCCACATCGGCCGCCGCCACCGAGGCTGCCACCAGCGCCGCGGAAACCGCTGCCGAGTCGGCCACCCCCGCCGCGGGCACCGTCGACACCTCCGAGAAGGTCGAAGTTGTCATGTGGCTGCCGGGCGACGCCCCCAAGGGGTTGGACGCCATGAGCGCCAAGCTCAACGAGATGCTTCTCACCGATCTCAACTGCACCGTGAAGTTCAACTTCACCACCTGGACCGACATCGGCACGAAGTACAGCATGCTGCTGACCTCCGGCCAACCCATTGACCTCATCCATACGGCCAACTGGCTGCAGGATCGTGTCTACGCCCGCAAAGGCGCCTTCAAACCCCTCAACGACCTGCTGGACACCGTCGTTCCCGACCTGAAGGCCTATGTGGGTGACGACATCCTGAAGGACGGCCAGGAAGACGGCGTACAGTACACCATCCCCTGCAAGTGGAAGGAGTACATCGACAACGGCGTCCTCTACCGTGAGGATCTGCGTGTCAAGTACAACCTGCCCAAGCCTGACTCGCTGGCGAACCTGGAAGCTTACATGGCTGGCATCAAGGCCAACGAGCCCCAGATGAAGGTCACCGTCGAAGGCGGCGTCTCCAACGAGTCCTACTCGGGCTTCAGCGGCTCCGAAGTGATGCTTCTGGACTACCCCTACATCAGCAAGCCCGACAACGGCCTGGTCATCGGCCTCACCTCCAAGACCGCTTCCTACCTGGACATCACCGAATACTATGGCAGCGACGCCCACAAGGCCGAGTTGGAACTGATGACCAAGTGGGCCAAAGCCGGCTATTGGAGCCGCAACGCCCTGTCCCAGAAGATTGACGACCGCATCGCGGCCTTTGAAGCCGGGGACTGCGCGGTGGTGCTGAGCGGTGCCAATGCGATGAAGTGGAACGGCGTGCAGACCCGCTGCGCCACCTCCAACCCCGATTGGCAGATCGGCTTCATCCCCTACGGCGTGCCCCAGGGCTATGCCCGCCCGGTGCAGCCCACCCAGAACGGCATGGCCGTGCCGCTCTCCAGCCAGAATACCGAGCGCGCTCTGCTCATGTATGAGAAGTTCAACCTGGACGAAGCCTACAACCACCTGACCCACTACGGCATCGAGGGCACCAACTACACCATCGACGCAGAGCATCACTATGTGATGGTTGGCACCAGCGACACCAACGACTACCCGCGTGAAGCTCTGAACTGCTGGAGCTGGCGCAACCCGGATCTCATCCTTTACCCGAAGGAGTATGACAACGTCAAGGCGCTCTTCGCCGAGCAGGACAAGCTGACCCAGCTGCAGTCCACCGCCTTCACCGAGGACCGTGAGCCCGTCGCCAACGAACGCGCCGCCCTGACCCAGGTCATCAACCAGTACCTGGCACCGATCTCCGCGGGCCTGAGCAAAGACGTAGCGGGTGACTACGCCAACTTCCTGGAGAAGGCCAAGGCCGCTGGTCTCCAGAAAATTCAGGACGAGTACAAGAAGCAGTGGCTGGCGTACTGCAACGCCAATGGTCTGAAGTAAACCAAACATCCAACGCATACCCAAAGGACCCGGCCATTGGCTGGGTCCTCTGAGTATCTACAAGCCCCTAGAACGGGCAAAGGCAGATGACCCTCCCGCCGATTCATTCAGCAGAGGGAAAGTCAGGCTCAGAGCGAGCAGAAGTGAAAATCCCGCCCGAAGGCGGCGCACGTATCCCTAGAAACCCCGCATGAGAGCTGCAATCGTGATCGGTCCATTGCAATACTTCGTATTGCTCGCGTTGCTCTCAACGATTCTGAAGAATCGTCTGCCGCAACGTCAGACGCCCCCGGAAGGGCGTCCAACCCAAGCGCCGTGAGTACGACGCTATGCGTCGCACTAGCCGCACGAGGCGGCGTAAGGCGCGCCGGGCGGGACTGAGAGTCGGCCACATGTGCGGCGAATCAGACACGCATGAATGCGTGCAAACCGTCACGCCGTGGCTGGTCGCAGCCTTCGGCTGCTGCTCGCCCAAGCATCCCGGAAGGCATTGCACCGCAATGCCTTAGCGCTCGGATGGCGCGTAAGGCGTGAACGGCGATCTAGCCATATAGAGTGCAAGCTGTCCGAATCGCAGCTGTTGCCACAGCGGCCAGGCCGCAGGGCCGAGCAGTGCCGGAACGGCACGACCAGGCGTGCGTAGCACGCGACCAGCCAGCCGCGAAAGGCTGTCGACTTTGTCGACAGCCTCAGGAACCCGGCCCCAGGCCGGGTTCCTTCCTTTTGCCCGGTGAGGCTTGCATACGGCGGCGGGCAGCACTCCCTTGCCCCGCATCACGCATATGCCACAGCACCCTAGCAATAAGCCCCGCAGGAAACCCGGCGGGGCTTGTTGCTGTAACAGGGGCGGAGAAATTTCCCCTGCGTGTGGATCGTTACCGCTCGATGGCGGCCTTGCGGGTATTGATGCGCCGGATGAGCTCTGGGTCGAACTTCGGCTTGCGGTCATAGGTGTGCAGGCCGTTGACCTCCTGCTCAATGTCAGTGAGCTGGGTATAGCAGAAAGCGCAGATGCGCGGGTTCTCCAGCAGGGCCATTGTCAGGCCTTCGTAGCGCGCCAGGAACTCGGCTTCCGAGGTGGGGTTGGTGCCGTAGCCCCAGGCTTTGCTGTTGGTCTGGCCCGGGTTCCACCAGATGCCGCCGTACTCGCTCACAAAATAGGGCTGACCCTCATACCGGTCGCGGCCGGGGTGGTTGACATACGCCTCGCCGCCAGCGGCCAACGGCGCATACCGCGCGCGGAACGTCTCGGGGTTCTGGTCGTAGTCATGCACGTCGAAAATGTCAGTGATGACGTGGACATAGCCGCTGGTGTCGATGACCGGCCGGGTGTGGTCAATCTGCTTAGTGACACGGTAGACCGTCTCCAACACGCGGTCGTCCTGGGCCAGGTAGGTCTCGTTGAAGGGACACCACCCCACGATAGCCGGGTGGTTGTAATCACGCTCCACCGTCTCCAGCCATTCGGGCAGGAAATTCTCCAACCCAGCGGGGCCGTCGATGTTGAGACCCCAGTTGGCATGCTCGCCCCACACGAGGTAACCAAGCTTGTCCGCCCAGTAGAGGAATCGCGGTTCAAACATCTTCTGGTGCAGGCGCGCGCCGTTAAAACCCATGGCCATCGACAGCTCGATGTCGCGCTTCAAGTCGGCGTCGGTTGGCGCGGTGTAGATGCCCTCGGGGTAGAAGCCCTGATCCAGTATGAGACGCTGGAACACCGGCTTGCCGTTGAGGAGCATGGCACGGCCGTCCCAGGAAAGGCTGCGCATACCGAAGTAAGTCTGCACCTGATCCTCACCATCGGGGGCCGACAGCGTCAGTGCCAGGTCGTAGAGCTTGGGCGAGCCGGGTTCCCACCGGTGAACCTCATTGAGGCAGAGGGTCACGCTGGCCTCCCGTCCATTCACACAGGCGCGACGCTCCCCCATGGGTCTGCCGTCCAGGCTGGCGATGGCCAATAGCTTGCCGTGAATATGCCCCGACAGGGCCACATCCACCTGCAGTTTGCCGTTGGCCTCATCGGGGGTCAACCGCAGGGAGCGGATATAGGTCTGCGGCACAGCTTCCAGCCACACGGTCTGCCAGATGCCGGTGGTGCGGGTGTAGTCACAACCGTGGGATTCGTACTCACCGCTCTGCTTGCCACGCGGCTGCTTGCCTGAGCGGTTGTCATCCTCCGCACAGACGGTCACAACATTCTCCCCCGCTTGCAGGGCAGCGGTAATGTCAAACTGGAACGAAGAATAGCCGCCCCGGTGGGTACCGACCGACTGACCGTTGATCCACACCTCGGCCCGGTAATCCACCGCACCGAAATGCAGCAGCACCCGGCTGCCCTGCCAATCCTCCGGCAGGGTGAAGGTGCGCCGGTACCAGACCGCCGCCATGAAATCGGTGTAGCCAATGCCAGAAAGACGGCTTTCCGGGCAGAAGGGGACGGTGATCGTCTCAGGCAGGGCGTCGGCCGTGTGAAGGCCCCGCGCGCGCCCGCTGACGCCGAAATCAAAGGCAAACTGCCAGGAACCATTCAGATTCATCCAGTTCTCCCGCACCAGTTGGGGCCGGGGATACTCCGGCCGGGGGATTGCTTGGCAAGACATGTAGATCCTCCTTTATGACGTGATACTTGTATTATAACGCCACCATACGCTATGATGTAGTGGTATGAATCAGTAAACACATGAGGATTTCACGCATGAGAGAAGACATCATCAGCTTTGTGCGAGACGGACGGGACTACGGACCACTCTGGATTGAGATGGTCGGGGTTTCCTACTGCGACGGCAACTATCGCATTGAGCGAACCGACTCTGACATCATGGTGATCGAGTACATCCTGCAGGGCCGGGGCACCGTCCATGTGGACGGCCATCGTTTCTACCCGCAGGCTGGCGATGTCTACCTGCTTCACCGCGGCAGCGACCACTGGTACACCTCCGACGCGCAGGACCCCTGGGTTAAAGTGTGGTGTAACTTGAATGGCCCCTTGGTCGATGCCCTGATCGCCTACTATGGTCTCTCCAACGTGTACCATGTGCCAGGCTTCGGCAATGGCGACTGCCTGAAGCGCCTGGTGGAGGCCGCCCGCCGCAACCAGACCGACCGTTCGGCGCTGCTGGCGGAGGCTGCCCTGCTTCTCCACGAGCTTATCATCGAGCTGTCGGCCTTCCTGCACCGCAGTGTGCGGCCTGAGCAGGACGAAGCCGAGTGTCTGCGCACATTCCTGGATGGTAAGCTCTATGAAAAGCTGACGATGGAGGACATCAGCCGGCAGATCTACCGCTCCCCCTCCCAGGCCACGCGCATCTTCCGCAAAGCCTTCGGCATCACGCCCTACCATTACCTGCTGGAACGGCGGCTGGAGACAGCAAAACTCCTGCTCATCAACTCCAGCCTGCCCATCCGCACCATCGCCTCGCAGCTCTGCTTTGCCGATGAGCATTACTTCTCGAACCGATTCAAGGCAAGTGTCGGGCAGTCCCCCCGACAGTACCGCAACCGAGGAACGCAGAGCGGCGGCTAACACCGCCTTACAGCAGGGATGCCGGCACTGCAGCTTTCTCCGTCTGGCCTTGGGAAATCTGCCAAGCCAATAAGACACCGGCAGCACCAACAGCTGGTAGACACCAGGTGGGGCCTGCATACCGCCGGCCCCACCTGTTCACTGATTGAAGTTACGTTGTACAGACGTTGAAGCGAAGGCTCCGCGCGTACAGCAGCCCTCTTACCCCACGACCCTTTCCACAGGCATCATAAAGCAAATGCCGTTGGTGGGAGTGTTAGGCCCCGCTTTTTCCTTGATCACCGCTATGATCCTATCGGCTACGTCTGCGGGGGCAAGGCTCACGATGACTTCCTTCTCGGTATCCACCGTAATCCCCATGATGGACTTATGAATCGTACCCATACCGCGGGCGTTGATGATGGTCGCCCCCGTAGCCCCTGCCGCACGGGCGATCTCCACAGCCTCATCGGCAAAACCCGCGTTGACAATGATGAACAACGCTTTCATGTTGCTAGCGATTTCCATTGTTGTCCCTCTATTTGGCCAATATTTTATCCACCCGCACGGTGAACGCCCTTCCAGTACCGGGCTTGCCAAAGTTGTACTTCTCTACCAGTGTATTGAGCATGGTGTCCGCTTTGTCACGAGCCAGCAGGCAAACAAGCATGACTTTGTTCTCTTCCGGTACCAATCCAAGCGCGTCTCGAAAATATCCTGACCTGCAACCGTCTCTGCAATAGACTGCATTGATCAAGCAACCGCCCATCTGCGTGAGTGTATCGATGAATACATCTTTATGCTTCTTGGGGGTGATCAGGACCAGAAAGACAGCGCCGCAATGGGCATTATTCATGTTGTATATCTGTTTCCTCCATCAAACGTCCAGAGACAACAGCGTCTAAAAACGGATTATCCACCGCTTCTGGTTCCTCCTCATATATGGTAAGTGCCGTTAGTTCATCAAGCGCATCCAACTCCATCGCTTTTGCCTTGGCGGTGAGGGTTTTCAATCGCATGTCGTATATAATACCTAAACCCTGCACAGCTATCAAGGGGGTAACAGAAATAAATGCAATGATCCCAAAACCATTTGTTAAAACTGACTGAGCCTGAGACCCAGCTGAGGCAGCTACCGCCTGTGCCGTGCCAAGGGTAAGAGGCGTCAGGAACGCTGAGGTCAGTGCCCCGCCAGTGACACCGCCCGAATCGAACGCCAGACCCACGAACAGCTTGGAGGTAAACTTCATCATGATCAGCGCCACCGCGTAAAGCGGCACCAGAAACCAGAGGATGTTGATCTGCGTCAGGATCTTCACCATGAAGATGAGCGCGGCAAAGCCAATGCCAATGGCCAGCGTCAGTCTGATGGTCAGTTTCTTGATGTGACCGTTCGTAATTTTCTCCAACTGCTCACCCAACACGGTTACCGCAGGCTCGGAAAGGGTGATGGCTGCGCCTAGAACAAACCCGACCAGAAGCAGCATCCACTTGAACCAACCGGGCCGACTGGCATCCAGGAAAACCTCGCCAATGTACTTGCCGGCAAACGCAAAGCCATAATCGATGCTTGACAGGAAGATGAGTAGCCCTACGAAGACGGCGGCTGCGCCAAGCAAGATCTCGATGAACTCCTTTTTGGAGAGTTTGATGAGCCAGAACTGAAAGGGCAGGAATACCACCAACACGGGGATAAGCGCAAGGGCAACACTGGCCATATTGGATACGACAACGGCCCCCAGGCTATCGACCGCTCCGGGGTTATACAGGCTGGCGAGCGGAAGCGTGCCGCCCGACACTGCCTTCAACACGATGCCGTAGAGAAACAACGCCAGAATCGGCCCCACGGAGGCCAGGCCGATGATGCCAAAGGTGTCTTCACTGGTCTTAGTTTTTGACATAGTGCCAGAGATGCCCAGGCCGAGCGCCAGAATAAAGGGCACCGAAACGTCACCAGTCGTCGCACCGCTGCCATCAAAGGAGAGCGCAACAAACTGCTCGGGGACGAAGATAATCATGAGGAAAATCAGGCCGTAAAGGATGGCAAAAACGAGCTTGAGGTTCAGGTTCTTCATAATCCGGTACAACGAGAACGCGACGAAAACGCCGATGCCCAAACTCAACACCCAGATAAACAGAGTTTCGTTTACGTTGTTCATGATCATGTGGGTCTGCTTGGCCAGAACCGTCAACGCGGGTTCGGCAACCGTCACCAACAGACCAAACAGGAAACCAACAAAAATGATCACTGCGGCTTTTTTCAGCTTAATGAGAGAACTGCCCACCAATTTACCGATCGGCAGAATGCTGATGTCCAAACCATCCAAAAACACGGCTTGGCCCAACACGACGCCAGCATAACCAATAATTAATCTAACATAATCAAAAAGGTTTTCCATGGGGGCCACAAAACCGCATACCACAATGATCACAACGGCAAGCGGCAGTGAGGACAAAAAGACATCTTTTATCGTGCTAAATAACTTCATAGGGCAATGTAACCGCTGAAGACCTCGCAATAAAAGCAACAACCGATGGGCCTAAGCCCTTTCCATGTCTTACATCGCTGCACCGCTTTCATGAATATCTGTCTCCTTTTCAATTGATTTCTATCCATCCTGCCCTTCCAGCGGCAGGTGAATGGCTTTGGAAAAAGCTTCCACGACCTCCGGGTCATATCGGCTCCCAACCAGAGCGCGCAGTTCATCCAGCGCCTCCTCCTTGGTGTACTGCCGGCTGCTGTATCTGCCGCAGCGCATGGCATCGTAGCTGTCGGCCACCGCCAGAACGCGGGAATAGAGCGGGATGTCCGTCCCCTTGAGGTGGCGGGGGTATCCGCTGCCGTCCATACGCTCGTGGTGGCACAGCAGGAAGTCGGCCATCCATGCCAGCTCCCGATTGGCCTTAATGATGTGGTATCCAACCTCAGGGTGGCGGCGCAACTCCTTCCAGTTTTCTTCCGTCAGCGCTCCCTTCTTGCTCAGCATCTTGGGGCTGATAACAATCTTGCCAATGTCATGCACCTCGCCCACTTTACGCAGTTCCTCAGACCGCTCCACGGGCAGGCCAAGCTCCAGAGCGGTACGGGCCGCCAACTCGCTGACACGCTGGGCGTGCTGGCGCTCCCACGGTACCCGGCGGAAGAGTTCCTCCAGCAGGACAACAGCGAGTTTGCCGTTCTCCTGTTGGTTCTCCAGCGTCTTGTTGCGGTACATGGCGTCCTCCGCCAGGCTCATGGCGTCGTTGAAGGGCTGAACGCTCTCCTGCTTGGTGTAGCTGCCAATGGAAATGGACAGATCGACCAAACCCACCTTATGTCCCTTTGTGGCATTCTTGAGCCGCTCCGTGAGACGAGCAGCCTCATCAGCGCTGGTACGGGGCAGCAGCAGTACAAACTCATCGCCACCCCAACGGGCCAAAATATCATCGCGCCGACAAACGGAAGAGAGCACTTCCGCTGCCTTGCGCAGCAGGTCGTCACCGGCAAGGTGCCCAAACACATCGTTGGCCAGCTTCAGGCCGTTGACATCGCCCATGACGATGGTGAGCGGCAGGTTGCGCTCCACGTCCAGCCGGTGCAGCTCCTCCTCAAAGAACCGCCGGTTGTATAGGCCGGTCAGGCTGTCATGATAGCTGAGGTAGGCAATGGCACGTTGTTTGTTCTTCTCCTCCGTCACGTCGTCGAAGGCGATCACAATACCGCGCAGCCGTCCCTGCTGGCGGGCGGCCGTCACCCCGCCGGCAATGAAATACTCCACGCCGTTGCGGGATTGGAGAATGCAGCCTTCCAGCGGGAGCGTTCCCTGCTCTCCACCATCGGCGAAGCGCTCCACCGGGAAGGAGCGGGGGTAACGCGTGTTCTCGTCGACGGTGCGGAAGACCTCTTGAATAGGCTGTCCGATGGCATCTTCCTCCTGCCATCCGGTCAGCAGTGCTGCACGGTCGTTGATGATGGTGACGATGCCGTTGACATCAGTGGCGATGACAGCCTCGCTGAGCGCCGTTATGGTGGAGCGGAAGAGCTCGCGTTCCTCTGCCAGTCGCTGTTCGGAGCGCTTGCGCTGCACGAATTGCAGCGTACTCTCCAGCAGGATCGTCACCTGCCACAGGTCCATGGCATTGTAGTCCGTCTCCTTGTTGGCCAGACCAATCGTCAGCAGCACGTCCTCCTGGTCGTTCATCGGCATCAGCAGAAAGGTGCGAATCTCACCGGCCAACGCCGTCAGGGGCGTTGGGGGGATGGCATCGTGTACCCCCAACAGAACCGGACACCGGCGTTCCTCCACTTCCCGCAGGAAGTCAATGGCGCCACCGTCCAGCGGCACCCCATTCTCCGTCTGCCGCACCTGGGCCGACCGGGACCACAGCCACCGTTCGGGCTCACAGCCATCGCCTTTGTTCACGATAAACCCCAGGTCGCTGCCCGACAACTTCAGTATCTCTTCCAGCACATAGGCGAGGATCTCATCCTCGTCGTCGCCGTCGTGGTTGAATACCTTCACCAAACTCTCGTTGCGCTGGTTGCTTTTGCGCACTTCATCTTGGGCCAGCACGGTCTCGGTCACATCCCGAAAGACCGTGACGAACTGCCCTGGCTCATGGCTGAACACCGACACGTCCAAGTGCTTTCCCTTGGGCGCGAAATAGGACTGGAAACGATCGGGCCGGCCTGTGCGCACCACCCGGGCGTACTGCTCCAGGTAAGCGGGCTCCTCCGTACCGTAGAGCTCATCCCCCAGGCGCCCGATGGCCTGCTCCCGCGGGATCTGCATGATGCGCTCAAACCCGGGGTTGACGTCAAGCGTGCGGTAATTGACGGGTTCCCCCGCCACGTCATACACCATTTCCCGCACACAGACGCCCTCGGTCATCGCCTCGAACAACAGGCGATAATGAGTGGTGCTGGCCAGCGGCCGGTCCGCTCCCCAGCGCTTCCGCAGGTCCCTCACGAAGACAAGCCACAGCGGCCGGCTCTCCAGCTCCACCAAAGTAGATGACACCTCCACCGAGAACGGACGGCCATCCTTGCGGAAGTGAGTCGTCTCAAGAGGCAGTCCCTCTGCCAGCGCTTGCTGGGACAAGCTGTCCGGGAACTCCCCCCTCCACAGGTCGGTAAGCGTCAGCGCCAAAATCTCTTCCAGCGTATAATCATAGGCTGCCAGCGCCGCAGGGTTGGCCTGCAGAATCCGTCCCTCGGGTTCGGTGATGAGAACGATGTCCCGAGCCTTATCAAAAAGCGTTTCAAAGCGTTGCAATGACGCTACCGCCTTTCCACAAATCTCATTCGTACCAAAGAGCGTACGCACTGGTGGACACCGCCAGGGCACCAGCCGCCAGCGCGTCGATGATCTCCGACCGTTCCGTCACCATGCCGCCGGCGATGACTGGCCTGCCCGCCCCACCAAACTGTCCAATGGCCTTGGGAATGAGCCCCGGCATGATCTCAACAAAGTCCGGCCCGCTCTGGCAGACCAACTGGATCCCGCTGCGGATGGAGGCACTGTCCAACAGGAAGACCCGCTGTACCGCCAATAACCCCAGTTCCTTGGCCTTTCGCACCAGGTTGGATCGGGTGGTGATGATGCCCGCCGGCTGCCAGTGGCGGGCGGCGTAAATGAGCCCCGCCTCGTCCCGCCCAACGCCTTCGATGAGATCCATGTGCAGGAACACCAGCTTGTCTCCAGCGGCCAGTTCGGTCAAAATGTCATCCATTGTGAGGATCGTGCCGCCCAGCACAAAGGCCACCGACACCGGGGAACGCGCTGCGTTGCGGGCGTCCTCGGCCGTCTTGACGGCGGCAATGACCGGTCCGTCCGCCATGGCGGCATAGGCATCTTGAAAGGTCATGCCGCTCCCTCCCCGCCCTTTTCAAATCTGGCTGAGTACGAACCCATCCGTTTAAAATGAGAGGGAAGCGTCGTGCTTCCCTCCTTGGATGCTATTTTATCATACGGTACCTGCTGGTACCCTGTCAAGGAAAAGAGCGCTCACGCTGTCTCGATCGCGTCAGCTTCCTCCAGATGAAGAAGGGCTACACCCATCTCCCGCAGCTTAAACTTCTGGATCTTCCCACTGGCAGTCATGGGGAACTCGTCCACAAAGTGGATGTAGCGAGGGGCCTTATGGCGGGAAAGACGCTCCCGGGTGTAGGCTACCAGGTCCTCGGCGGTCGCACCGCCCTGCTCCTTCAGAATGACGAAGGCACAGACCTCCTCGCCATAAACCTTATCGGGGACACCGACAACCTGCACATCCCGCACCGCAGGATGGGTGTACAGGAACTCCTCGATCTCCCGTGGGTAGATGTTCTCGCCGCCGCGGATGATCATGTCCTTCAATCGCCCGGTAATCTTGAAGTACCCCTCATCATCCATCGTGCCCAGGTCGCCAGTGTGCAGCCAGCCATCTTCATCGATGGCCTGGCGAGTGGCTTCGGGCATCTTGTAGTAACCCTTCATGATGTTGAAACCGCGCGCCACAATCTCCCCCTGGGTGTCGGGCGGCAGGTCGCAGCCGGTTTCGGGGTCGACAATCTTGACCTCCATGTTAGGCAGCACCTTGCCAACGGTGGCCACGCGCTTTTCGATGGGGTCGTAGGTGCGGGTTTGGGTGACGACCGGTGAGGCCTCTGTCTGACCATAGGCGATGGTAATCTCCGACATATTCATCTCGTCCACCACGCGGCGCATCACCTGCACCGGGCAAGGCGAACCGGCCATGATGCCGGTGCGCAGTGACGAGTAGTCGTACTTCTTGAAGTCAGCATGCTCCAGGATGGCGATGAACATGGTGGGTACGCCGTGCAGAGCGGTGCAACGTTCCCGCTCCACTGCCTGCATCACCTTGAGGGGGTTGAAGTGCTCGATCATGACCATGGTGGTGGCGTGGGTGACCGAGGCCATGACGCCCAACACACAGCCGAAGCAATGGAACAGCGGCACCGGGATGCAAAGCCGGTCGGCGGTGGAGAACGCCATACAGTCGCCAATCATCTTGCCATCGTTGATGACGTTGTAGTGGGTCAGCATGACGCCTTTGGGAAAGCCGGTGGTGCCGGACGTGTACTGCATGTTGATGACGTCATGGGGCGTGAGCTCCGCCTTACGGGCGGCAAGCGCCGCGTCCGACACAGACTCGCCCATGGCATAGAGGTCGTCAAAGGCGAACATGCCCGGCTCACGCCTATCCCCCACCAGGATGACGTTCTTGAGGCAAGGCAGCCGGCGGGAGGCAAGCATGCCCGGCTCGCTGCCCGCAAGCTCCGGGCACAGCTCATGGACGATGCCGGTGTAGCTGGAGTCCTTGAACCCCTCGGTCAACACCAGTGTCATGGAATCAGACTGCCGCAGCAAATACTCAGCCTCAAAAATCTTGTAATTGGTGTTGACTGTGACCAGCACTGCGCCCATCTTGGCGGTGGAGAACATGCACAACAGCCACTCCGGGTAGTTGGTGGCCCAGATGGACACATGGTCGCCCTTGCCCACCCCCATGGCCATGAAACCCTTGGCCAGCCGGTCGCAGCGGTCATTGAACTCCCGATAGGTCCAACGCACCCCCTCATGGGGATAGACGACCGCTTCCTGGTCGGGGTGGTTAGCCGCCTGCTGTTCCAAAAGCTGCCCGATCGTACAGTTGAGCATCTGTTCCATGTGTCCCCCACCTCATGCAAAAAATAAGAACGACCCTTCACCTGCCAGAGGCGAAGGGTCGTTTCGCGGTACCACTCTGATTGACGCCGAAGCGTCATCTCCACGGGCACAGAATGCCCTGTCCGGGGTTACGGCCGGCCACCGTCCAAGCCTACCAGCTCAGGCATCGCCTAAGATGCCATTGCCTTCGGTTGGCTACTCCGGGGCGAGAAGGAAACCGCTTGCCCTACCGCCTTGCACCACCCGGCGGCTCTCTGCGTGGACGTGGCGTTTCCGCATCCCCATCGTCGTATTTTCCGCTATTTTACTGGGATTATATGCTCTGCGCAACCGGATGTCAATCCTTGTACTCCCGCCGTGTTTCCGCTTTATTGTCCGCCTTTGTTGAGCGAGCCATTGCGGGGTGTGCTGAGGACTTCCTCAACGTCCCAGCTTCTTACAAGTGAGCATGACACGGTGGCTTTACGGTCGTTCTGATTGCGGAAAAACCGCAGAAGCGGCTTTCCAGACTTTCCAGCACATTGAGTTCTACACAATAAAGAAATTGTCGTGACCGGGGATGACGATGTCGGCATTACCCCGCACCCAGGCTAGGGACTGCTGGGCGGCTTCGGCATCCTCCTCGTATTCGCAGGTGGAGTGGCGGAAGTGGGGCCGCGACATGACCGCGTCGCCGGTGGCCACGATGCGCCGCCCCTCGTGGCAGAAGGCAACGCCGTGGACGTCCCGCGTGTGGCCGGGCAGTGGCACCACACACACGCCGGGCAGGAACTCGCCTACGGCGGGCAGCACGCGGCTCTCGTCAATGCCAGGCGTGCCACGCAGGCGTTCGATGGTCGCCGGGGCCGCCAGCCACTGCGCCTGGGGGAAGTAGTTGCACCCCACGGCGTGGTCGCCATGGCAGTGAGTGATGAAACAATGGGTGACGGCCTCGGGCCGCAAGCCGCTGCGGCGGTTGAGGTCGAACCAGAATTCCTCGGGCCGCACTCGCTCGGTGGGGTCGATGACAAGCACATAGGGCGTGCCATCGGCCTGCACCCCGCGCATCAGGGTGGATGTGCAGGTGAACGGCTTGCCACGGGGACGGTTGTCCTCCCGCTCGCCGTAGTAGCGGTTCCAGCTGATGTGGCCGATGACGAGGATTTCCCAGTCGAGCACACTGCTTTGCGGGGTGGGGAAGGGCATGGACATGGCAAGCCTCCGGTGCCGTCGGCGGGCGACGGGTTGTGGCAGAAGTATAGCAGGTTTTGCCGGGTGCCGCCAAGCAGAGGTATACAACAACGGGGCGGCCCCGGCTGCCCCGTTTCTGCAATCCACCCGCCACAGCCCCGTACGCCGGGGTGCACTGCACAGCGAGTCTTGATGGAATTTCGCTTTTAGCATGATTATATTACCACAGATTGGCGAAAATGTCAAGCCTTGCGGCCCTGCGCACACGGGTGTAAAGAATATAAGAAGGAGTTGATGCACATGGCAAACACAATCTCCACCGCGCTGGTGAGCGCTTTCGCCCGCGCCTTCCACCACCGGCACCACAACCCAGCCATCTACGACGACCCACTGGCCGACCGCCTGCTGACCCCACAGGAATACGAAGGCATCGCCCACCACATGTCTGAGGGCATCGGGTTCTTCTGCCCCGGTTTTACCGGCAGCGAGGAGGAAGCCCTGCACTGGGTGGTGGACCAGCAGCTCTCCCCCACGCCGGTGGGTCGGGCAGCCTTTGCTGAGGAGGCGTTGGAGCGGGCCTGCGGGCAGGGCTTGGCGCAGTACGTGAACATCGCCGCGGGGTACGACACCTTCGCCTGCCGCGCGCCTGCCTGGGCCGATGGCTTGCAGATGTGGGAACTGGACCACCCCGCCACCGGGCAGGACAAACAGGCGCGGTTGCGGGCCGCCGGCATCGCCCTGCCCGGCAACGTACACGTTCTCTCCATCGACCTCAACCAGCAGGACTGGGCCCACGCCCTGCGTACCGACCCTACGTTCCACCCGGAGCGCCCGTGCTTTTTCGCCTTCCTCGGCATCTCCTACTATCTGGCGGAGGATGCCCTGCGTAACGCGTTTCGTTCGCTGGCGACCCTGTCGCCCCGTAGCAGCCTGCTCGCCTTCGATTACCCCGACGAAGACGCCCTGACGGACCGGGCCGGCAGCCGCGCCAAGCGCCAGGCAGCGCTGGCCGCAACAGCCGGTGAGCCCATGCTGGCGGGGTACTCCCCCCAACGGATGGAAGCCCTGCTGGCGGACTGCGGCTTTAGGGTGGTGGAACACCTCGCCCCGCCGCAGATCACCGAACGGTTCTTCCGCGCCCACAACGAAGCCGACCCCACTCACGCCATGACGGCCTTTGACAACGTCAACTACTGCCTGGCCATGCGGGCATGAATGTCGCGGGGGGGGCG
>JAEYRA010000020.1 GCA_023409755.1 Bacillota bacterium
AGCCGTCCCACAGCGGCAGGGTGTCGATGCTGAGTTTCATCGCGCGTCTCCGTTTTTCTTTCATTATAGCGGATTCGCACACTGCGGTAAACGCTGGGGTCAGCTTGTATATGCCTGCATGGGAACAACCACCGCATTACCCCGCGAAACCGGCGGGACAATTACTGAGGTGTAGACAGGTGCCTGTGCTACTGTTTCGGTGGACAGTGATCTTCTATGGCTATATAATAAACCTCAAACACTGTTAGGGAAACGTTGGTTGGGGTAAGTATGATCCGGATTTTGAAGGGCTCGTGGAAATCGCTTGTTGAGGAACGGGAAATTGAATTTGATACAGAAAACCCCATCCGATTACCAATCATATCTAGCATTTGCATTTGGCCGGTTCTCATGGTGTATCTGGTCGTCCTTGGCTCCATGTTGTCTGACTATCTGCCGTCGCCTTATTTCCCCATGTGGATGGCCTTGGCCGGTCTGCTGACGTTTGTCGCCATGCAATCCAACGGTCGGAAGCTGAGGGTGCTCGTCGTCGTCAGTATTGTGGCGTTTATCGTCAGGCTGTTGGTGGTACTGACCTACCAGATTGAGCCTGTGAGCGATTTCAAGAGCACCTATGATGTGGCCTGCCGATTGGCGGCTGCCCCGGTCAGCGATTGGGCAGCAGTGACACATGGGACGATGTATTATGACAATTGGGTCTTCTACATGCCGTTCATCGTTTTTGAGGCTGTGGTGGTGAAGGTATTTGGTCCATCTATCCTGTCCTTACAGGTGGTGTTCGCGGCATCCACGGCGCTAACCTGCTTTTTTACTGGCTTGGTTGCGCAGAAAATCGGTGGGTACAAGGCAGGGATTGGGGCGGCGTTGCTGCTCGCGTTCAATCCTACGGTTATCCTGTTCACACCCGTGTTGTCCAGTCAGCATGTGGCAACGTTGTTGTTTGTCGTCGGCGTGTATTTTGTTATCAACCGGCCCATTCGCGTAGCAGTACTCAATGATGTCGCGGGTCTCTTTTTTTTCGCCCTGTCACATCTTTTTCGACCAGAGATGTATGTCGTATTGATTGCCCTCGTTTGCCTGTACATCGTCAGGGCAATTGGTTGCTGGAGGGAGAATGGGAAGAGCAAGAAATTTATCGTCCGTCGGTTTGTAGTCAGTCTAGGCATGCTACTCGTATTTTTTGCTGTTACGGTAGGTACCATGACGGTACTTTCTGCTACCCGACTCATCAAACAATCCGACATTGACCATACGGGTTATAAAATTGCAGTAGGCTTAAATAAGGAGTCTGGTGGGCGGTATAATAAGGAAGATATGCTCCTCACGGCACAGTCAGACTATGATTACTGGCCGTTGATTGGACAGAGACTGAGTAATAAATTAGAATTGATTAGGCTAATCAGTGAAAAAACCGTGTATCAGTGGGCGTACTATAATTACCATTGGAGTTACGGGGCTAAGGATCCCCTTTTGACCACTTTTGTGCCACCTGCAGTGAACGGATATATGTTTGTCGTATTTGTCATGGGTGCCGTCACACTGCTATTGGTTTATCGTCGAACGAAAAGTGGGGAGCTTTTCATGGTAATTGTATGCCTTGGATATTTTCTGGTCTTTGCGGTCATAGAGGTGCAGACCAGATATAATTACATATTAATCCCGATCTTTACCATTTTAGCTGCGCAACTTGTGCCAAGACTATCTCGATTGTGGGGGAGATAATATTCCTGGATTTGGACCACGCGCTGGTTTCTTTGTAGCGCAATCGGTTTGATTGCAGGATCTCCAGAGAGAGGTGATGGTAAGGAGGCTGCCAATGAGGGGCGAAAGCCCGTACACCCGAACTTCAGTAAGGAACCACCTATTGGGGTGATATTCACATATTAATCTGCGTGTCCCGCATATACATTACCATTACCGACCGGGAGGGAATGCCGATGCGCAGAAGAAGAATCCGCAGTACCCGGCGCAGCAAGGGCGGCGCAGGCTGGAACGCACTGATCGTCGTGTTGTTGCTGGCGGTCGTCGCCGTGTATGCGGTGTTGGCCATGGAGCGTTGGAAGGGCGAGAACGGGGGCAGCAGCGCCTTGCCCACTGCGACTGCGGCCGCCACCATGGCCGCAACCGATGAGCCTTCTGCGTCGCCGTCAGGTGCCGCCGGCACCGGCAAAGCCGACAACACCGCTGCCAGCGGCAAGGTGACCGAGACCATCACACTCAAGTCCATCACGCTTTATGGCGTGCAGCTGGGGGTGTTCAGCGAGCAAGGGAACGCCACACAGGCGGCCACCGGCTTCCGCGCCAAAGGGGCGGCGGGCTATGTGCTCAAGGAAGACGGCATGTACCGGGTGCTGGACTCGGTTTATTACCAACAGAGTGACGCCAAGGCCGTTCGGGATGCCTACAAGGCACAGGACCAGAGCAGCGCATGCCTCTACAACGTGGCGACCGCCGGCATCCAGTGGAATGTCAGCGGCAGTCAGGTGCAGATTGACGCCATCAAGGCGGCGGTCGCAGCCTTCCAGGCTGAGATCGTCACGCTCATCAACACCCAGAAGCAGGCCGATGCCGGTGGGGATACGGCCACGATTGTGGCAGCCATCCGGGCCTCGGCTGGCCGTTTCTCCAGTGCCAACGAGGAACTGGCCAAAGCGGTGGGGGACACCAAGTCCGTTGTCATCGCAAGCCTGATGGACTGCCAGAAGACCGCTGCCGACAACTTGACAAAACTGGCAGACGGCAATGCCACAAATGCTGTGGCATTGCGGACGGGATTGAAGTATAATGTGATTGATATTTTATTAACGCTCGAGAACGATGTACTGAAGGTAAAGTAAACGGGGGAGACCAACGAATGACGATCGGTGAGGTAAGCGCCCTGCTGGGTGCGGAAGTGCACTGCGGCGGTGACCGGCTGGATGCGGTGGTGCACAGCGCCTGCGGGGCGGACTTGATGAGTGACGTGCTGGCCAATGTGAAGGACCATGCTGTACTGCTGACAGGCCTATTGAACCCCCATGTGGTGCGCACCGCCCAGATGCTGGACGTAGCGCTCATCGTCTTCGTACGGGGCAAGGTTCCCACGCAAGAGATTCTCGACATGGCGCAGGAGTGCGGCATCGCCGTGATGAACGCGCGCCAGACACTCTTTGAGGCCTGCGGTATCCTCTACCAGCATGGACTGCGGGGAGGGGGGACTTGCGATGCCCGGTGAAGCCACCCTGCGGGAGAGTTACGACATCGCGGCCGGCGACTTCAACGCGGCCGGCGACGCCTCTGCTGAGATCAAGGGCGTGCTCAAACGATTGGGCATCAGCACGGCCGTCGTCCGGCGTGTTGCCATTGCCAGTTATGAGGCGGAGCTCAACATCATCATCCACAGCCTGGGCGGCCACCTGACCCTAACGGTAAGCCGCGATGGAGTGGTGCTGACCGCCGTGGACTACGGGCCGGGCATCCCAGACATCGCCCAGGCCATGGTGGAGGGTTACTCCACCGCACCGGAGAGCGTCCGCCAGCTTGGTTTTGGCGCGGGCATGGGTCTCTCCAATATGGACCGTTGTGCTGACCAGTTCGATATTCAATCGGAGGTTGGTCGGGGCACCACCATTCGTATGACGTTCCGTCTGGCTTAAGTGGGAGAAGTTATGAAGTATTTTCACTCCGTTACACTGGACAGTGAAAAATGCCGCGGCTGTACCAACTGCCTGAAGGGGTGTCCGACCGAGGCTATACGCGTGCGCGATGGCAAGGCTTCCATCATTGCCCAGCTCTGCATCGATTGCGGGGAGTGCATCCGCCGCTGCCCGTACCACGCCAAAACTGCCACCACCGACAACATCGGTGTCATTTCCGCTTTCCAGTATAAGATTGCCCTGCCCGCACCGGCCCTCTATGGCCAGTTTAAATCCCTGGATGAGATCGGCACGCTCCTGGGCGGGCTGCGTGCCATGGGGTTTGACGCCGTATACGAGGTTGCCATTGGCGCGGACGTCGCTTCGGCGGAGATTCGCAGGGAACTTGCCGCCACCGATAAGCGGCCGCTCATCTCCTCTGCCTGTCCGGCAGTGGTACGCCTGATTCAGGTGCGTTTCCCAGAGCTTTTGGATAATGTCGTCGACGTGCTGCCGCCAGTGGAGATTGCCGCTCGGCTGGCCAAGGAGGAGTTCTGCCGACAGAAGGGTGTGAACCCGGCCCAGGTCGGCGCGTTCTTCATCACGCCTTGCCCGGCCAAGATGACCAGCGTCCGTACCCCTCTGGGGCTGGAGCGCTCCAATGTCGACGGAGCCATCTCCATTCTGGAGATCTATGGCTTACTGGCGGGCCAGATGCGCCACCACGGTGATGACTTTGAGGGCCAGCGGGCCACTTTCGCCGGGGTGGGCTGGGCCAACTCCGGTGGGGAGAGCGCTGCGGTCAACTGTGAGAACTCCCTCTCGGTGGATGGCGTGCACAACGTCATCCGCGTGCTGGAAGAGATTGAGAACAATAAACTATCCGACCTTCAGTTCTTTGAAGGGCTGGCTTGCCAAGGCGGGTGCGTGGGCGGGGCTCTGGCTTTTGAGAACGCCTATGTCGCGAAGAACCGCATCCGCAAGTTGGTGGAACGGATGCAGCACGACCCCTCCGTCCGCACAGAAGTGCCCGCGCTCGCCAATATCCACTTTACCCAGCCGCTGCACGAGCAGCCCGCGATGAAGCTGGACGACAACATTGAGAAGGCCATGGCCATGATGGAGCGCATCGAACGGATCACGAAGGGGCTCAAGGGGCTGGACTGCGGCTCCTGCGGCGCGCCGACCTGCCGTGCTCTGGCCGAGGACATCGTCCGCGGCAATGCCAATGAGCTGGATTGCATCTTCAACCTGAAGGAGAAGGTGAAGATGCTGGCCCAGCAAATGATAGACCTGAGCGATATGAGGTAAGGAGCAAAGAGGACTTATGACAATTGGGGAATTGGTGGAGCGGACGGGGTTTTCCGTCCTGACGCAGAACTGCCCGCTGGATGTCCAGGTCACAGGCGGCGTGTGCTGTGACCTGTTGAGCTGGGTCATTGCCAAGGGTGCACCGGGCAACGCATGGATCACCGTGCAGACCCACATGAACGTGGTGGCGGTGGCCTCGCTGCACGAGTTTGCCTGCGTCATCCTGGCTGAGGGAGCAACCATGCCGCCGGAAGTGCTGCAGAAGGCCGAAATCGAACGCGTGCCGGTTCTGGGCGCTACACTTTCCGAGTATGCTGCCAGCGGGCTCCTCTATTCCCTGGGTGTTGGAAAATGACACTGGCGGTGGATTTGCACATCCACTCCTGCCTGTCTCCCTGCGCGGACGACAGTATGACGCCCCACAACCTGACGATGATGGCCCACCTCAAGGGGCTCGATGCCATTGCCGTGTGTGACCACAACGCGTGCCTCAACGGCCGGGCCTGTGCCCGGGCGGGGGAGCACAATGGCGTGTTGGTCGTGCCCGGGGTGGAGGCCACCACTGCGGAAGAGGTACATGCCCTCTGCTACTTCCCCCATTGGGAAGCAGCAGAGGATTTCTGCGCCTTGTTGGCGGCTCATCAGCCGGTGCTGGCCAACCGGCCCGACCTCTTTGGCGAGCAGCTCATTCTGGATGAACGGGACAATGAGGTGGGGCGCTGTTCCCGTTGGTTGGGTCAGCCCGTGGCCCTGGGGTTGGATGAGATGGAGCGCGAGGCGCGCAGGCGGGGCGGTGTGCTGGTGCCCGCCCACATCAATCGCCCCAGCAACAGCGTGCTGGCGAACCTTGGGTTTTTGCCGCCGTC
This sequence comes from Bacillota bacterium, assembly GCA_023409755.1. Lineage (GTDB taxonomy): Bacteria > Bacillota > Clostridia > Christensenellales > UMGS416 > JAEYRA01. Next base: position 5,792 of record JAEYRA010000020.1, read on the forward strand.
TCTGCTCGGGCATACCGTTGAGGTGATTGGCAGCTTTGCACCGCCGTCGGGGCTTCGTGCCATCCGCTCGTCGGACGCCCACGACCTGGGCAGCTTGTTGGAACCGGGCTTTCCGCTGGAGGTCACCGCCTGTACCGCACAGGCCATCGTCGACGCCCTCTTGGCCCCAACTTTGTGACAAATTCGTTGACGATATTCTACCAAATTACTAGCAATTCGACATGCGTTTTGTTTACAACAAACAAAAACCGTACACAAATTTCAACAAAAGCACTCTGTTGATTTTTCGTTAAATGGGGTGCGGAACCGTATCAACTATGATACAATATCAAAATGTGTTAACGATTTAACAAAGCGCATATTCCAAGACAAAAGGCGATAGGAGGAGGCAATCGGATGAATGCTCTCAAGGACAAGGCCAAGGCTGATAAACTGGCCGAGGTGATTGCGCAGCACAAGGGGCAGCCAGGCCCGCTGATGCCGGTGATGCAGGCGGCGCAGGACATCTTCGGATATCTGCCGCTGGAGGTTCAGAACACCATTGCCGAAGGGCTTGAGGTGCCGCTGACCGAAGTGTACGGGGTGGCGACATTCTACTCCCAGTTTTCGTTGGAAGCCAAGGGCGAGCATGTGGTCAGCGTCTGCATGGGTACCGCTTGCTACGTGAAGGGCGCCGAGAAGGTGCTCGATCGTCTGGCGCTGGAGTTGGGCGTGCAGCCCGGCAAGACCACTGCTGACAACCGCTTCACTCTGTTGCAGACCCGTTGCCTGGGCTGCTGCGGCCTGGCCCCGGTTATGATGATCGGCGACGACGTCTATGGGCGGCTGACGCCGGACGAAGTGCCGGCAATCCTGAAGAAGTACCGGTAATATGGACGAGATCGCCCTGCACATTCTGGATTTGGTGCAGAACTCCATCGCAGCCGGCGCGGCCCGTGTGACGCTGGAGGTGGAGGAGAGCGGCGAGTGGATGGTGGTGCGCATTGTCGACGACGGGTGCGGCATGGACGAGGACATGGCCCATCGGGCCCAGGACCCGTTCACCACGACCCGCACCACCCGCAAAGTTGGACTGGGCATTCCTCTGTGCAAGGCGGGCTGTGAGGCAGCCGGCGGTGACCTCACACTGGAGAGCCAGCCCGGGCGGGGAACCACGGTGACCTGCCGTTGGCGGTGGGGTCACATCGACCGGCCGCCGCTGGGTGACATGGCCGGCACAGTGTTCACACTGGTTGCGACCAACCCGACGCTGGAGCTTTGCTACCGGCACCGGGTGGGGGAGAGCGAGTTTGGGTTTGACACGGCGCAGGTTCGCGCCATCTTGGACGGCGTGCCGCTGGATCACCCCGACGTACGGGATTGGCTGCGGCAGCACCTGATTGAAGGAGAACAAGACGTAGCGGGAGGGATAAGGGAACGATGAAGAGCATTCAGGAGTTGGAGGAAATCCGCAAGAGGGCGTTGGAACACGTCAACCTGCGCAGGGATCGCAGCGGCGGCACGCGCATTGTGGTGGGCATGGCTACCTGCGGCATCGCCGCTGGTGCACGGCCCGTGCTGCTGGCGTTGATGGATGAAGTGAGCAAGCGCGGCCTTGCCGATGTCACGGTGTCGCAGACCGGCTGCATCGGTGTCTGCCGGCTGGAGCCCATCGTCGAGGTGTACCGCCCCGGCGAGGATAAGGTAACCTACGTGAATGTGGACCCGGCGGTTGTCAGCCGCATCGTCACCGAGCATGTGGTCAACGGCCGGCCGGTTCATGAGCTGACGATCGGCTACGCCGAAGCCCACAAAGAATAAGGCGGGAGGAGCAAGGTATGAATTTTCAAAGAGCCCATGTGTTGGTTTGCGGCGGAACAGGCTGCACCTCCGCCAATTCGGCCCAGATCATCACCCGGTTTGAAAAGCAGTTGAAGGACCACGATCTGGAGCAAGAGGTGCGCGTGGTGCGCACCGGCTGCTTCGGCCTGTGTGAGTCCGGCCCGGTCGTCATCGTCTACCCGGAAGGCGCGTTCTACAGCCGCGTCAAGCCCGAGGACGTCGATGAGATCGTCAGTGAGCACCTCGTCAAGGGCCGCATTGTGGAGCGCTTGCTCTATAAGGAGCCCGACGTGGTGGAGCAGAGCAACTCCCTCGATGAGATCGGCTTCTATAAGAAGCAGCATCGCGTTGCGCTGCGCAATTGCGGCGTCATCGACCCGGAGAACATCGATGAATACATCGCCCTGGACGGCTATAAGGCCCTGGCCCGCGTGCTGACCGAGATGCAGCCCAAGGACGTCATCACTTTGATGAAGGAGTCGGGCCTGCGCGGCCGCGGCGGCGCTGGCTTCCCCACAGGCATGAAGTGGGACTTCGCCGCCCGTGCCGTGTCCGACCAGAAGTACGTGGTGTGCAACGCCGATGAGGGCGACCCCGGCGCATTCATGGACCGTTCGGTGCTGGAGGGTGACCCCCACGCCGTGCTGGAAGCCATGGCCATCGCCGGCTATGCCATCGGTGCCAGCCAGGGGTATATCTACGTGCGTGCCGAGTATCCCATCGCCGTGCAGCGCCTGCAGATTGCCATCGCCCAGGCCCGTGACTACGGCCTGTTGGGCAACGACATCTTTGGCACCGGCTTTAAGTTTGACGTTGAAATTCGCCTGGGTGCCGGCGCGTTTGTCTGCGGTGAAGAGACGGCTCTGCTGGCCTCCATCGAGGGCCACCGCGGCGAGCCGCGGCCCAAGCCGCCGTTCCCGGCCAACAAGGGCGTGTTCGGTCAGCCCACCATCATCAACAACGTGGAGACGCTGGCCAATATCCCCCAGATCATCGTCAACGGGCCTCAGTGGTTCGCCGACATGGGTACCGAGAAGTCCAAGGGCACCAAGGTCTTCGCCCTGGGTGGCAAGATCAACAACACCGGTCTGGTGGAAGTGCCCATGGGCACCACCCTGCGGGAGATCGTCTTTGATATCGGCGGCGGCATTCCGAAGGGCAAGAAGTTCAAGGCCGCCCAGACCGGCGGTCCTTCCGGCGGGTGCATCCCGGCGGCCTACCTCGATACGGCAATCGACTACGAGTCCCTGGCGGCCATCGGCTCCATGATGGGCTCGGGCGGCCTCATCGTGATGGACGAGGACACCTGCATGGTGGACATCGCCCGTTACTTCCTGGACTTCACCGTGGATGAAAGCTGCGGAAAGTGCGTGCCCTGCCGCATCGGCACCAAGCGCATGCTGGAGATTCTGGAGCGCATTGTGGAGGGCAAGGGCGAGGAAGGCGACATTGAGAAGCTGGAGGCATTGGCCAACAGCATCCGCAAGACCGCCCTCTGCGGTCTCGGGCAGACGGCTCCGAACCCGGTTCTCTCCACACTCAAGTACTTCCGGCATGAGTACGAGGCGCACATCCGTGACAAGAAGTGCCCCGCCGGCCACTGCAAGGCGCTGTTGAGCTACAACATCCTGCCCGATAAGTGTATCGGCTGCACGCTCTGCGCCCGCAATTGCCCTGTCAATGCCATCTCCGGTGAGCGGAAGTCGCCCCACCTGATCGACCAGAGCAAGTGCATCAAGTGTGGCGTGTGCCTGGACAACTGCAAGTTCTCGGCGATCATCAAGAAGTAAGGAGCGTGAACGGAATGGAAATGGTCACCTTAACCATAGACGGCATCAAGGTAGAGGTTCCGCGCGGCTCCACCGTGCTGGAAGCCGCCCGTAAGGCCGGCGTCTACATCCCTACCCTGTGCTATTTGAAGGACGTCAACTGCATCGGTGCCTGCCGCATCTGCGTGGTGGACACAGGCGCCCGTTCGCTGCAGGCTTCCTGCGTGCTGCCGGCAGAGAATAACATGGTCGTGCGCACTAACACCCCCGAGGTCAAGCAGGCCCGCGAGGTGAACCTGGAGCTCATCCTCAGCAACCACGACAAGCGCTGCCTCACCTGCATCCGCAGCGGCAAGTGCGAGCTGCAGCGCCTCTCCACCGAGCTGGGGGTGGAGGAGATCCGATTTGAAGGCGCGTCCAAGGAGTACAAGAAGGATCAGTCTTCGGCCTCCATCGTGCGTGACCCCAACAAGTGCATCCTGTGCCGGCGTTGCATCGCCGCTTGTGACAGCATCCAGAGCGTTTCCGTCATCGGCGCGACGGACCGTGGCTTCAATACCATCGTGCAGCCGGCCTTTGAGATGAGCCTGGGCAGCGTGCCCTGCATCAACTGCGGTCAGTGCATCCAGGCCTGCCCGGTGGGTGCCATCTACGAGCATGACAGCACCGATGAGGTGTGGGCCGCGTTGGCCGACCCCGAGAAGGTCGTTGTGGTGCAGACGGCTCCGGCCGTCCGTGTGGGCCTGGGCGAGGAGTTCGGCCTGCCCATGGGTACCCGCGTCACCGGCAAGATGGTCGCCGCCCTTCGCCGTATGGGTTTCGACAAGGTCTTTGACACCGATTTTGCCGCCGACCTTACCATCATGGAGGAAGGCACCGAATTGCTACGGCGCATCAAGAACGGCGAGACCATGCCGATGATTACCTCCTGCAGCCCGGGCTGGGTCAAGTTCTGCGAGCACTTCTATCCGGAGTTCATCGACAACCTTTCCACCTGCAAGTCGCCCCAGCAGATGATGGGCGCGGTCATCAAGAGCTACTTCGCCCAGAAGGAAGGCATTGACCCGGAGAAGATCGTCGTCGTGTCCGTCATGCCCTGCACGGCCAAGAAGTTCGAGGTCGGCCGTCCTGAGCTTTCGGGCACCGGGTATCCGGATGTCGACATCTCC
>JAEYRA010000021.1 GCA_023409755.1 Bacillota bacterium
ACCTGATGGAGGAGTTCTCCAAGGAGATCGTCGACCTGGCGCGGAGCATCAACCCCAGGATGAATTTCATCATCAAGTACCCCAACTGGTACGAGTCCTACCAGGAGACGGGCTACAACCCCGGCAAGCAGAAGGACATCTTCGACATGATCTACACCGGTACCGAGACCCGCGAGGCGGCCTACAGTCCCCAGCACCTGCAGCGGTACGAGAGCTACTCCATCATTCGCCTCATGGAGAACATCGGCCCCGGGCGCAACGGCGGCGGCTGGATTGACCAGGGCGGCTCCATGGATAACCTGACCCGCTGGCTGGAGCAGGGGTATCTCACCATGCTCGCCAAGGCGAAGGAACTGATGCTCTTCAACTTCTCCAGCATGGTCGACTCGCCGGCGCTGGCGGCCCTGGGTGCGGGCTTCTACCGCATCGACGCGTTGCTGGGGAAGACTGGCAACCCGGTGGGCGTGACCACCTATGAGCCTTACGACGGCGACGGCGAAGACCAGGTGCTCAACTACCTGGGCATGTGCGGCATTCCCTTCGAGCCCAAGCCGGAGTTTGACTTCGATGCCCCGGTGCTCTTCCTGTCGGAGACTTCGGCCCATGACCCCGCTGTGATGGAGAAGCTGGAGCTCTATGTCCGAAAGGGCGGCAACGCCATCGTAACCACGGGCTTTGTGCGCCGCACCTACGACCGTGGCATCCGGGAGATGACCTCCGTGCGGCTTACCTCCCGCCATGTGCTGGGCCATGAGTATCTCATCAGTCACTACAACACTCCGGCAGGCTCCATGGCCTGTGCTGGGGTGGACGATGTGCTCTTCGAGGTTCTCGACTACAAGACCAACGCCACCTGGAACGACGTCAAGGTCATCGCCGGGGAGAACAACTTCCCCGTGCTGACCGAGGACTTTTACGGCAAGGGCTGCCTCTACATCCTGAACGTGCCGGAGAACTTCTCCGACCTCTTCCGCTTGCCGCGGGAGGTGTGGCAGATGATCAACAAGGAGTTTGCCAAAGGGATGGATGTCTATGTGGCGGCTGGCATGAAGTGCAACCTCTTTTCCTACGACAACGGCGTGTATGGCATCTACCCCTATGGCGCGGCGCGCGGCACGGTCAACATCATCGTGAAGGGCGACTGCACCGGCATTCGTGACATGGAGACCGGCGTTGTGTACCCCACCGCTGGCATCACGCCCCGCCCGGGCCGCCAGGGTGACAGCGCTACCTGCATCGACGAGCCGGTGGAGCACATCGTGCCGGTGCCGGTGTTCGGCGGAAGGCTGCTGTTCTTTGCACCGGTTCGCGGGTAAGGGCGTCGAACTATCTCAAGGTGGAACCGAGAGGAAAACGAATGAGAGATAACAACGGGTTTCAGCCGCTCTTTGACGGCAAAACACTGACGGGGTGGCATGCCGTGCCCCGGCTGCCGGTGCCGCGTGCGCCCGGGGAGCCGGGCCCTGACACCGCCAGCGAAGCCTACCGCCGTGCCACCCAGACCTGTGGCAGTTGGACGGTGGAGGATGGCGCCATCGTGGGCCGGCAGGACCCTCCGGGCTGCGGGTATGGCGGGTATCTGCTGAGTGACGGCGTGTACGGTGACTTTGAGCTCGTACTGGAGGCGCGGCCCGATTGGCCGGCGGACACGGGCATTCTGGTACGCACCACCGGCCTTGGTTCACAGGGGTTCCAGATTCTTCTCGACCACCGTAAGTCCGGCAGCATCGGTGGCGTCTACGGCAACGGCATCGGCGGCTTCCATGGCATCAACTTCACCCTGGACGCCAAACGTGACGAACAGGACACCCCCATCGGTCTGATGCTGGAGGACCCGTCCACGACGCTGGAACCCATGACGCCCGATAAGCCGGCGCTGCTGGCCTCCGCCGCTACGGGGGAGGAGTTCCTGTCCGCCTGGCGCTGGGGGGATTGGAACGAGTTCCGTATCCGGGTGGAGGGAGCGTCGCCGCGCATCACCGTGCACATCAACGGCGTCAAAATCTCCGAGATTGACACGGCCACGCTGCAGCACCCGCTCTACGACGCCTCGGCCATCCGGGAGTTACTGGGCCCTCGGGGGCACATCGCCTTTGAGATCCACGACAACGACCCCGGCATGGGGGCAGCTCGCTGGGCGCCGAATGCCGCTTGCCGTTGGCGTAACATCCGGCTGCGCGAGCTGTAAAGCAAGACAGAAAGAACAGGCCCCATCCCGGCTGGGATGGGGCCTGTTGATGTTCTGCGTTGGGATGGAGCGTTTGATTGGGGGCGGCTACTCCGCCGGCAGCTCCTCCAGCGCCATGCGCTTTCGCACGCGGCCCCGGGCGTAGAAGAAGCTGGCCACCTGGCCTATACCCGCCATTGCCCAGGTGATGGGGTAGCAGGCAAAGAGGATGAGTTCGGTGGGGAACCAGGCAAAAACCGTGACCAACCAGACGATGCGCAGCAGACACGCACCCACGAGCGTGCTTACCATGGGCAGTATCGAGTACCCCATGCCACGGGTTAGGCCTGGGTAGACGTTCATCATGCCGCAGGTGAAGTAGGCAATCATCATGACGTTGATGCGCAGCGTGCCCAGATCGATGACCTGCTGGTCGGTGGTGTAGAGGGAGAGAAGCGGCCTGGCAAAGAGCATCGTCGCGCCGCCCAGCACAATCCAGGTGGCGAAGATGAGCACCGTGCTTACCTTGGCGATGCTGTCGATGCGATCGACCTTCTTCGCCCCCATGTTCTGCCCGGTGAAGGTGATGGCCGCGTTGTAGTAGGCGTTCGTTGCTGTTCCCACAAAGCCCTCAATGTTGGAGGCTGCGGAGCTAGCCGCCACCATGGTGGAGCCAAAGGAGTTGACGGCCGACTGAATCAGCACGTTGGAGATGGAGAAGAGCAGACCTTGCAGCCCGGCCGGCAGGCCGATGCGCACAATCTGTACGAGCTTGTGCCTGTCGATGCGCATTTGCCGGGGGTTGAAGTGGATGACACCATGGCTGCGGCACAGGCAGATGACGATGAGGACCATGGCCAGGTATTGGGACGCGACGGTGGACCAGGCCACACCGGCCACGCCCAGGTGCATCACGATGACGAGGAACAGGTTGACAATCACGTTCACCACGCCGGCGATGAGCAGGTAATACATGGGGCGGCGGCTGTCGCCCACAGCCCGCAGGATGGCAGCGCCGAAGTTGAACACCATGCTGGCCGGCAGGCTGTAGAAGTAGATGATCATGTATTGGGCGGAAAGGTCGAAGATGTCCTCCGGCGTGCCCATCGCTACCAGCAGGGGCCGCCACAGGGAGAGACCCAGCACCATGACGATAAGCCCGGCAATGATGCTGATGGCCATGGAGGTGTGAACCGAACGGCTGACGGCGTCGGGTTGGTCAGCACCGTAGTCCTGCGCCACAATGACGCTGGTGCCCACCGACAGGCCCATGAAGAAATTGACGATGAGGTTGATGAGGGAGCCGGTCGCGCCTACCGCTGCCAGGGCCTCGCTGCCATCGAAACGCCCCACCACCACCATGTTCGTGGTGTTGAACAGCAACTGCAGCATGTTCATTGCCATGATGGGGAGGGAGAACGTCAGTATTTTGCCAAACAGCGGACCATTGCACATGTCCAGGTCGTGGTTGCGCGCTATCATTTTGACAGATAATTCCTTTGCTCTTGTCTCTGGCAGCTTTCCCACGTTACACCGCAGAAGGAAAGTTGTACCAGCCGTATGGGTCGCAAACAGGCATTCACCTCCGCAGACCGCCGCGGCAGCTACTGTGCCTGGGTGAAGATGGACCCAAAGTGTCGGTTCACAGGGGACGACGGCCTCTTGCGATTGCCCGCGCTCCGTATGTTATACCACAGTTGCCCGGCGATTGCCACAGGCGCAAGGGGCAATTCCTTAGCGGCGAAGGGAATTTCTACCGGTAAGAACAACGCAGCGTTGGCGCGTGAGGCGGGTTGCTGGCGTTTGGTTTGGACGCGTCATTTCACGATGCCGCAGTGTGCAACGACCGGCGCACCCTCCCCCTGCGCTGCGGGTTATGGCGGATGAGAAATACCTGGTTGACAAATGGCGGAGCAGAAAATAACATATATTATATAACGGGTGTTATTGAGGGGAGTTTGAATTTGATGCCGCCCAAACGTGAAACAACAAGAGAATCCATTCTGTCAGCGGCACTGTGCATTGTGGAGGACCAGGGCATCGATGCCGTGTCCGCCCGCAGTGTAGCGCAGAGACTGCGATGTTCCACCCAGCCCATCTACAGCCTCTTTGACAGCATGGACACGCTGCGCAGGGAAGTCTGGCATTTGGCGTTGGAGGAAGCACAATCCCACATTCGCGGGCATCACGACGACCGGTATCTGCCGGAGTTGCAGCTTATCATCGGGTATTATGACCTGGCGCGTACACGAAAGGCACTGTTTCGCTCGGTCTATCAGTCCACCGTGAGCGCACAGCATCCCGAGAGTGTAACCGTAGGGCGGGAGATGTTGACGCAACACCTTGCCCGCAGTGAACGGCTCCGCAGTCTGCCGGCAGATGGCTTTGGGCGGGTGGTACTGGTGTTGACCGTGTTCATCAACGGCCTGGCCACCATGCTGAACACCGGCACCCTGGACACCACGCTGGACCAGGCCGCCGACCTGACGGCTGAGGTATACACCATGGCCGTGATGAAAGAACGAGCCCGCATGAGAATGGAGGAGATGGATCATGTGTGAACTGGGGAAGAGATTGGGCGTTGGCGCCAACGCCGAAGTGTACGAATATGGTGAAGGGAAGGTCATCAAGCTGTTCTTCAACCGGCAGCTTGCCGGCGGCATTCACAATGAACTCAAGAACACCATGGCGGTGTGGCAACTGGGTCTGCCCGTGCCCCGGCCCTATGAGATTGTGGAGATGGATGACCGCCCGGGGCTGGTGATGGAGCAGATCAAGGGGGAGCCTCTGGTGGCCCGTATGTTTGGGGAGCACCACCTGGACCAGATGCGCCTGCTTGCCAGGGTACTCCACCAAATTCAGAGCGCACCGGGAGACGCGGTGTCCGCGTCGGGCCTGCGGTCGATCAAGGGAACCTTGGCTTGGCAGGCTTACAACCAGACCGAGCTGACCGGGGCGGAACGACGACTGGTGGCTCATGCGCTGGCGGACCTTCCCGATGGAAACTGCGTTTGCCATGGGGATTTCCACATGCTCAATGTCATGATGAAGGGGGAGACTCCTGTGGTCATTGACTGGCAGGGAGCCAACACCGGAGACCGGTGCTACGATGTGATGCAGCTGTTCCTGTTGCTCCGCTATGCCGTCATCCCCGCCGGAATGCTTCCGCAGGATGCCATCAATGGGTTCTATGCCACGAGGGAGGCGATGGAGCGCACGTTTCTGGAGGAATACCATGCTTTAACGGGCGTCACACAGGAGGAGATCGAGGCATGGTTCCTGCCCTGCGCTGCGAGCAGGTTGTCCACCAGTGTGCTCCCCGAAGAGCATGACGCCGTGTTGGCGGAACTCCGACGCAGACTGGCTGGCATGGGTGCCGTTGTACGGCAGGGATGACGCTGACCTGCCGGTGCGCGGTTGGTAGTTCACGCGATATTCTAAGGGCCCGATCCCATAGAGCACTTGGCGCTTTGGGCAAAGGTCTTTGGCGGCTTCTTGTATCAGTGGGATGGCTGCAGGTGACTCATTGACTAGAGAAGGGAAGCCCCGCAGTGATGCACTGTGGGGCTTCCTTAGGCTTTACAGGGGCAGAACGCCCTTGCCCGGGCGATAGTCCCAGTAGGTTTGGCTGATGTTGTGGGCGGTGAAGAAGGTACGTGTCGCCCGCATTTTCTGGGCCATCAGCGGGTCATCGGCGGGGAAGGCACCCCACTCGCCGGCAAGCATGGGCAGCCCGTGCTGCTCGGCCCAATCCAGGTGCTGCTGGAAGCACCGGTCCACCCGGTTCTGGTCGGCGGCATACACATAGGCGGTGCAGTCCACCAGGTCGTACCCGTGGGGGGCAAAGGCTTGAATGGGATCGCGTACGCCGTCCACCTC
>JAEYRA010000195.1 GCA_023409755.1 Bacillota bacterium
GTCCAGCCCCGCTTTGGTCAAAATCTTCCTCGCCCACTGGTGGCTGTTCATATCATAGGCCCCTGTTGCGCAAGCGTCGGAGTGATCTGCTGCCGCCGCACCCGTCAGCTTCATACGCACATAATCCTTAGGCGCAAGCACCCATCGCGCTTGCTCATACAACGCAGGGGTATGCTCCAACACCCAGGCCAGGGAGGCCAGCTGAAACCCCGGATACAGCGCATTCCAGGTGGCACGGTGGATCGTCTCCGCCCCGACACGCTCGTAAAGAGCGCGCACCTGCGGCCAGGAGCGCTGGTCACTGTGGATGATGGCAGGGCCGAGTGCTTCACCCCGCTCGTCGGCCAGCACACAGCCGTGCATCTGGCCCGACAGCCCCACCCCGGCGATGGCCGTAGGGTCACAGCCCGGAGCCGCCACAGCCTCGGCAATGGCGTCTGCGGTGGCGTTCCACCAGGCCAGCGGCTCCTGCTGGGCGTGGCCGTCGGCCGGCACGTCCACAGGGTAGTCTCGCCGGGCGATGGCGCGAATTGCCCCGTCCTCGTCCATCAAGATGGCCTTCACACTGGAAGTGCCCAGATCAACACCCAACAACATCGGCATGCCCATCCTCCTGTCAGATCGAAGGCGATGACCCAGCGTCCCGCGCGGGGCCCAGACGTCCTTCGTTGCACTTTAAAGATCACCTGATACATCAGTTCATCGATGTGTTTGACAAAGCCTACCGAGTCGCCTTCCTCATCCCCCGCGCAGTCGTACCCAACACTCAAACTGATGGCATATGGCCCGGTGGGGTTGGCGTTGAAGCGCTCCACATTGTCCTGCAGGCGGCGAACGATGGACTCCAATCTCTACATATTGTAGATGCATTGGAAGCGGCTGGCAAGACGGCGGCTTTCCCATGGGGTTGGGTGCCAATGATCCAGACACCGCCTTGGGCGCACGCGGGTGTGTTGCCCCCCCATATACAACCATATCGCCCCGCTGTCCATGGACGGCGGGGCGATGCTTCCCTCCGGCATCACTGCCGGGCAAAATAGGACGAGATAAGGTGCAGCGGAGTGGCCGGCGGCAAGTCGCTGGCGTTCACCAGGTCGGCGTCTCGCAGCAGGGCCCTGCAATAGACGAGTGACGCGCCCTTGTGGACGGCACGGCGGTAACCCGCATTGGGATACGGGAAGTGCGTCGCGCCGCTGTTGAAGCTGGGTGACGAACAGTCGGAGGTGCCCTCCTGCCCATCCAACACCGCACGGCAGAGAGCAATGAACCAATCCAGGTACACCGGATCAAGGGGGCTGCCGTTGTGGGCCGGGCAGAGGGCGTCAAACTGCCCCCGCAGGGCGGCCAGCCGCTCCATGGTGCGCAGGCAGGACTCCACCGTTGCGGCAGGCTTGGCGTGGATCTGCCCCGGTTCCTCGGCATAGCCGGGGAGCAGCAGCACCTGGCCGCTCTCCACCTCGTCCCCTGTGAACAGCAACCGCCGGTCGAGATCCAGCAGTGCCACGTCACCGGGACTGTGGCAATTGAGCTCCAGCACCCGCAGCCGCCGCCCGCCCAGGTCCAGCACGTCGCCGTCGGCGATGGGCGTCACCCGGTAATCGAGCGGGTACCGGTCGGGCGGATCACCCATAGTATTTTTGAGGCTTCGGGCGGCCTGCGGCGTCGCCAGCACCTCGTCGAAGAAGCCATTGCCGCCGGTGTGGTCGAAGTGGCTGTGGGTGTTGACGACCCGCTTGAGGGGTCGGTCGGTCAGCCCCTGGGCAAAGGCGCGGATGTTGGCGGTCGCCATGCCCGCGTCGATCATCAGCGCCTCGCGGTCACCCTCCACCAGGTAGCAATCGCACCCCTCACCGGAGACAATCCACGTGCCCCCGGCAATGTACCGGGCTTGAAAGGGCTGGTTGGCCATGGAACCCTCCTACTTGTCATCCGCGCTGTGGGAGCGGAAGTACTTCTCCATCGCGCTGTTGTCGTGGGGAGCATAGAGGTCGCGGCCCTGGTCAACGGCCAGGCGGAAAGCAAGCGTCTGCACCACGGCGGCAAACTCCAGGCAGGCAAACATGCCGCCCTTCGGGTCGAAGGCCAGGTCGGACGGGGCATCGGCATGGGCACCGACGAGGAAGCCGTTGTTCTTCTCCACCCGCATGTAGCTGGCCATGGCGCGGGCCTTGGCGTCGTCCACACCGCCGTCGTTGAGCACGATGACGCAGTGGCGCTGGGTGTAGCCGTAGTTCGGGCCGTGGAGCCCTTCCTCCAGTTCAAAGCCCATGGTGGTGATCTGCGGGGTCTCCCACACCTTGACGGCGCCCTCCAGCGCCACGCCATAGAGCGAGCCCGAGCCGTAGAAGATGATGCTCTCACTGCGCAGCATGTTGCGGCGGTTGGCATCGAGCCATGCCATGGTGGCGTCGATGACGGCGGGGATGCCGGCAGCGGCGGCCCGTGCCTGAGCTACAGCGTCCTCCACCCCGGCGGCTGAGAGTGTGTCGCGCCGACGGCCAATCTCCACCGCGAGCATTGCCACGCCCAGCACCGACGCGCTGTACCCGATGGTGCGCATGGGGTACTCTTCCTTGCCGCAATGCATGTTGAGGAACACACCGGCTTCCCGCGCGATGGGCGTCGTCGCCGCCTCGGAGAGCGCCGCCGTCAGGAACCCCTGCTGCAGGGCCAAGTGCAGCGCCTGACGGGTCAGGATCGAGGTGCCCGTCTGGGAGAGGAACAGGTACAAGGCCTTGGGATTGCAGGCGCTGAGGCTATATAAGAATTCGTTGGGCACGGTGACGGAAACCCGGATGCCGGACAGGCGCTCAGCCAGATACCGGGCGGTGATGGACGAGGTGTTGGACGTGCCGGAACCGACGAGGACGATCTCATCGACCTCATCCATGCGCGTACCAAAGGTCGTCCACAGCGGGGCGAATGTCTCCTCCCGGTGGTTGAGGATGGTCTCCAGAATGCTGGGGACCCGCTTGATGCAATCGAGCATGCTGACCATGTGTGTTCCTCCTTATCACTCGCAAAATGCGAAAGTTGTGCAATCCAAAGCGGGGATGGCCTGGCGAATGGCGATGAGCACCGCGCCAAGGTCCGGCTCAAACCGCGGAGCCGTGAGGGTGCCGCCACCGGCTTTCGCGACGGCAGTGAGCGGCTCCAGAATGCAGGCGCCCGAGCGGAATAACCCGCCGGAATAGGACACCCGGAAAGCGCTGCCCGTCATGCCAAGCTTGACCGACACGGTGGCGATGGCTTGCCACAGTTCGCGGGCGGCGTCGTTGTAAATCTGCGCGGCCACGGGGTCGCCGGCGTCGTAGATGTCCTTGAGGATGCGCTGCAGGTCCGCCGTCTTGGAGCCGTCGGGGCCGTAGACGTGATTGAGCGGCCCGATGAAGTGCAGGTCGTTGGTGATGCCCATGCGCTCACGGAATAGGTGGTAGAGCACGGTGCGGGGTTCCCGCCCGTCGGCCTGCTTGGCAAAGGCCTGCAGCAGCCGCCCGCCAATCCACCGACAGGAGCCCTCGTCGCAGTAAGCCCCCCAGCCGCTGGCGCGGGCAGCCTGGCCGGCGGCGTTGACGCCGTAGCAGTTGGCACCGGTACCGGCGATGATGTTGATGCCGGGCTCCATCGCCAGCGACCCGGCCCAGCCAAGGTAGCAATCGCACTCCACAAAGGTTTTGCCCCTGCCAAAGATGGACGAGCAAAGCTCATCGAGTACGGCGGCGCTGTCGTTCGTTTCGCCGTAGCCCGGGAAGCCCAGCGCCGTGTGCGTCACGTCCTCCATGGTGATGCCCGCCGCCGTGGTGAGGGTCGCCGCGCCCTCCCGCAGCAGGTCCTCGATTTTGTCAATGCCGTTGGACAGGAACCCGCTGCTGCCGCTGCGATGCCGTGCGAGGATGCGCCCAGTTTCATCCGCCAGCACAAAGGATGTCTTGGTTCCGCCTGAATCCACCCCAATGAAATACATCGTCTTCCCTCCTCAGCCTTGGTACAGGTCGGCCGCCAGCCGCAGCCAATGGCCGGCCGTGGTCGTCCAGATTTCCTTGTAGGTTGCGTTGTTGGCCATGGGCCAGTAGGGCCGGTCCTCGTCGGCACGGGTCTGCACACCCACCGGCAGCTCGCCGGTCGTCTCGCCGCAGAGAGCCGCGTACTGCTGGGCGTAGTTGCTGCCTTCGCCGTACATCAGGGACTGGCCGAAGGGATTCTTGCCGGCCACCCAGTAGAGCTGGTCACGGGCCATCTCCAGCAGGGTCTCATCCCCCAGTACCCGCCCGACGATGGACGCCGCCTTGCCCGCCGACAGCAGCACCGCCGTGTTGCCCCGGAAGGAGAACCACACTGGGAAGTGCCGCAGGCAGTGCTTGGGGCCCAGGGGTACGCCGCTCAAAAGCTGCGCCCGATAGTGCTCCCGCTCGGCCTCATAATTCGTGTACACATGGAGCAGGGCAAAGGTGTCGGCGTCGTCCACCTCGTCAAAGGCGTGGACGCCCGCGGGCAGCATACCATAGGGTGCGGAGTGGGCGTACAGGGCCTTGAGGTACGCGCCGTAGTGGGCGAGTGCCACCCGCCACCCAGGCTGGGCCGGGTGGGTCGGTAGCACCTCACAGGCCGCGGCCAGCGCTTGGGCATAGAGATGATCCCTCGACTGGTGGTTGAAGTGGACGATCGTGCGCTTGGTCTCGTCACGGTAGAAAAAGCCATCAAACGCAAGCCCCGCTTCGCCCCTGTCCTGGCAGGCCAGCAGGCGGGCCATCCAACGCTCCACCTCGGCGGTGTAGGTCTCCTCGCCGGTGGCGCGCAGCAGCTGCGCCGCCGCCCAGGCCGTCGCCGCATAAAAGAGCGACAAGCCGGCGTTGTGGGTGTGCTCCATCACTTCGCCGGGCTCCAGGCCCACCTCGGCAAAGCGCGTAAGACCGAAGGCGAAATCCTCCCGCGCGGTGCGCTGGCACACCCAGGCAAGCTCCGGGTCCTCCCCAAGCAGGGCTTGGGCGGCACAGGCCTGCACCCCGGCGCAGAGCACGTTGTCCAGCGAACGGTTGTGCACCCGGGCACGCTCGTCGTCGTGGGTGTTGAACACACCGTCGGTCCAGCGGCTCATGCCCACGCTGAAGGCGCGGTACCCGTCACCAAAGCGGGTCTTGAGCACGAAATCCAGCCCCCATCGGGCCTCCTCAATGAGGCGGCGACGCAGGGCGGTGTCGTTGCCCACGGCCCCAGCCAGCTCCAGCAGGGCCTGCACCACTTCGGCGCTCTGCACCGTCTGCTGGGAGACATCGCCCGCATCGTGCCAGCCGCCCCAGTATGGGATGGTTTTGCCATTGTGGGTGGCGGTGATGTCACCGTGGCAAGAGCTGTGCCCGCCGCCCACCGGGCAGCCGCAACGCTCGGCATACAGGTAGTTGACAACCTTCCAGGCCGCTTCCTCCATCACCCGCTCGTCAATGGCAAAGCTCTCGGTCGTGGTGCTGCCCAGGCGCAGACGGTAGCGACCCGGTGTGGTAAAGGCGGTGAAATCGAGGATGCCAAAGGTCCCTTTTTCGTTCTCCAGCCGGCGGGCCTCCCCGCGGAAGACGACCTCGCCGCCGTCCTCCCGCAACAGTTCAAAGGGTCCGGTGACCCCCTGGGCCACGGCCACCTTGGCCCCATGGAGCCAATAGCCGGTGGTGGAGTGGCTGATGGCACCCCGGTTCCCCTGCCAGCCCAGCGACACGTCGGGGTCACTCACCCGCTCCAGGCGGATGTCAAAGATGTCAAAGACAAAGCTCTCTGCGGCGAAACGCTCGTTGCCGTGGCAATCGAGGGAGAACGACAGCTCCACAACCTTGTCACGGGGCAGATCCGGGAACTCCCAGACGCATTCGTTGTCGCGGCCGTTCTCCAGGTTGATGACGTGGAATCCCTCCCGCCGGTATTCGTCGGGCACCTTGTGCACGCCGTCGTTGCGCAGGTTGATCGTCAGGAAAGGCTTGTGGAAGCCGTCACAGGCAGGCCGCACCCGGCAGACGACACGGTTGTAGGCCTGCCAATCCTCACCGGGCAAGTCAAGCGCCGCGGTGACGCTACTGAACCCGGTGTAGTGGGGCATGGGCAGGGTCGGCTCCAGCCGGGCCGGGGCGGCCAGCCGCAGGGCGCGGCCATGGAGTTCGATGTCCCCCACGCCGCTCTTGCTCCAGCGGGCGATGTCCTTCCCGTCCCACAGGGCGCGGCTGGTCTCCACGGGTTTGCGCAGCAGCCGTGCCTCCACCGAGCGGGTGTGGTCGGGCTTCAGCAGCATGTGTACATAGCCAGACTCTTGCAGTTCTGTCTTAAAACACTCTCTCATCGTTCCCTCCTACGTTGGTCATCGCCGGTACTTTCGCAGGGCCGCCAGGCAGGCTGCGGCGTTGGCAAAACCGTCGCCCCTGGCCTCGTTCTCCACCACCAGGGCGCGGCAGACCGGGCCGCAGGCCGCCAGGATGGCCGGCCAGTCGTTGCGGTCGCCCGGCTCACCCAGCCGCACGTCAAAGCCGCGCTCCACCGACCAGGGCTTACAGTGCAGCAGGGTCGGGCGGTCGTGATACTGCCGCAGCACCGCCGCCGGGTCGCCGCCGCCCTCTATGGCGTTGCCGGTGTCGAGCTCCATCACCACGGCTTTGCTTAGCTGCCCATACAGCAGGTCATACACCGTCTGCCCGTCGTAATGCAGCTGAAACTCGTGCTCGTGATTGTGGTACCCCAGGGCGATGCCATGGGGACCCAGCCACCCGGCCAGTTCATTCATGTGGGCAATGTGGCCCTGCCACACGGCGCGGCACTCCTCCCCCGGGCCGTGGGCCACGTGCCACTGGCCGCCCAGGCAGGGCACAATGGCCACCGGGCAGCCCACCGCCCGCAGGTACGCCGTGGTGGCGTCCAGGGTATCGGGCTGCAGCAGCCGCCACTCGGTGTGCCAGCCGGTTAGCGCAAGACCGGTGTCATCAAGCGCGCGGCGCACATCCTCCGCCGGCCAGGCGAACTCGCCGTAGAACTCCACGCCGTCGTAACCCATGGCAGCCACCCGCCGCAGGGTATTAGGCATGTCGCGGCAGAGGTCGTCATAAACCGTGTAAAGGCCCAGGGAAATGGGGATGGCCATGGCGGTTCCTCCTATCGTTTGGCGGGGCGGGTGCTGTCACGCACGATGAGCTCAGTGGGCAGCAGCACGCGCTCCTTGGGTGCGTCGGGGTTGCGGATGGCGGCAATGAGCCGCTGGATGCCCAGTGTCCCCGCTTGCCGAAGAGGCTGGCGCACGGTGGTGATGGGCCGGCAGCCAAAGCTGCCACTGGCCTCCACCTCATCGTCGAAGCCCACAAAGGAAATGTCGCCCGGCACGCTGAGACCGCGCTCACCCAAGGCCTTCATGGCCCCGTAGGCCGACAGGTCAGTGGCGAAGAACACGGCGTCCGGCAAGCCTTGTTCCATGAGCGCCGTCATCTCCCGGTAACCGCGGTCAAAGAACAGGTTGCGGCTGAGGCCGTCGTCCCGCCGCATCCATTCGTCGGAGTCCGAGAAATCCGGGAAGCGCACCAAACGCTCGTCCACGGGGATGCCGTGGGCTTGGAGCGCCCGCCGGTAGCCGTCGGCACGATCCTGGGTAATCTTCAAATCCTTGTTGCCACCGATGTGGGCGATGCGCCGGTGGCCCAACCCAATGAGATGCTCGGTCGCCTGAAATGCCCCGCCGACGTTGTCAATAACGATCTTGTTGATGTCCAGGCCGTCGATGTCGTTCTCGATGAGCAGGAAGGGGAAATTCTCCCCCGCCAGGCGGCGGATGAGCTCGTCGTCATGCACCAGAGAACCGTAGATGACGATGCCATCCACCCGGCCCTGGCTGAGGAACCGGATGTGCCGCTCCTTACGGGCCATGTCGCCGTTGGCGTTGCAGAAGATGACGTTGTATTTCTCGTCGGGGTCAAACTCCTCAGCGCCCTTCTCCAGCCCTTCGATGAGGCGGAAAAGAAACGTGGCACGTAAGTCATCCACCACGATGCCGATGGTGTGGGTGCGCTGCAGCACCAGCGACCGGGCAATGCCATTGGGCCGGTAGTGCAGCTCTTGAATGGCGGCCTGGATGCGCCCCTGCGCCTCCAGGCTGACGCCCTTCTGCTGATTCAGGTATCGGGACACCAGCGTTTTGGAAACGCCGGCGTGCTGGGCAACGTCCTTGATGGTTGCCAATGCACACTCCCCCTTTCCTCACGGAAACTCCGTGTGTAACGTTCCACATTTCCTCTAGGATATCATTGCCGCATGGCGCTGTCAACGTCAGAACGCCTCGGCTAGCGGGGCAGCGGGGCCGAAGAAGCTTTCCTCCCGCCCGGGCAGCAGGGCCATGAGCTCCACCAGCTCCCCCGAGGGGCCCCGGAAGAACGCGTAGCGGATGTTGGCCCACTCGGCGGGTTCGCCGTGGGGCGCAGCCCCCAGCGCCAGCGCCCGGCGCAGCGTGGCATCCACGTCGTCGGCAAAGAAGCAGACGTGGATGATGCCGCTGCCATTGTCGCAGGGCTCGCCGCCGTCAAAGAGTTCCAACTCCCGCCCGTCCGCGAGCTTCATCGAGCACCCCCAACCCCAGTCCACCTTGGGCTGGATGCCCAACCCCTCATAAAAGCGCACGGTGGCCGCCCGGTCCGGCACGGTGAGCGCGGCGTGTACGAAGCCCTTGATGTACCGATTCTCCACCACCGGCTCCCGGCGGGGCCCCCCCTCCCGGGCGATGAACCAGAACTCGACCTCCTCACCGGTGGGGGCGGTGACAAAGGCGATGCGCAGATTCCCGAGGTCATAGGGCTCCCCGCGGGAGGCCGTGGCCCCGTAGGCCAGCGCCCGGGCAAAGGCCGCGTCGGCGTCGTGGGTGGCAAGGCACAGGTGGGTGAAACCGCTGCGGTTGGTGACGGTCTCGCCGCCGGCGAAGAGCTCCAGCAGCACGCCGTCGGGGGCAGCGACGATGGCCGCGTCGGCAGCGCGGTGGCGCAGTGTCATGCCCATGCCATCCACCCAGAAGCGGACGGCGACGTCCAGGTCAGCCACCTTGATGGCCCCATGGGCCAGCCCTGTAATTTTGCTCATGCAAACACCTCCACATTCCCCGTAATGGCCCACTCACACCCCCGCAGCAGCAGGGTCTTCACCGGCGGCGGTTCGTAGGCGATCAGTGTGTTCTCCAGCAATCCATGGCCGGTGTAGTGCGTCCACACATGGCCCAGCAGGAAATCAACGATCCGTGCCTGACCGTATTGCCCCAGTGTCAGCACGGGTTCGTCCCGGCCGGTGCCGGGCTGCCCATGGCGGGAGATGCGCTCCGCCGGCGAGTGGGCGGTGGCCAGCACCGTCAGCGGCACGTTCCAGACGTTGGTGAGGCCGCAGAACAGCTCCTCCTTGGTGCGAAAGGGCTCCACACCCCGGGTAATGGGATGATCCACTTCGGTCATCCGCACGTCAAAGAAGTCAAAGTCGCCGTGGCTGGCCGTCTCCCGCCACAGCAGGCCAATCATCCGCTCGGCCTCCGGCCAATCACCAAAGCACGGGTGCATACCGTGGGAGAAGAACACCGGTGTGCCTGCGGCAACGGCTTCCTCCAGCGCCCGGCGGCGGGCGGGGCTGCCCCAGTGGTCATCGGGGCACATGACGTAGAAAAGGTCGGTCGCAGCCACCGCTGCCGGGTCATCCATGAACTCCTCAATGGACCGGCGAGCGGCGGGGCACTCGCCCACAATCTCCACCCGAAAGAAGCCAGTATCCGCAAGCCACCGGCTGACAAGTGCGCTGACGCGGTTGACGTCGTGCCCCATGGGGCTGACAAACATCGTGACCTGATACGGGGCCATGCGCTTCCTCCTACAAGTCCTTGCGTTCGGCCAACAGCTTTGTGAGGTTGGAATAGTAGCGGTCGGCAGCCAGCAGCGCCACCGCGGCGATGGCGCGGACGTCCTCCGGGTTCATGCGGGGCACCCCATCCGCGCCAGCGAAGTTACCGCCGGGTTCCTGCAACTCCCGGCAGACATCCTCCAGCAGCTTTCCATACTCCGCTCGGTTCATGTTCTCTCCTCCGTGGCCATCAGATCCGCAATGAGGCCCATTAGACGGGCCGTAGTGTGCACCCAGATTTCTTTGTAGGTGCAGGAGTTCTGCATGGGGAAGTAGGGCAGGTCGAGGTTCTCGAACGTCTCAAACCCCACGGGCACCGCGCCGACAAGCTGGGGCTGCAGGGCCACATAGAGCGGCGGGTAGTCGTACCCCTCGCCATACATGGAGCTCAGGGCGAAGGGGTTGAACCCCAGCACCCACTCCATTTGGCGGGTGGCGATGCGCCGGAGCTCGGCGTCACCCAGCGCCCGGTCCACAAAGAATGCCGCCCGTGCCTTGCTCATGAGGGTACCATGGAAGCCGCGGAACTGGTAGGCGACGGGGAACCGCCGCAGGAAATGGGTGTCGTTCATGGGAATGCCGTTTCGCACTTCGGCGTTGTACTCCTCCATTGTCGGCTCCCCCGCTGAGCGGTCACCCTCCTGGTAAATGCCGGAGTAATCGGTGTTGCCCACCTCGTAGACCGCCGCTGGCAGCAGGCCGTAGGGTGGGATGAGCGTTGCCGTATCCTTGATGTACTGCCCGTAGAGCGCAAGCCCCTGCCGCCACAACCCGGCGTCGGGGTGGTCGGGCACCGCCTGGGCCAGCAGGCTCAGCGCCTGCAACGGCGCGTGCTCATACCCTCGGTGGAAGAACGCCAGAATGCGCGCCTTGGCCGGGCTCTCATAGAAGAAGCCTGCAAGCGGCAGGGCGAAATCCTGCCGAGGCTCCTGCTGCTGGCAGGCCAGCACAACCCTGGCATGCACCGCACCGGCGGCCAGGTAGCGCTCGTCTCCGGTCGTAGTGAAGAGCTCGGCCGCGGCCACCGCCGCCTGGGCTCGCAGCACCACTTCCTCGATGCCGCTGTCGCGGCCTTGGGCCAAGCCATCCTCGGCAAAGCCAAAATCCTCCCGCGCGCAGCGCAGGCACCAGGCCGCAAACACCGTGTCGTCGGTATACAGCCGCGCCGCCCGGGCACAGAGGGCCGCCGCCATGTAGTTGTCCAGCGGCTTGTTACGGGCCTCGGCGGTCATGTCATCCTTGTCGCCCAACAGGTTGGCCGACCAAATGCCCATGACCATGCCGCCGTGACGATACCCATCGCCAAAGCGGGTACCCAGCACCCACCCCAAGCCCCAGCGTGCCTCCTGCAGCAGGCGGGCCCGCAGGGCCGGTTCCCGTTCACCCAGGGCCTCGACCAGCTCGAGCATGGCGAAGGCCGACTCGGCGGTGTTGGTGAGACCCTGGGTCACGTCGGCGGCATCGTGCCAACCACCGGCCACGCTGAGCCTGCGCCCGTCGGGGTGCACGCAGGTCGCGTCCTTGTGGCAGGCACTGTGGATGCCCGGCACGTCATAGCCGCAGCGCTCGGCAAAGAAGAAACTGAGCGCCTTCCACGCTGCGGAAAGGTAGGCCTCGTCCCCGATGGGGAAGGGTTTGGATTGCCGGTCGCCCACACGGATGGTGTAGTCCCCCTGGTCATTACAGGCCGTGAAATCCAGCAGGCGGAAGCCATCGTCCAGCGGCTGGGCCGGCCCGGTGAATACCTCCCGCCCTGCCTCATCCAGCAGGGCGAAGCTTTCGGCGTCGCACCCCTGCACCAACGCCTGTTTGACTGCCCCGCGCCGGTACCCACTGTGGCAGTAGGCAATAGCCCCCTGCCGCAGGTCAAACCCCAGGTCGTTCTCAGCATCCACGACCTCCAACCGCAGGTCGTCGTAGTAAACAGAATGCGGTTGTAGTGGGTCAAATCCTCCCCCGGCAAGGCGCGCCACACCACGCTGTTGCCATAGGCACGATTGACGGGACTTTTGACCGCCAGCGACGTGGGCAGGGTGACCCGAACGCTGCCTTCGCCGGACACCGTGCGCTCCATACACAGGTCCAGAACGCCGGGCCCTTCCAGATGCAGAGAATCCGGAGCCCCGGCCAGCGGTACGCGGCGGGTCTCCCGCACGGGCTTGGCAAGCCAACGGGTCTCTCCGGCGTCGTTGAGGTCGGCCTCCATGGGCCGGGTCAGGGTTCCGCTCTTCTCCAACGCGTCACGCAGTTTGGGGTTCATGTTCGTCCTCCTGTCATCCGTTGTGTGGAACGTTCCATACGCGATCACTCTAGCACGCCAGGGGCTTGGCGTCAATGCCATTGATCGCATGCAGACCCCGCTGTGGCCGCGAGTGTTCTGCCTGCGGACAGGTGATCTTTCTGTGATGCTAGCACAGGCCAATGCGTTCCTCCGGCCCAATGAATCGGCGGCCGGCTTCGATTCCCTTGCCCATGCGGCTGTGTGTGGGCGATGGTGCAACTGCCTAGACAGCACCGCCGATCAATTGCCAACCACTGGGCGGAGTGGTATAACCATACCATGTTGCCCGCACCAAGCGGGCCTTCAGGTGATGCTGATGAATCTTACTGCCCTGCGGCGGCTCTTCCCGCAGGATACGGAATCGAAGGCGGCACGCGGACGCTTCGCTCAGTTTGCCGGGCTGGAGTTCCTGTTCTGGTTCGCCACGGCCAACACCAACTACCTCACGGTCTTCCTGCAAAACATGGGCTTTACGGCGTCACGGGTGGGTGTGGTAACCGCCGCCTGCTCGTCGGTGGGCATCATATCCACACTCTTTTGGGGCACATTCAGCGATCGCATCCGCTCGGTGCGCAAGTCGTTCCTGATCTGCACTGCCGGTGGTGCGTTGTTTTGGGCATTGGTGCCTTCGCTAGCCCCGGTGATGGTTGGCTCCCTGTCGATGTCGCTGGCAGCCATCCTGCTATCCACGTTCTTCCGCTCACCATCCAGCGCACTGCTCGACAACTGGCTGGTGGTGACCGCCAACCGCGAGGGCCTGAACTACGGTTCCATCCGCTCCTTCGGCTCCTTCAGCTTCGCCATCATGGCCATTGGCCTGAGCTTCCTGCTGGGGCGCATTGGCGTCAGCAGCTCGTTTGTCATCTATGGCGCCGTCTGCCTGCCGCTGCTGGCGCTCACCTTCTTTGTGCGCGGCGATGCCCAGAAGTCCAAGGCCCTCACCTGGCGGGAACTGCGAGTGGGCCGCCTGCTGCGGGATTATCGCTACGTCACATTCCTCCTCTTCGCCGTGCTGATGCAGATGCCCATGAACACCATGTTTGGGTTCCTGTCGTTCCTCATCGACGCGGTACACGGAGACCGCAGCCAACTGGGCATGATCCACGGCTACAAGGCGGTGCTGGAGATTCCCATGCTGCTGCTGATGGCCCCGCTTCTGCGGCGGAAGGTATCCTTCCAAAAGATGACGATGGTGGCGGCGCTGTTCTTTGCGCTGGAGGCGTTCCTCTTTGGTGTGGCACGCACGTTCTGGCAGCTGGTGGCCATCTCCAGCCTGCACGGGTTGGGCGGGGGGCTGCTCATCGCGGCGGCGTCCAACTACATCTACACCCTGGCCCCCGATGAACTGAAGGCTTCCGCTCAGACAATCTACACCTCGGCCGTCACCGTCGCGGGCATCGTGGGCAACCTGCTGGGGGGTGTCCTCATCGACCGCATCGGTATCCAGCACTTCTCACTTTGGGTGAGCGCCGCCGTGCTGGTGGCGGTGGGGTACTATGCCGTGGCGCAGTGGGTGGGCGGACGAAGCCATCCCTCTACCCCGCCTATGGTGACATTGCCGTAACAACACGCTTTTCCTTCTTGCATCCTAACGCCAAAGAAATATAATGGATCGTGAGAACCAGTTTCGGGTTTGGTCTCTCTTGTTCTTAATGGCCGCAGGGAGGGATTGCCATGAGGAAGCGACTGCTATCCGCAACGTTGTCATTGTGCATGCTGCTCTTTGCCGGCTGCGTACCCGCCTCCAGCACGCCTCCCGAACAAGCCTCCGCCCCGCCGGAGGCAGCACAACGTGAGAGCGTCCAGGTGCTGCTCGGCGTGACCTTTCAGGATGATACGGCGCGGCTTGCGCACCTGAATGAACTGGTCTCCAAGGCCGGCTACGACCTGACGTTTGAGAATTACCGCTTCCCCGGCAGCTATTCCGACGCGGCGATGGATGCCTATGAGGACGGCCTGGCGGAAAAGCTGACCAGCAACAACAGTGTCGCCATCGTGACCGAGGGCGTGCGGGACGATCTGCGGGCGCGGAACGCGCTGGGCGATATCGCCACCGCCACGCAGCTCACCACCCCAGCGTATTGGGATCGGAGCCTGAGCCTGGCCGATGGTGAATCTGACTGCCTCCCGGCATCGCTGGCGACTTACGCACCATCCTCACGGGTTGGGGTGTTGGTGCCAGCCGACATCGCCGAACGGTACGGCAAAGCCATCCGCACGGCGACGGATTATGAGGAGTTCTTGCGCTGGGCGAAGGCCAATGTGCCAAATAAGACGCCGGGGCGCATCCCGACAATCGAATACCTGTATGTCTACAATACACTGCCCATCTTAGATCTGTTTCTGCCGGAATTTGGCTACTTGCCGGTGGACTCGCTGTTCATGGGCGGGTGTTCGCTGTGCGTGGATCTGAAAGACACCTCCAAACTCCTGCAAACTGAGCAACTTCCAATCATCGACGAGGTTGTCACCCGCACAAAGAAATGGTCCGAAGACGGCTTGGTGGATTTGACGGACGAGCACAGCACCAACGTCGATCTGTCATCCTACGCGTCGCTGCTGGTGAACACCAGCGACTTCACCAGCACTTCGCTCGCCGAGAGCTACCCCAAACGCAACGACTTGCACTTTGACGCCAGCGGCTACGTGCTCAACGTGCTGTACCCCGACCTGCTGCCCAATCGCAGCCAGAAGGGGCCAACGCACTACGTGGTCTGCGGGCCGTCAGCCAACCCCGCTGAGTTTCTCCGGTTCCTGGGGGATATGAATGACGACCAGGAGCTCTACGACACCGTGCGGTTGGGTGACAAAGGCGAGGATTACACAGTAGGGTCGGATGGCACCATTGCGCCTGCCGATTCCGCCCTCGGCTACATGCTATGGTCGATGCTGCAGAGGCTGCGCAACCCTGAAAGGGAGGCCAATTGGACTCTTGCCGGCCGGCCCGGCAATTGGACGGAGGAAATGGGCAACCTGCGAGAAGTGGAGGACCCCAACCTGACCCATTACCTGGGGTTGCTGGATGAGCTGGCGCGCGACAACCCAACCAGTTACGAAGCCATCGTGCTGAGCCTGCAGCAGCGGAGCCAGCAATTTCTCGTTTTTCTGCGCAGTCAGAGCCCTGACGCCCTGACAAACTGGGTCAGCGCCCAGCCGCTCATCGATCTGGCGGAGCAAAAGTAAGCGTGCCGTTCATGCGAACGGCGTTCCACCGCAGAAAACAGGCCCGGGATACCCGGGCCTGTTTCGTTTTTGTGTTATCTAACCCTCACCCCGGTACCTTGGTCACCCGGTTGATCTGGTCGTCCAGCATCACCAGGGATACCATCTTGCCACCGGTGGCCAAGCCCTCCAGCGCCAACGCACTGGTGAGAATTGTTGTCTCGGCCCCGCTGGTCTGCCCAATTGTCAGCTCAAAAGGCTCAACAACCTTGAACACCGCCCGCAGCCCCGTGCCGTTGGAGCCGTTCTTGGTGAAGGCGACGACCGACCGGCCCTTGCCGGCACGGGCCTGCACCGGCAGCTCCAGCGCCATGATGCGCTTGCCGTAGCCGCGGTCGGTGAGCAGCGCAATCTCGTTGCTCTCGTCCACCAGAAAGGCGGCCAGCAGTTCGTCGCCGGCATTGAGGGTGATGGCTTTCACACCCTTGGTTGCCCGGCCCGTGGGCTCCACCTGAGTCACTTTGATGGCCATGCCCAGTCCATTGCGTGTGAGGAGGGCCGCCAGATCGCCACGCTTGCAGAACTCGGCGGCGATGACATGGTCCCCATCCTTCAACCCGCAGGCCACCACCTTGCGGGTGCGGGTGTCGTATTCGCCAATTTCAGTTTTCTTCACCATCCCCTGGGCGGTGAAGAAGATCATCTGGCCGTACTCGGGGATCTTATCGAGCATCAGCACCGACACCAGACGTTCGCCCTTGCCATAGCCCGCGATGAACGCCGACAGGTGCTCACCGCGGTCGCGCCAGCGCCCTTCGGGCAATTCAGAAACCGGCAACTGGTAGACGTTGCCGCGGTCGGTGAAGAAGAGCGCCCGCATGGCGGTGTTGGTGGGCTCCACCAGTAGCACCGTGTCGTCGTCCAGCAGGCCATCCGGCGGGGTGGCGCGGTTGCTGCGGCCGTAGGCGTTGGGCTGCATGCGCTTGACAAACCCCAGGGCCGTGGCGATGAGCACGGTCTCCTCCACCACCACAAAATCCTCAGCACGGAACTCCTTGACGGCCTCGGCGTTCACAATGCGCGTGCGGCGGCCATCGGCGTAGCTCTTGCGGATACCCATGAGCTCGCCCTTGATGACCTCCAGCAGCTTGGCGCGGGATTTCAAAATGGCCTTCAACTCCCGGATGAGACGCTGCACCTCCCGCAGTTCCTCCTCCAGCTTCTCCACCTCCAGCGAGGTGAGGCGGGCCAGGCGCATATCGAGGATGGCCTGGGCCTGTACGCCGGTGAGAGAGAAGGCGTGCATTAGGTTGGTCTTGGCCTCCTGCGTCGTCTTGGAGCGGCGAATGATGCGCACGACCTCGTCGATGTTGCGGATGGCGATGAGCAGCCCCTGCAGGATGTGCTCCCGCTCCTCGGCTCGCTCCAGGTCATAGCGTGTGCGGCGGGTGACGACCTCCTCCTGGTAGCGAATGTAATGGGTGTTGATCTCCTTCAAGGTCAAGAGCTTCGGCTTGCCATCGGCAATGGCGACCATGTTGACGTTGTAGTTGATCTGCAAATCAGAATACTTGTAAAGGTACTCCAGGATCTTCTGGCCGTCCGCGTCCTTCTTGAGGTCGATGACCGCCCGCATGCCGTTTCGGTCCGACTCGTCCCGGATGTCGCTGATGCCGGACAAGATGCCCTTGTGGCTCTCCTGCAGGGCCAGGATGTTCTCCAGCATCTTGGCCTTGTTGACCTGAAAGGGAATCTCGGTGATGACGATGGACTGTCGGCCGCCGCTGCCCCGCTCAATCTCAGCCTTAGCGCGCACGACAACCTTACCCCGGCCGGTCTCGTAGGCCTGACGGATGCCCTCCCGCCCGACGATGATGCCGCCGGTGGGGAAGTCCGGGCCTTTCAGTTTCTCCATCAGGCCGTCCAGGGTGATGTCGGGGTTGTCCATCTGGGCAATGACGCAGTCAATGGTCTCGCCCAGGTTATGGGTGGGGATGTTGGTGGCCAGGCCCACGGCAATGCCCAGCGCTCCGTTCACCAAGAGGTTCGGGAATCGCCCGGGCAGCATGTCCGGCTCCTTGAGGGAGTCGTCAAAGTTGAGGGAGAAGGACACCGTGTCCTTCTCAATGTCTCGCAGCAGCTCCAGTGCCAGGGGGGTCATGCGGGCCTCGGTGTAGCGCATGGCGGCGGCGCTGTCGCCATCCACCGAGCCGTAGTTGCCGTGGCCATCCACCAGCATGCCGCGCATGTTGAAGTCCTGCGCCATGCGCACCATGGCCTCATAGATGGAGGAGTCGCCATGGGGGTGGTACTTACCCATGGTATCGCCCACGATGCGGGCCGACTTCTTGTGCGGCTTGTCGGGTGTCACGCCCAGCTCGCTCATGGTGTACAGGATACGCCGCTGCACGGGCTTGAGGCCGTCCTCCACCCGCGGCAAGGCGCGGTCCAGAATGACGGTCTCGGCGTAGGGCATCATGGAATTGTGGATGACGTCATCAAAACTCTGGTCGATGATCTCCTCGCCGCGCAGTTCACCGCCGTTGTTGGTCTTCTTTGGCATCGTTGATCTCCCCCGTTACACGAGCTTCGCGAAGCTGTCCTCGCGGTTGAAGTAGGCGTGGGCGCTGATGTAATCGCGCCGGGGCTCCACCTTGTCCCCCATCAGGATGGTGATGAGCCGGTCGGCGTCGGCGGCATCCTCCACCGTCACGCGGACAAGCTTGCGGTGGTCGGGGTTCAGTGTCGTCTCCCACAGCTGCTCGGGGTTCATCTCGCCCAGTCCCTTGTAGCGCTGCAGGTCATAGCCGCGGCCCATTTCCTCGGTCACCCGTTGGAGCTCCCGGTCGTCGTAGGCATACTGCGTCTTGCTGCCCCGCCGCACGCGGTAGAGCGGCGGCTGGCCGATGAACAGGTGCCCGTCGGTGATGAGTTCCTTCATGTAGCGGAAGAAGAACGTCAGCAGAATCGCGCGGATGTGTGCGCCGTCGTGGTCGGCGTCCGAGAGGATGATGACCTTGTGGTAGCGGAGGTTGGTGATGTCAAAATCCTCGGCGATGCCGGTGCCCAGGGCGGTGATGACCGAGCGGTACTCCTCATTGGCCAGCACCGCGTCGAGCTGGCGCCGTTCGCAATTGAGCGGCTTGCCCCGCAGCGGCAGGATGGCCTGGAACCGCCGATCCCGCCCCTGCTTGGCCGAGCCGCCGGCTGAGTCACCCTCCACGATGAAGAGTTCGTTTTCCTCGGGTTTCCGTCCGGTGCAGCTCGACAGCTTGCCAACCAGAGGCGCCCCCTCGAGGGCACTCTTCTTGCGGGCCAGGTCCTTGGCCTTGCGGGCGGCCTCGCGCACGCGGGCGGCCTTCAGCGCCTTCTCCACAATCTTGTTGGCGGTCTCGGCATGTTTGAGGTCGTTCAAATAGGCCGGCAGCTTCTCCCCCACCAGGGATTCCACCGCCTGGCGGGCCTCGGTGTTGCCGAGCTTCGTCTTGGTCTGGCCCTCAAACTGGACGTTGTGCATCTTCATGGCGATGACTGCCGTCAGCCCCTCGCGGAAATCCTCCCCCGCCAGCCCGCTCTCCTTGTCTTTGAGCAGGTTGTTGCGTTTCACATAGTCGTTCATCACCTTGGTGAGCGCTGAGCGAAGGCCCGTCTCGTGCATGCCGCCCTCAGTGGTGGGGATGTTGTTGACGTAGGAAAACATGCTCTCGGTGTAGCTCTCGGTATATTGCATGGCGATGAGGATTTCCATGTCGTTGACCTTCCCCTCCAGCAGGATGGGATGGTCATGGAGGGCGGACTTTTCGGCGTTCAGGTATTTTACAAAGTCGACAATACCGCCCTCATAGTGGAACTCCTGACGGTAGGGCTCGGTTTCGCTGCTCTCCCGCCGTTCATCGGTGAACACGATTTTGAGGCCGCGATTGAGGAACGCCAGCTCTTTCAACCGCCGCTCCACCGTGTCGCGGTTGAAACGCACGGTCTCAAACACCGTGGAGTCGGGCTTGAAGGTAACGCGGGTGCCCGATTCAAAGGTCTTGCCCACCTCGGCCAGGGGGACCTTCACCTTGCCCGGTTCCACTTTCTTCTTGCTGGCGGAGTAGGCGCTTTCAAATTCCATCCGGTAGATGCGGCCTTCCTTATGAATCTCGACCTTCACCCACTGGGACAGAGCATTGACGACCGACGCGCCTACGCCGTGCAGACCACCGGAATAGTTATACGTACCGCCCTCAAACTTGCCGCCGGCATGGAGTTGGGTGTACACCACCTGCACGCCCGGCACCTTGAGCTTGGGGTGCATATCCACCGGGATGCCCCGGCCATTGTCGGTAACGGTGGCGCTGTTGTCCTCGTGCAGCGTGATCGTCACCTCATCGGCAAAACCGCCCAGCGCTTCGTCCACGGCGTTGTCGACGATCTCCCACAGCATGTGGTGCAGACCGCGCACACCGGTGGTGCCAATGTACATGCCGGGCCGCATGCGCACGGCGTCCAGCCCCTCCAGTACCTTGATCTCGCTGGCATCGTAACGTTCGGACATGGTTCCTCCTCACAGGGATTGCCGCCATATCTTGTGGCAGGCATATAAGCTTACCACAATTTTACAACATTGCAAGGGATTTTAACAGGCCTGACATTGCCAGGCCTGCGCGGGTAGTATGTGACATGCACTGTGGAATGAACCAATGCAAAATGGTGAAACAGGCTGAAAATCTCAATCTTTGCCGTGGCTGTGCCGGTGGTGCAGGTCGGGTCGGTGCTCATGGGCGTGCTCCAGCGTCTCGTGCTGGTGGGGGTGTGCGTGCACCAGGTTGGCGTCCTCCCCGCCCTCGTGGTGGTGCGTGTGGTGGCCGTCACCGTGGCTGTGCCGGTGGTCGTGCGCCAGCGCACCATGGCGGTGCAGATGGCGGTGGCGCTCGGCGGTGGCCAGCAGCACGCCAGCGGCCATGAGCACCGCGGCCACGGCAAAGCGGGCGGCGGGCTTCTCCCCCAGCAACAGGAAGCTCAGCCCCACACCCAAGAACGGCGCAGCGGCATAGTACAGGCTGGTGCGCGCCGCACCCAGCGTCCGCTGTGCCCGCACATAAAACAGGATGCTGAGCCCATAGGCCACAAAACCCAGCGCCAGCGCGGCACCAACCTGGGGCAGGCCCACGCCCGCCAGCCGCTCGCTGCCCAGGGCCAGCAGCAGCGCCCCCGTACCCGAGCCTATTCCCTTGACCAGCACGACCTGCACCGGGTCCTTGCCGGAGAGGTTGCGGGTGCAGTTGTTCTCCACCCCCCAGCAGGCACAGGCGGCCAGCACCAACAGCGACCCGGTGGAAAAGCGCAGAGCCTCCCCATCGCGCAGGTCCACTGCCAACAGCAGGCTCGCCAGCGTGATGACCCCCAGCGCCGCCCACATGCGGCGTCCGACGGCCTCCCGGAAGAAGAGCAGCGCCACCAGTGTGGTGGCCACCATCTCAAAGTTCGTCAGCAGCGCGGCGTTGGCCGCGGTGGTGCGGGCGATGCCTGAGAGCAGCAGGAACGGTGCGGCAATGTCGAGAACGATCATCAGCACCACCCATTTGCCGTCGGCCCGCGTGAGCCCCGCCTCCCGTTTGTCCGCCTTGCGGCGGGTGATGGCCCGCACCACGCCCATGCCCGCCGCCGCGCCCAGGTAGAGGAGCCCCGCCAGCAGCATGGGCGGAACGCTGCCCAGCAGCAGCTTGGAGAATGGCGTGTTGAGCCCAAAGAGCAACGCCGCCAACAACGCTTGCCCTACTGCTACCCCTGTTGTACCATCGCGACGCCCCATAAATGCCACCTCCCAACTACGCATCATAGCACGGGAATGGGGCGCAGGCAAATCACCGGCCCATCAGCACGTGAATGTGGTGGGTCTCGCCGTCACCGGTCAGGGGAATACGGTTGTCCGGCAGCGCAGCACCATCGAAAATGACCTGGCGTACGCCGGTGCTGACGCCACGAGCGTTCTCCACCCGGATGAGGTAGAGCGCGTTGTCGTGGCGGGCCTCCATCGTGTACTCCCGCCAGATGGCCGGGATACACGGATCGATGACGAGATGATCGCCCCGCCACTTCAAGCCCAGCAGTTCTTCCATGGCAATGCGGTACATCCACGACGCCGAGCCGGTGTACCACGTCCACCCGCCCCGGCCGGTCAGCGGCGGCATGGAGTAGACGTCGGCCGCCACCACGTAGGGCTCGGCCTTGTAGCGATCGCGCCCCATGGGCGACCCGCCGTGTTGGATGGGGTTGAGCATATACAGGAGACGCCAAGCCATGTCGCCCAGGCCCATGGCGGCGTAGGCCCACACCGCCCACAGCGCACCGTGGGTGTACTGGCCGCCATTCTCGCGCACCCCGGCCAGATACCCTTTGATGTAACCGGGCTCCTGGGCCGTGTTGGCAAAGGGCGGCCACAGCAAGCGCAGGATGCCCTCCTCCCAGCTCACCAGGTGCTTCTCCACCGCCTGCATGGCACTCTGCACCCGTTGGGGGTTGCCCCGGCCAGAGATGGCCGCCCAGGCCTGGGAGATGCAGTCGATACGGCACTCATCATTGATGGCCGAGCCCAGTGGCGTGCCGTCGTCAAAGAACGCACGGCGGTACCACGCACCGTCCCAGCCATGCTCCTCCAGCGCGGCCTCCAGCGCAGCGGCGCCTTTCTCCAGCTCGTCAGCGTCCTCACCCAGGCCAATGCGCCGGATGACGGCGGCAAAGCGCCGCTGTGTGACGCTCAGGAACCACCCGAGCCACACGCTCTCGCCCCGACCCTCGTCTCCCACCGAGTTCATGGCGTCGTTCCAGTCACCGGTGCCAATGAGGGGCAGACCATGCTCGCCGGTGCGCGCCGCCCGCCGCAGGGCCCGCAGGCAGTGCAGGTACAGGGGCTCCGATACCTGCGACACTTCGGCAACCCCATACCAATCCTCCTGCCCATCGGGGATGGGCACGTCTTTCAGGTAGAACACATCCTCATCGAGGATGTCCACGTCGCCGGTGTGCTCAATGTAGTCGGCGGTGACAAAGGGCAGGAACACCAGATCATCGGTGATATGGGTGCGCACCCCACGGGTGGGCGGGTGCCACCAGTGCTGCACGTCCCCACTCTCAAACTGGTGGCCGGCACACTCCACGATGTGCTCGCGCACGCCCTTTGGGTCGGTCCACATCAGGCTCAACATATCCTGCAACTGGTCGCGGAAGCCAATGGCTCCGCCGGCCTGGTAGAACCCTGCCCGCCCCAGCACGCGGGCCGCCTTGGTCTGGTAGAGCAGCCAACGGTTGACCATAAGATCCATGGCGCTGTCCGGCGTCTTGACGCGGAAGGCCGAAAGCTCGCGGTTCCACTGCTGGCAGACCTCCTTCAGGGCAGCCTTGGCCTGGTCAACGCCGCCGAAGCGCCCAATGGTACGCCGGCACTCTTCCAACGATTCCTCCTGCCCCAAGAGCAGCACGACCTGCCGCGACAGACCAGGCGGAATGCGCAGGGTAAAGCGCAGCGCGCCGCACCCCCCCAGACCCACGCCAAGGCTGCCGGAGAGCTCCTGCCGGTACATGCCGGCGGGGTTTTCCAGCGTGCCGGGCACGCCAAGGAACTCGGTGCGGCTGGCGGTATAGGTCGTCTCCTGCCCAGGCGCCGCAAAAAACAACCGCTGGCCGCGGTCTTCGTCGCGGTAGCCGTTCTCCACCCACAAGGCGCCGGTCTGGCCATCGCGGTGAACAGCCAGGAACGGTGCGGCCTGCTCCCACGACACGCCCAGCACAAAGTCGCAGTACCAGGTGAGGTCAATCTCCCGCGCGCGGGGGCCGGGGTTGAAGATTTTGACCAGCCCCACGCGGACGTTGCCCGCCACCGGCACGAAGATGGTGTATTCCTGTGACAAGCCATAACCGCCATATTCATAGGACGTCCACCCCTGGCCATGGCGCACGCGGTAGGCACCCTTGCCCCGGGCCGGCGCGGCCGTCGGGCTCCAGAAGTCGCCGGTGTCACGGTCCCGCAGGTACAGGGCCTCCCCCGCGCGGCCCGTCACCGGGTCGTTGTACCAGGGGGTCAGTTTGTTCTCCCGGCTGTTCCCCCGCCAGGTATAGCCGGGTCCAGCCTCGGTCGCTACCAAGCCAAAGGACTGGTTGGCCAGCACGTTGCACCAGGGCAGCGGCGTGGTAAGCCCCTCCTCCAGGCGGATGACGTATTCCTCCCCCCCGGTGGCAAAGCCGCCGGTGCCGTTGTCAAAGACGGTCTCCACCTCTGGCAGCGGCGCTTCCTCCCACCGGTCGGGCAGGGTTCGCTCCCGCGGGGACGGGGCGGCTTGCCCGGCCAGCAGCGGGCGCAGTTGGGGCGTCAGGGGCTGGCCTGCCTTGAGCACACACCGAGCCACCGCCAGCAGCGTCCGCAGTGCCTCAGGTTTCTGCAGGTTGGTCGTCAGCAGGTGGATGCCTCCCCGCTTGTTGAGGTGCTCACGCTCATGGCTGGCCATCACCACATCGTGCAGGCGGTCAAGGAGTGGCCGCCGATAGTCATTGCCGTACTCGTTGAGAAGCACAAGGTCGACAGCCACACCCTTGAAGCGCCACCAGGCATGGGCCAGCAACAGGTGCTTGACCGACTCCAGATGCTCGAGCTCCCCCACCTTCACAAGAACGATGGGGAGGTCGCCGGAGATGCCCATCTGCCACAGGGCACTCTGCCCGGCGGGGACATACTCCAAGACAGGGTGCCGCACACGCGCCACAGGCTGGCTGTACAGCACTGCAGAGGTCATTGCCGCGAAGAGTCTCAACTGGTTCGTCTTGACACCCAGATACCGCATGTTGGCCTGTTCCTGGGTCCAGGCCATCTCAAAGGCCCGGTCTATTGCCCCGGCGTTGGCCAATGAATCCGATAGGGCCAGTACCTTCTGCCGCTCCCACCCGCAGGACAGCAGGAACGTAAGGTTCACCGTGGCATTGGCTGGCAGCGACACCGTGGCACGCAGGCAGATGGCCGGGTCCAGCACGTTGCCCTCGGTGCTGCCCAACACCCGGCCGCCATCGATGAACGCAGGGGTGCGTACCGTACGGCCCCGGCCAAGGCATGCCTCCCGCGAGGTATCAAACTGCACCGGGGCGACGGGCCCCTGCCCCACAAAGCGGCAGGCCAGGTAGGGAGTTCCCTCCTTGGTGTTGCGCGGGCGGCGGCGGGCCAGCACCACCCCGGCTTCGGGAAGGTACTCGGTCTGTACGAAGAGATTCTGGAACGCCGTGTGGGCCTCATCGGCAGCCTGCGCATTCAGTGATAGTTCAAAGTAAGCGGTCACTTCCAGCTGCCGCGGGCGATCGCCACGGTTGGTGAACGTCAGCCGCCGCACCTCACTGGGGCTGTCTGGCAGCACACAGACCTCGGTGGAGGTCGTCACATCACCATCCCGGCGCCGGAAGAGCGCCATATGGGGTTCAAACACCGTTTCGTACTCGTCCGGCGTAGTGATGAGCGGCTGGGATGTGGTTGTCCACACACGGCCATCCTCCTGGTCTTTCACATAGAAGAACACACCCCAATCCTGCGTCACGGCGTCATCCCGCCAGCGGTTGAGCGAGAGGTCCTCCCACCGGCTCTGGCCGGCTCCGCTGGCAGCGATCTGCACCACATAGCTGCCGTTGGAGAGAAGGTGAGTCTCCGGCGGCCAGAGCCCTTCTCCACCAGGGATGGTGCGCACCATGCGCACTTCCCGCGGTTTGCGGCCCCGCGGGGCACTCTCGTCGGCTTCGTACCGCTCCAGTACCGTGCCCTGGCTGGGTGCTCTCTCCTCCATCAGCAGCTCCACCGAGCGCACCTGCGGAATGCGGTGGAACCGCCGCTGCAGCGCGTCACCGCACAGCAGGTTGTCCATCGCCGCCAGCGCCATGCCCTGGTGGTGCACCATGTAGCTCTTCACAATCTTGAAAGGATCCTTCTCCTGCCGCCGCTCGGGGGTGTAGTCCATGGCCTCATACATGCCGTATTCCCCCAACATCCCCAGGGTGATGAGGCGGTTCATGTTCTCCACCGCGGCGACCGGTGCAAAGGGCAGGGCCATGAGAGACGCGTAAGGCGCGATGACCAGATCCCGCGTAAGGCCCGCGCGCATGCCCAGCGCGGGGACGCCGAAGGAGCGATATTGGTAATTGAGGTTCAGGTCAAATTCGTGGTAGCCCGACTCGGAGATGCCCCAGGGCACGCCTTTGACCCGGCCATACTGCTGCTGGCAGCCCACGACAGCACGAATGGTCTCGCCCAGCAGGGTGCAGGAAGGGTGCCGCACGGTGAGCGCGGGCATCAGGTATTCAAACATGGTGCCGCCCCAGGAGAGCAGCGGCACGCCGCCCCCCGCCAGCGTCAGCGCCCGCCCCAGCTTGCGCCAGTGGCGCGCCGGTACCCGGCCCCACCCCACAGCGATGAGGCTCGTCAGCCGCGCTTCCGACGCCAACAGGTCATAGTAGGAGTTGCTGAGCTTGCTCTGCTCCACATTGCAGCCGATGTGGAAGAGGTCGCGGCTGCGGTCGTAAAGGGCCAGCAGGTTCATCTCCCCGGCGGCGCGGCGAAGGTGGCTGGCCAACTCCACCCCCAGTGACCGACGCTCGTCAAAACGGTCCCGAAGGCGCACCAGAAGCTCTTGCAGGCGGGGTTTCTCCCCTTTTGCTTGGGCCGCAGCCACGGCCTGGGCCACGATGCCGCCCTCTAGCCAGGCGGCGGGGGACGCCAGCGTCTCCCAGTCGGCATCGGGGGCTTCGTCAGCCTCGGCCAACAGGGCCAACGCCTCGGCCACCGGTTCCAGTTCATCCATCAGGTCATCCACCTGTTCGGTCAACAACCCTACCCACTTGCCGCCCAGATCGCTGGCGGCCCCGGCGATACGGTCGGCCAGCTCAGCCAGGACCTTCAGCGAACCCTGCGGCCTCAGTGCCATGAGTTCGTCCGCAAAGCCCTGAAGACGCCCGTCGGGCTTTTTCTCGCACAGCACGCGGATGGTGTCAACCAAGCCTTCCACACAGGCGGCGCGGAAGAGCGGTCCTGAGGCAACTTCCTCCGCCACCTCTGCCGCCAGCAACAAGTAAGCCATTAGGTTTCCGCTGTCCACGGTGGATACATAGAGCGGCCGCAGCGGTTCGGTGGTGCGGGTGTCGTACCAGTTATAAAGATGACCCTGCCACTTTTGGAGGCCATTCATTGTCTCCAGCGTCTGCGCCGTCCGCTCCAACATGCGCCGGGGCGTGAGGTACCCCAGGTCCATGGCCACGGCGTTGGCCACCAGGGAAAGCCCTATGTTGGTGGGCGATGTACGGGCCGCCACGCCTTTGAACGGGTACTCCTGGAAGTTGTCCGGCGCGAGGTAGTGTTCCTCGGCGGTCACAAACCGCTCGTAGTAATGCCAGGTGCGCCTGGCCACCAACCGCACGGCGTGGCGCTGCTCGTCGGTCAGTTCCTCCTGTTCCTCCCGGATGGGCTGGCTGACGCGCCAGGCCACCGCCGGGGCCAGCAACCAAAGCAGCCCCGCCAACCCCCAAGCCCGCCCGCCCCAACCTGGGGCCAAC
Source organism: Bacillota bacterium (assembly GCA_023409755.1). GTDB lineage: Bacteria > Bacillota > Clostridia > Christensenellales > UMGS416 > JAEYRA01. The sequence goes on from JAEYRA010000195.1 coordinate 26,885, forward strand.
AGCGCCAGCGCGGCCAACACTACAGCCGCCGCCGGGCACACCCACATCGCCCTCCAAGTGCTGCTCGCGGTGCGGGGCCGTCCGCGCTCGGCGTCTGCCGCCGTCGTCCATTGCAGCAGGTGTTTGTGGCTGACCGCCATGCGCCAAACGCTGGTGACGATGGCATTGAGCGCGACCCACGCCTCCTGAGGCAGGAAGAGCAGGTTGTAGAACGGTCGCTGCAGGTCTGACCGGGATGCCCGCAGCGCCAACCCAGCCGTGCCGCCGGCCCGCTGCCTCAGCCTGCTGCAAAGGCTTACCAACGCAGGGGTGGCCTCGCTGAGGATCACCAACACCAGCCCCACCCACAGCCGTCCACCTGCCGCAGACAACAGCAGCGCTGCTACCTGACCAATGGGCACCAGCGACCGGCGCAGGTTGTCGCACAACTTATAACGAGAAAGACGGCTGATGGGATTGGGCAGACCGCCGGGGGCCTTACGCCCCAGCCAGCCAATGAGCTGCCAGTCCCCTCGAATCCACCGCTGCATGCGGGCAAAGTAAGAGTGGACGGTGGAAGGAAAGCCATCGACGACGGCGCTGTCGCTCACAAAGCCCGCGCGCACATAGCTCCCCTCAAGCAGATCGTGGGAGAGCACCTGGTTTTCGGGCAGTGCGCCGTCCAGCACCTCATGGAATACAGTCAGGTCGTAGATGCCCTTGCCGGTGAAGATGCCCTCGCCAAAGAGATCCTGATAAGCGTCGGCCACCGCACCGGTGTAGTGGTCAAGCCCGCACTGGCCGGTGAACACCGCGGAAAAGGCCGACTGACGAGACGCAGCCGAGGCCATCTCCACCCGTGGCTGCAGCAGGCCGTACCCCCTCCGCACCGCACCCCCCTTCACTTCCGGCCGATTCAGGGGGTGCAGCATCATGCCGATGAGCCGGGCTGCACAGTCATGGGGCAGTTCGGTGTCAGCGTCCAGCGTCAGCACATAGTGCGCGCCTCCAAGCCCATCCGGCCGTGCGTCCAACTCCAGGAAGGGCCCGGCGTTGCCCGTGAGCAGCAGGCGGTTGAAATCCTCCAGTGCGCCGCGCTTGCGCTCCCGGCCCATGTAAACACCCTCCGCAGGGCAGAACATCCGCCGGCGGATGAGGAAAAAGAAGTGGTCGGACTCGTAGGTTTGGTTGAGCGCTTCCACCCCCTGCTGACCCAGCCGCAGCAATCGGTCATCCTCGGCAGCGTCGGGCTGGGCCGAGTCGCGGAAATCAGCCAGCAGGCAGTAACGCAGATTTTGCCCCCCATGACGCAGGTAGAGCGTCTCCAGCTGGCCCAGCAGAGCCTGCAGACGCCCCGCATCAGACACGAGCGCAGGGATGACCACGACCGTGCGTCCCTCATCGGGGATGCCTTCCTTCAGGTCCAGCGCGGGGATGACCTCGCTGGGCACATGGCGGCGCACGATCTCGTCCACCAGGAACACGGTGAGTTTGGTGGCCGTCAACATCGCCGCCAGAAAAAAGACAACCCGAACGCCCCAATGAGGCAGAAGCAATGCCACCGCCGCGGCCAACACCGCCGCCAACGCCCAGATACTCCCGGCATAGGCCGTCAGCCGCAGGCCGGGGCGGTTGGCAGGTGCCTTTCCACGCACCTTAACCGCCAGCTGGGACAGTCCCTCGCCAATGAGATAGAACCCGATGTGCCGCTCCTTCTCGTAGGTACTGGAGGCATGTTCGGCAGCGCACTGCACCGCCATGCGCGTTAAGTGGAGCTCGGAAACCTTCCACCGCTGGCTCAATTGCTCCACCCGTCGGCGGTAAAGACTGCGGCTCTGCTCGTCCATGCGTGGGTAGACGCCGCTGGGGTCCTCCATCAGCGTCCTCTCCACCACACTGACCTCACGGAACAGGTCCAGCCAGTTGAGGGCGTCGAGGAACCGCAGGCTGTCCATGCAGTTGCCTATGAGCAGCTTCTCCATGCTTTGCCGGTGGTGGGAGCTGGCAATCTGATCCTCCAGAATGAATCCGCGCTCGCTCAGCAGCTGGTCCAGCCAACCCAATGCCTGTCCGGCGTTTTCGCCCTGCTCCATCAGACGGACCGACAGCCGCTCCAGAAACGCGCCGCCCAGGTTGTCCTGACGCATCCAGGGGATGCGGCGGATGTGGATCTGCCAGGCCACCTCGTCACCCGATGTGGACAGCATGAAGTCCGCTAGGTTCTCAGCCCCGTCCCACTGCTTTTGTGTGTCAATGCAGGCCGCAGCGACCTCGGCCACGCGTTTGAGCACCGCCAGGCGCAGGAAAGCCGGCAGAATCCACAGTTCCTTCACCGTCAACGGGGATTTCTTCTGGTATTCATTGAGGTACATGGTCAGCGTGTCGGCATCCAGCCTGCCGTTGGTGTAGCTCAACAGGCTATCGGACAGCCAGAGAACCCGAGGGCAGCCCTCGGCACGCACGATGGGCAGACGCTCTGGCCCAGCCTGCAAAAGGCTGCGCACCCGGTGGCACTCCTGCTCCAGCAGGAAGAAATTATCGAGAATCCAACGTCCCGCTGGCACCAGGTCCTCATCCTCGGGAATGGACGCAAGCAACCGGTGGGCCTGCCGGATGGCCTCTACGGCCTCCTCCAGCTTTCCAACGGACAGGTGATCGGTGCCGTCCTCCACCCTCTGGCTGCGTGCCAGGTTACCCGCCACGCCGCGGATGCTTTCCTGGTCAAGCTGCACGGCAGCAGCGCTGGGGGCGGGCTGGCCGCTGCGCCGCCGCAGAAGGAAAAGCGCCCCCACCAGCACCACTGGAACAGCGACAAGAAGAAGCGGCCAATACGATTCCATACCACACCCCACGTTCGAGATTGCCCCTTCATTTTTCCTGCCGTTGGGCGTCCGTATACATTTTTAGCTGATTCCGGGCAGCGCTTTTAAGCGCAGGCGTTGAAACTGCGCAGAAAAGGACGTATGATACCGAAAAACACAGGGAGTGACGGGATGGACTTTGTTGCGGTGCTCTTTGACATGGACGGCGTTCTGGTGGACAGCGAGCCGGTCATCACCGAGGCGGCGATTCGCGGCCTGCGGGAGTTTGGGGTGGAGGCGGCCGCAGCAGATTTCCACGCCTTCACCGGCATGGGTGAGGATCGGTTCATCGGCGGGGTGGCCGAGCTGCATGGTGTGGCCTACCACACGGGCATGAAGAAGCGGGTGTATGAGATTTATGGGGATATCGTAGGTGAGCGGATCGGCCGGTATGAAGGCACGCTGCCGCTGCTCCGTCGCCTGCAGGGGGCTGGCATTCCCATTGCGTTGGCCAGTGCCGCCGACCTCGTGAAGGTACGAATGAATCTGCGGGCTGCAGACATTCCTGAGACGTTGTTCACCGCCCTGGTGAGCGGAGACGACGTGGAGGCCAAGAAGCCCGCGCCGGACATCTACCTGGCGGCAGCACAGCGCTGCGGGGTCAGCCCGGCACGCTGCGTAGTGGTGGAGGACGCTCTAAGCGGCATTGCCGCCGCCCGGGCCGCCGGGGCGCGCTGCGTGGCAGTGGCAACGTCCTTCCCCCGTGAGCGTCTGCTGGCCGCAGGGGCCGACGCCGTCTGCGCCGACATCGGCGGCGTGTGGGATTGCCTGCAGCAGCGATAAGTGGTGAAGGAGCCGAACCACATTGCCACTCTCTGCAGCGGCGGTCCCTGATCAAAACCCAAACAAGTTCACTCGTTTGATGCCTGGCGGCGGGAGAAGCGTTCAAAGCCAGCCGTGGAAGGGGTGCGGCCCTCATTGCCGTGTTGGCGGTTCATCCGCCAGCGGCAGAATACTCAGTTGATCATTCCTGCCCACTGTTTCCCATTGCCCCGGAGAAAGAGAGCCACCCGTCGCCACGAGCCGGTTCATCCGGCCGTGGCTCGAAGCAGCTTGCTTAAGGCAGTTGGCCATTCCCGCCACGGCGACGAATCCAAAACACTCCGCATGAGCCAGAAAGCAGGATGCCGCGTGGCGTGTACGTCACGCGGCGCAAAAAAACTCCCAAACAAGCAAAATCGCTTTCGGCCGTCAGCGCCGAAAGCGAAAGGCCGATGGAGCTGGTTACTCCATCGGCCACGATTGTGAGACAAGCCTGTAAGCCGAGTTCTGTCGTGAACGGCCATCTATCTAGGCCCGCCGTTACCGACGGGCTCCAGCGATGTGAGGGGAATGCGGCGGGCAACCGCGAATGTCCCCCGATCTTGCACCGGGTGGGGTTTACAGAGCCGTGCCTGTCGCCAGGCCGCTGGTGAGCTCTTACCTCGCCTTTTCACCCTTACCGCGGATGGTCGAAACCACTGCCGCGGCGGTATCTCTCTGTTGCACTTTCCTTAGAGTCGCCTCCACTGGGAGTTACCCAGCATCCTGCCCTGCGGTGCTCGGACTTTCCTCGTCGGCATCACTGCCGCCGCGGCCGCTCAGCTTGCTCACAAACTATGTCATTCTAGCACAGCCCATCGGGCCTGTCAAAGCTCCTTATTGTTCCAGGAAAAGCATCCGACCGCAATTTTCACAGTCGAGCGGCGCATCGGACTCCACCGCTTTTTTAAGCGCCACCGACGGCAGTTCCATGTTGCAGCCGCTGCAGCGGTTGTCTCGCAGGGGTGCCAGCGGGTTGACGCGCGTCTTTTTGATGTTTTTGTAGCGCGTCATGAGTTTCGGGCCGATTTGCTTCTCCAAATCCGCCATCTTGGTACGGAAAGGCGCAGTCTCCTGGGCGATCACGGCAACTTCCTTGTCGTAAACATCCTTGAACGCCGCATAGTCGCGCTTGGCCTTGGGCACAGTGGCGACAATCTTATTGACCGTGGTCTGAATGGCATCCAACCGTTCGATGATCTTCTGCAGGTCACGCTCGCTGCGGGTCAGGTTGTTCTGAATCTCCACAAGCTCTTTGCGCATCTGCTCCACCTCTTGCAGGGTGGTGTTGCGGTCCCCCTCGGCAATGTAGTGGGTCAGGCTGGTGAGCTCGTTGTACTGGTATTCATAACGCTTGCGCACGGCGTCAAAGTTGATGCGCAGCTCGCCGGCATCTGCCTCCATCTTTTTCATGCGGTTCTGGGAGTTGAGCAGATAATCCCGCGCCTCCACAAGCTTTTTGCGCGTGGGGGACATGCGCAGCTTCTTCTCCACCCCTGCCACCTGCAGGTCAATCTCCTGGTATTGCCACAGCAACTGTACCTGTTGATCCATTTACTTCCCTCCTGGTTGTTGATCATGGAACGGCGCGCCGCTCCACCGGCAAAATCGTAGGGAAAAGAGGGGTGGTCCCCTCTTTCGTCAATCGGCTTATGGATGCGTCAGTGGGCCGTCAATGCCCGCAGACATACCAAAAGGGACAGGTGGACTGTTCCCATACAACTGTCCGTATCTTATATTGTAACCGTTGGAATTCCATTTGTAAATGCTTTTCTATGGTGCGCAGTACAGGCGCTTCGGTTTCGTAATGCCCCGCTTCCACCACTGACAAACCGGCGTACAGTGCTTTTTGCGCGTCGTGGTAACCCAGCTCCCCGGTCAGAAGAACATCGGCATTGCAGGCCAGGGCGGCATCGATCTCCGATCGGCCCGCTCCAGACAGCACATAGACCCGCTGCACCCGGCGATCGGCAGCGCCTGTGACGCGTACCGTATGAGCAGCCAGGCGACTGCGCACCAAGGCAGCCCAGTCCCCCAAGGGAATTGCCTCATCCAACTGGGCAAGGCGGCCAATCTGCTCTCCGCCCACTTGCATTGCTTGCAGCCCCAGGGCATCGCACAGTGCGTCATTGACGCCGCCGGCAGCCCTGTCCAGATTGGTATGGGCGGCAAACAAAGCGACACCGCCCTCCGCGGCCCCCAGTACCAACCGGCCAGCCAGCGTGTGGTCATCCACCGCCACCACCGGACGAAAGAGCACCGGATGATGGCTGATGATGAGTCCTGCACCAATCTCACGGGCATGGGCCAACACACTCTCGTCCACATCCAGGGAGATGAGAACCGTGTTTATAGCGCTTTCCCACCTTCCAACCTGCAAGCCTACATTGTCCCAGGCCTCGGCTGTGGCCGCCGGTGCCCACGCTTCCAGCAAGTTCACCACGTCGAAGACGGTGGGGTTCATGGCAGCGCCTCCTCGCAGCAGCGACGGAGTTCCATGAGTTCCAGCCGTCTGGCGTTGGCCTTTGGGCTGTCGATGGCCGCGATCTCCTCCAGAATTCCGTCGATGGTGGCAATACGATCCAGTAACAGACGGCCTAACAGCGGATGCTGTCGCTCCACCAACAAACGTCCAATCTCCAGGTCAAAGAGTGTCTCCGGCAAGGCTGGCTCGGCACCGGGCACTGCACACAGAATTTGATACAGCCGTCCATCGTCCTCCACCAGTTCCTCGCTTGCCAGGGCAAAGCCGTTCTCCGCCAGCCAACGGCGCACGGTGCCGATGGCATTCATAGGCTGCAGCACCAGTTTGCCCA
>JAEYRA010000089.1 GCA_023409755.1 Bacillota bacterium
AACACGGCGGCAACATGGGGATCAAACTGGCTGCCAGCCTGGCGGGCAATTTCGTCGAGGGCCAGGCGGCGCGGCATGGCATGGCGGTACACGCGGTCCTGGGTCATGGCGTCGTAGGCGTCCACCACCGCCAGGATACGCGCCGGCAGCGGGATGTCCGTACCCGCCAGCCCCTGGGGGTAGCCCTGGCCATCCCAGCGTTCGTGGTGGCACAGGATGTAGTCGGCAATGTGCGACAGCTCCGGCGAGGCCTGGGCGATGCGGTAGCCGATTTCAGGGTGGCGGCGCATCTCCAGCCACTCCGCGTCGGAGAGCGAGTCGGCCTTGGTGAGGATCGCCTCATCGATGGCGATTTTGCCAATGTCGTGGAGCATGGCAAAAAGCTCCATGTCGTGGGTGTCCTGCTCCGGCAAATCCAACTGCCGGCAGACGGTACGCGACAGCTCCACCAGACGCTGGGCGTGCTGCTCGGTTTCGTAGCTCTTCTCAAAGAGCGTGGCGCGAATGGAAGATAGTATATAGCTGTGTTGGGAGCGGCTCTCCATCAGCTTCTGCCGGTACATGTAGTCCTCGGCCTGCTTGATGACGCTCTCCAGGCTCTGCTCGGTGTCGGTCTTGATGGCAAAGCCCAAGGAGATGGAGGGTTTGGCCGCCCCGCCGTCGTGGCTCAGGCAGCAGTTTTCGGCAATGGTGCGGCAGATGGCCGCCGCCTCCGCCTCACCGGCTCCCGGCACCAGGATGGCAAACTCGTCACCGCCGTAGCGGGCCACCACGTCTTCGGGGCGGCAGCAGCGGGCCAGTTGCTGGGCAATGGAGCGCAGCATTCGGTCACCTTCGCCATGGCCGAACACGTCGTTGGTCAGCTTCAGCCCGTTGACATCGCCCATGATGATGGCCACCGGCAGCTTCTCCTCCTCCTCCAGCCGGTGCATCTGACCCTCCAGATAGGCGCGGTTGTAGAGGCCGGTCAGCTTGTCGTGGTAGCTGAGGAACTGTACTTCCTCCCGCCGGCGCTGCTCCAGCGTCACATCGCGAAACACCGCCACCGCACCCAGCACCTGCTCCCCATCGAGGATTGGTGACACGGTGCTCTGGATGGGGCAGCGTCTGCCATCGGGCAGCAGCAGGTTCGACTCGGCACGGGGTTCGGCGCGGCCGGTCATCAGCACCCGCCGCACCGGGTCGGGCAGGGGGGTACCGCTGTGGCTGTCGGTCAGCTTTAGAGTTTGGTCAATGCGGGTGCCGATGAGTTCTTGCTGGCTCCAGCCGGTGATGGACTCTGCCACGTCGTTCATCATCGTCACCACGCCCTGCTCGTCGGTGGCGATGACCGCGTCGCCGATGGACTGCAGGGTCACGGCAAGGCGTTCCTTCTCGGCATGCAGGTTGCGCTCGGCCAGCCGGCGCTCGGTGGCGTCCACCACCAGGCCGATGAAGCCGTCCGGCTGACCATCAGCCCCCTGATAGGGGGACAACGATACCTCCAGCTCCATGCCCAGCAGGGTAATGGAGGTACGTGCCGGATGGCCGGCCATGGCACGGTTGATGGCCGTGCCGGCCTCGGGGAAGCGGCGCCGCAACCAGGATACGTGACGGCCCTGCAGAGCCTTGGCCACGCCCCGCCCCCGCTGCATGCTCCTGCCCTCAATGATCTGAAGCATGCCGGTCTTGTCCACTCGCAGCAGCACGGCGTCGATGTTGCGCAGCATCAGCTCCATCTGTTGGGAAGTGCGGCGCACCTGGGACTCCAACGCGCGCTGCTCGGTGATCTCCGTACCCAGGGCGATGAGCCCGCCGAAGACGCCTTCCGGGTTGGTCTGCCAGCCGTTTTGCCAAAGGAGGAGGTGCTCCTGCCCATCGCGGCTGCGCAGCACGCCTTCCAGGGTGGGCAACGGCTGCCATTGCTCCTCACTCTGCCCCAGCAGGATCCTCATAACCTCCTCATCCAAGGGCAGTGCCGTCCAGTGCTGGTCCACCATCTCCTCCCGCTGGCAACCGGTCAGTTCCTCGGCCGCACGGTTGAACTCCCGAATGATCCCCCGGTCATCAAAGACGATCAGCACGGCGTTCACCAAATGGATCACCCGTTCGGCGTATTCCTTGGCGGCCTGCAGGGCCTGCTGGGCCTCCACGCGGTCGGTGACGTCGCGGGTGCTGCTGATGATTTCACTCACCCGGCCCGTTGCCGGGTCGGCCACGGAGTTGAAGCGGCTTTCGAGCCACCGGCAATCGCCGTTGCGGTGAATCCACCGGCAGGTGATCACGGCATAGCCCGCCCGCTGGTACAGAGGCGCAAAGGCCTGCAGAAAGTTCTGCTGGTCGTCGGGGTGCACCAGCTGCACCAGCGGCAGCGGCATCAGTTCCTCGGGCCGGTAGCCCATCAGTCGCTCGCTGGCCGGCGACACATACAGAACCTTCCCCTTCCCGTCAACCCGCACGATGACGTCGGCCGAGTGCTCGGCCAGCAGGCGGTACTGGGCCTCGCTCCGGCGCAGGGCCTGTTCCATCCGTCGGTGCTCGGCCATGTTCACCACCATGCTGTGGAAGCCGGTGAGCACGCCGTCGCCGTTGTATTGCGGCGCCACATTCATCAGCACCGGCACCCGTGTTCCATCGGCCCGGGTAAGCTCCACCTCAAATTCCATCGCCCTGCGCTCGACGCGCATGGCGGCAAGAATGCGCTCCACCTGCTCCTGCGGGTGCATCGTTTGCCGGATGGAGCGCATACCGATGAGTTCCGCCTTGGAATACCCCATCAGATTCGCCAGGGTGCCGTTGACACGGACGACCATCCCCTCGGGGTCGCTGGAATAGTACCCGCAGGGAGCCTGGTCATACAGCCGGCGGTTCTCCTCCAGGGCCTTGAGCAGCGCCTGCTCCAGCATGTCCTGCCCGCCCAGGGGGCGCACGCACAGCAACCGGTCCGTCGACCCCAGCCCATCGGGCAGTGCCCGCCGCCGCACCCGCACCCACCGCCAACCCCCATCGGCCTGCCGCAGGCGCAGCACCGTTTCGCCCACGCCGTCGTTGGATTGCTGGGCGTCTCTGGCCAGCACACCGATGTCGTCGGGGTGGCATAAATCCTGGGTGTAGCGCCCCACCACACCAGCCGGTTCAAGGCCCAGCAGCTGGCGTACCTCCTGCGAACAGAACACCACGGTGCCATCCTCCGCCGCCTGGATCACCAGGTCGCCGGTATGCCGGGCAACCAGCTGGGCCGCGCCGAAGGGTGACGCGGGCGACCACTCCAGCCGCTCGGCCACCAGCGCCGCCGCCCGGCGCAGCTGCCGGTGCGCCTCGTCAGTGGGGGCATCACCGCCCGGCAGCAGGGCCACGGCCAGCGCCGCCTGCCCCTCCACCGGAAGGGTGATGGCCTGCGCCAACCCCGGCCCAGGCCACTCCCCCACCTCCGCCAACCGCTCGCCGCCCGGCCCCAGCACCGCCAGGGGCCAGCGGTCATCCCCCCGCCACAGCGCCCCCAGCAGACCCTGCAGGTCGGGCAACTGCGTCTCGTCGTCGCACTCTTGCACCATGCTTCCTCCTGACAACCAGGGGACACTCCCAACGGGAACGACCCCAGTGTTAAGGCGAAATAGAATCATTTTCTATATACCCAATGACAATGGAGATATCACATAATGCTACAGAATTTTCCATGAATCGACAGGAATGGCGGATTCCCCTACTCCGCTGCCTTGAAATTGTAGAGAGGCTTGATCGTTTGGATAACCTCCACCGTTTCGCCGATGTTCCGGAGAATCTCCTCCACGGGCTTGTAGGCAAACGGCGATTCGTCAATGGTGTTTCTGCCCACCGTGGTGGAGTAAATGCCCTCCATGGACTTTTGAAACTGTGAGAGGGTGATGCTCTGTTTGGCGGCGCTCCGGCTCATCAGCCGCCCCGCCCCATGGGGTGCCGAGCAGTTCCAGTCGGCATTGCCCTTGCCCACGCAAAGCAGGCTGCCGTCCCGCATGTTGATGGGAATCAGAACCCGCTCGCCCTTGCGCGCGGAGATTGCCCCCTTTCGCAGTACCCTTCCGTCGAGGTCGATGTAGTTGTGTACGGTAGTGAACTGTTCGCCAACCTTCCACCCCATGGCCTTGACAATCTCCTGCACGATGGCCTGACGGTTGAGCGCGGCGTAGCGCTGCACGATGGCCATGTCGTGGAGGTAATCCTCCAGCAGGCCGTCCTCCAGATAGGCAAGGTTCTTGTCAATCTTGTGTGCGCTAAACTTCTTCAACGCCGCCTGGATGTCCGTCTCCCGCCCCTGTGCCTTCAGATCGGCCACAAGCTTGCTGGTGTCCCGTGCTTTCTTTGACAGATCGCGGGCGGCGGCCTCCTGGTAATGCTCCGCCACCTGCTTGCCCAGGTTGCGGCTGCCCGAATGCACGACCAAATAGAGCTTGCCGTCGTCGTCCCGATCGAGCTCAATAAAATGGTTGCCGCCGCCCAGTGTGCCAAGGCTCAACTCGGCCCGGTTGCGGTTGACCTGCTTTATCGCGCGCAAGGGGGACAGATCGACCTCACCCAGCAGGGGGTGGGGCTTCTCCCGCGTGGCAAACCCGGCCGGCACGCGTTCGTGAATCACCCGGTCCAGTTTTTGCAGCTCCACCCGGCGCTCCTCCAGCATCACCGTCTCCATGCCGCAGCCGATGTCCACCCCCACCAGATTGGGCACCACCCGGTCGGTCACCGTCATTGTGGTGCCAATGGTGCACCCCGCACCGGCGTGGGTGTCGGGCATGATGCGGATTTTGCTGCCGGAGACAAACTCCTGGTTGAGCAGATTCAAAATCTGCGAAAGCGCTTCCGGCTCAATGTTGTCCGTAAAGATCCTGGCGGTGTTGAACTTCCCCTGTAAATCAAACATAGTGACCAACCCTTCCACCCAAATGGGTACATAAAAGCCCGGGACGTCAGTCCCGGGCTTTGACTTTGAGAACCATGGCGTCAAAGAACGGAATGCTGACCCACGAAACGTGTGACCGCCGGACGATTGTATCGGGTAACCAGAAGCTTCAGCATGACGTTCATTAACTCTCCTTTTTTGTGAATGGTAACAGGCTTATGTCTGTTTGTCAACGCATGGCACCTAACTACACAATATTGGGATGGCCGCACCTTTGCGTACTACGCTGTGATCCCATGTTTTGGTATTCCGGCTCATATTCTTGGAATCGCGCTGCCGCGGGCGGCACTTTTGGTAAGCGCCAAAAGTGCCCAAAACGCACCGGGCACCCTGGATGGGTGTCCAACCGTTTCACGCCGTGATGGCGTTGAGCATCAACGCCATAGCCGCCGGATGCGGCGTAAGGCGTGAACGGAAGACACGGGCGAGTTTCCTAGACCAGACGACCGGCACAGAGTGAGTAGCAGAGGGCGGTAACTCGCCTTTCCTCATGCTCCGCAACGGAAAGCCTCAAACATCCAGCCCCTCCCAGCGCCAGGATGGCGCAAGGCCGAGAGCCGTGTGGGGTTTGCAACGCAAACCCCAAGCCGCACGATGCGGCGTAAGGCTCGAGTGCTGTCGCCAGCAAAGTGCCGCCAGTCGCCTGGGGGAAACTCGCAACGCGTACGGGGAAGCACCCGGTTCCCGCCGTGTGAGCCCTGCCTTACAACCATGAAGGGACAGCGCCGAGAACGGTGTCCGCGCAAATACCGGAGCCGGTCGAGTGCTGCGTGTACCGTTCTCCTCCCCACCCAATCACAAGCCGGTTCGTTTGGTACATCAAAGGCGCGCGGCTTGGTGTCGCCATGCAACGAGTCTTTTGATGACTCTCCCAGGGGCTGCGGCGGTTGTTCCGCCTATCCTCCATACTCGCTTGACGTCTTGGCGACGAGTCCTTTGCTGGCGGCTCGCAGGGGCTGCAGCGGTTGTTCCGGCTGACCTCCGCCCTCGCTTGGCGTCGCTGGCGCGACGAGTCCTTTGCTGGCGCAAAGGACTGTAAGCTCGGTCGGTTGGGCGCGCCTTTAGGCGCGCCCGACCCACTCCAAAAACTTCGGCAGCGCCGCCTCGGCCGGGGGCAGCTCGGGGTGCCAGATCTTCTCCCACTTGAAGGTGACCCAACCGGCAAAGCCGGCGGCGATGAGGGCCTGCAGGGATTCACCCAGCGGGGCCTCGCCCTCGCCGGGCAGGGTGCAGTCGTAGCCCGCGCCGGTGCGGCGCACGTCGGCCACATAGAGCTGGCCCACCCAGGGCAGGGCACGGGCCAGCACGGCGGCGATGTCCTCGCCCATCAGCAGACAATGATCGGGCGACAGGATGAGCCCGGCCCGACGGTCACCCACCTGCTCCAGCACGTCCACGGCTTCCAGCGCCGTCAGCTGCCCCGAGTGGTGCTGCAGGAGCACCCGCTCGGGCCCGGTGTGACGCAGGAGGGCCGTGGCGACAGCCTCCGCCGCCGCGGGGATGCGCTCCGGCCGTGTGCCGCCCTCGGTGCCGCTGGTGAACACCCGGATGGACGGCGACCCCAGCGCCTGCGCCAGCGCGAGGTGCCGCACAATGTCCTCAGCCATGGCGGCGCGGCCGGCGGCGTCGTCCACCTGCCGGGCGTTGTAGCACAGCAGGCCCGCCAGGGTCATGCCCTCGCCATCGAGCACCCGGCGCAAGGCCGCCACCTCCCCCGCCCCCGCGCGGGGGGAGAGTTCGCCCCGATCGTCGCTGACGCGCAAATCGATGCCGGTGTAGCCAACCCGCCGGCCCAGGGCCGCGGCCTCCCGGGCGGTGTGGTCGGGCGTCGCCATGGTGGTGAAGGAAAGGTTCATGCGCTGCCTCCTTATGGGCCGGGTGCGGCTGCCAAAGGTCTCCGGCCCGGTCTGCATGCCCTTCCCTTTCGCCCAAAACCCAACGTTTTCCTGCCATGTTTCACCTTCGCCGGCCGATCCCCCGTCAATTGACAACACTTTCACAGGGACGTATAATCGATGGTCGATGCATGATTGATACGGCAAATCAGCGCCCATTCACGACGAACCAACATTTTTGAAGATAGATGTGGGGGAGAACATGAGAACACTGGAAACCGAACGGCGGATTACCATTACCGTCAATGGCCGCCAAACCGAGGTGTACGACAAGCTGACCGTGCTGCAGGCCCTGCTGCAGGAGGGCATCCAGGTGCCGCACCTGTGCTACGACATCCGGCTGGAGCGCAGCAACGGCAACTGCGGGATGTGCGTGGTGGAACTGGGCGAGGGCGACGCCAAGCGCGACGTCAAGAGCTGCCAGACCCCGGTCAAAGAGGGCATGGTGATCACCACCAACAGCCCCCGGCTGGAGCATTACCGCAAGATCCGGCTGGAGCAGCTGCTGAGCGACCACAACGCCGACTGCGTGGCCCCCTGCGTGCAGCAGTGCCCGGCCCACATTGACATCCAGAGCTACCTCAGGCACGTCAACAACGGCAATTTTGAGGCGGCGCTGCGGGTCATCAAGGACAACAACCCCTTCCCGGTCGTCTGCGGGCGGGTGTGCCCCCACAGCTGCGAGGGCAAGTGCCGCCGCAACCTCGTCGATTCGCCGGTGGCCATCAACCACGTCAAGCGTTTCGTGGCCGACTGGGACCTGAAACGAGAGCAGCCCTGGCTGCCCGCGGTGGCTCCGTCCACCGGGCGGCGCGTCGCCATCGTCGGCGCGGGCCCGTCGGGTCTTTCGGCGGCCTATTACAGTGCCATCATGGGCCACGACGTCACGGTCTTTGAACGCCAGAACCACGCCGGCGGCATGATGCGCTACGGCATCCCCGAGTACCGCCTGCCCAAGGCCACGCTGGACCAGGAGATTGGCCTCATCCAGAGCCTGGGCGTGAAGATTATGACCGGCAAGGCGCTGGGCACCCACCTGATGCTCGAAGACCTGCACCGCGACTTTGACGCGGTGTACCTGGCCATCGGCAGCTGGCGGGCCACGCCCCTGCACATTGAGGGCGAGAACCTGCCCGGCGTGTGGCTGGGCATCCAATACCTGGAGCAGGTGACCCGGGGCGAGAAGATCGACCTGGGGCAGCAGGTCGTGGTGATCGGCGGCGGCAACACCGCCATCGACTGCGCCCGCACGGCCCTGCGCCAAGGCGCGAAGAGCGTGAAGCTCCTCTACCGCCGCACGCGGGAGGAGATGCCCGCCGAGCCCTATGAAGTGGAGGAAGCCATTCACGAGGGCGTGGAGATGCTCTTCCTGATGGCCCCCAACAAGGTAGAGATGATTGAGGGCCGCAAGATGCTCCGGTGTATCCGCATGCAGCTGGGCGAGCCCGACCGTTCGGGCCGCCGCCGCCCCGTGCCTGTGGAGGGCAGCGACGAGCTCATCGCCGCCGACACCATCATCGGCGCCATCGGCCAGAGCACCAACACCCAGTTCCTCTACAACGACCTGCCGGTGCGCCTCAACAAGTGGGGCGACATCGACATCAACCCCCGCACGGGCCAAACGAGCGAGGACAACATCTTCGCCGGCGGCGACTGCGTCACCGGCCCCGCCACCGTCATCCAGGCCGTGGCGGCCGGGCGGCACGCGGCCTTCGCCATGGACAGCTACCTCAACCGCGGCTACGTGCCCGAGGACAAAGAGGACTATGCCTGCAGCCGCGGCTCGCTGGAGGACCTGCCCAAGTGGGAGTTTGAGGCCATGCCGCGCTTCCGCCGGGCTGAGATGCCTGCCCTCCCTGTGGGCGAGCGCATCGTCGACTTCCGCGAGGTGGAAAAGGGCCTGGACGAGGCCACGGCACGGCTGGAGGCCGGCCGGTGCCTGAAGTGCGGCTGCTCCGAACGGTTTGTGTGCAACCTGCGGCAGGAGGCCAGCGCCCACGGCATTGAATACCGCACGCCCGACCACCAGCGGCCCTACATCCCGATTGTGGACGACCACCCGTTCATCGTGCGCGACCACAACAAGTGCATCTCCTGCGGGCGGTGCATCGCCGCCTGCGCCGAGATTGAAGGCCCGGACATCCTCAGTTTCTACCTGAAGCAGGGGAGGATGCTGGTGGGCACCAAGACGGGCCTGCCCCTGAAGGACACGGACTGCGTCTCCTGCGGGCAGTGCGTCACGGCCTGCCCCTGCGGCGCGCTCGATTACAAGCGCGAGCGCGGCCAGGTGTTCCGCATGCTCAACAACCCCAAGAAGACGGTCGTGGCCTTCGTGGCACCGGCGGTGCGCTCGGTGGTGTCCAGCCACTTCGGCATTCCGTTCAACGAAGCGTCGCCCTTCATCGCCGGCATGCTCAAGAAGCTCGGCTTTGACAAGGTGTTTGACTTCTCCTTCGCCGCCGACCTCACGGTGGTGGAGGAAACGACCGAATTCCTCAAGCGCGTGGGGAGTGGCGGCACCATGCCCCAGTTCACCAGCTGCTGCCCCGGCTGGGTCAACTTTGTGGAGCGGCGCTACCCCGACCTGATCCCGCACCTCTCGAGCTGCAAGAGCCCCCAGCAGATGATGGGCGCGACGGTGCGCAACCACTATGCCAAGCTGGCGGGCCTGAACCCCAAGGATCTGTTCATCGTTTCCATCGTGCCGTGCCTCGCCAAGAAGTTTGAGGCTGCCCGGCCCGAGTTTAAGACCGAGGGGGTGCGCGACGTGAACGCGGTGCTGACCTCCACCGAGATGCTGGAGATGTTCTCCCTCACGCGGCTCGACCCCAAGGAGGTCACCCCCGCTGAGTTTGACGACCCCTACAAGACCGTGACCGGCGCAGGCGTGCTCTTCGGCGCGTCTGGCGGTGTGGCCGAGGCGGCGCTGCGCATGGCGGTGGAGAAGCTCACCGGCCAGCAGCTGACCGACCAGCTGGAGTTTGCGGAGATGCGCGGCTTCGCCGGGGTGAAGGAAGCGGTCGTGGATGCCGGCGGCCGACAGGTTTCGGTGGCGGTCGTCTCCGGCCTCAAGAACGCCGAACCCATCATCGAGCGGATTCTCGCCGGTGAAAACGTGGGCTACGACCTCATCGAGGTGATGGCCTGCCCCGGCGGGTGCATCTGCGGCGCGGGTCACCCCGTGCCCGAGCGCACCGGAGACATGGCCCAGCGCCAGCAGGTGCTGGTGAACATCGACCGCACCAGCGAATACCGCAAGAGCCAGGAGAACCCTGACATCCTGCGGCTCTACCAGGAGTTCTACGGCGAAGCCGATTCGCCGCTAACCCACAAGCTGCTGCACACCCACTACACCCCCCGGCCCCGGCACGCCCACCACGTGCGCCGCATGGCCGACTCGGCCTTCGTGACCCAGGACTTCACCGTGTGCCTGTGCCCCGATTGCCTGAACCTGGGTGCCGGCGCCCTCTACGACCGCATGAGCGAGCGGCTCCATCTCTCGGGCCGCAGCGACTTTGTGGACGTCAACACCATCCGCCTGCACAACCACAGCGGCCGCGACCGGGTCTATGTGGCCCTCAATGGCCGGGAGCTCGACGACGACGGACTGGAGCAGGTGCTGAAGAACCTGCCCAAGCCGGGCCGGCAGACGACCGATGATCTCTGATTCGCCTTTGCCGCTGCGCGACAAAGGCGAGTAGGAAGAGCTCGACAAGACAAAACATTGCCGCCCGGCGCACAGGTCGCCGGACGGCTTTCGTTTGTCTTGGTCGTGCTTGGCCTTGACGGGGGAATACGCGCCTGCGGGCGGGTGGGCTACGTGCCATGAACAGGCAATGGAGTGCCGCTGCGGGATAAACCCGCGACGCGGCTGCCGTTTGCGTGGGGTGTATGGGTTTTCCGGGGAGTACCCGCCTGCGGGCGGGAAGGGCTGAGTGCCACGAACAGGCAGTTGCGTGCCGCTGCGGGGTGAACCCGTATTACCCCCGTGTTGCGGCAGACGATTCGTCAGAATCGTTGAGAGCAACACGAGCATTGCGATGCAATGCGATGGGGCTACGCGGCTGCGGGAGAAAGACACGCAGAGACCCTCTCCCCGGCCTCCCCCAAACTGGGGAAACATCGGAAGCTGGGTTCAAACAGCGGGGCCCGTCCCAACGTCCCCCGTGCGCGTTGCGAACTTCCCCCGGGCAACCGGTGGCACTCGGTTGGCGACAGCGGGCGGGGATGTTTGAGCCGGGGAATTGCGAAGCAATGCCCCAGCGAGTTACCCGCCGCTGGTACTCACCCTGTGCCGGTCGCCCGGTCTTGGAGGTTCGCCCGCGCCTGCCGTTCACGCCTTACGCCGCATCCGGCGGCTATGGCGTTGATGCTCAACGCCATCACGGCGTGAAACGGTTGGACACCCATCCAGGGTGCCCGGTGCGTTTTGGGCATTTTTGCGCTTCAAAAGTGCCGCCCAGCGCAGTGCGTTCTCTTCTGCCCCTCAAGCTTGTTGTCGGTCGCCCGGTGTGGGAAGCCCGCGCCAGCCATTCAGGTTTACGCGCCATCCGGGTTGCGTGGGCGAGCAATCAGGTACAGGGCCGAGCAGTGCCGGAACGGCACGACCAGGCGCATGAAGCGCATGACCAGCCCGGGTGACCGGCGGCAGTTAACCCGGCGACAGCGGGCGGGATGTCTGAGGTTTCGCATTGTGCAGCAATGCAGAACCGAGTACCCGCCGCTGGCTCTCAACCTGTGCCGGCCCACCGGTCTAAGAATCTCGTCTGCGCCCCTCCAAAAGTGCCCAGTGGGCATCAGCACTATTCCATGTTACGATAGAAGCAAATACATCCATGGATGATCCTTGTCCATTTACCCTACCCAACAATTACCTCGCCCGTATTTAAATGAATATCAAAAGCTTCTGGTCCATTGCAGTCATAGTCAGCAAGAGAAACCTTGATTGAACTTTTGTTATCTAATTCAAAACTTAGATATTTTAATGCTTCAGCCGTTATGTCAACAATAATGTGATCCAAAATATTATCCAATTGAAAATGCCCCAAGTCATGCCAATCATTATCAGCTGTGTAATATTTTACTGGATTATAAATATTTATTCCGCCTTTGTCAGTTATAACTTGCCAATAATCATGGATTTGTTGTATCCCAACAATTTTTGCATTTCTTAAATTATCTAATACTGTATCCATCTTTTCTCACCCCTATTTTAAACGGGAAATGTGATCATCCGCACCCGGTCGTTTTTGGGCACTTTTGGCGCCATGCAACAGTGCCGCCCGCGCGGCAGCGCCGTAGGACTGCGGAGGGAAGACCGAATGCGGCGGTCAGCCGCTCCTGTCGCCACCCTGCGCCCGGGGAGCGCATCAGCAATACGAAACGGCTATCTCACGATCTTTTCAAACTGGTCAAAGGCGAACTCGCCGAAGCACTTGTCACGGAAGCTGTACATGACGACGTACTCGCCGGGGTTGTCAAAGCAGCACTCGTACGAATAACTCTGATTCTGCTCATACTGCCGGAGGCTGCCGTTGTGGTACACCCACCAGCTGCAGGCAGCCGGGTAATCGTACGCCACCTCCACGGTGAAGCGGGTTCGGTTGGCTCCCAGGGGTTCCACCTGCCTGCCGGCCACCACCGGCTGGTGCGGCGTGTGGTAGACCTTTGTGGCTTCCAGGCCCTCCGGGGTCCTCCGGAACTCGCCGAGGATGCCTTTGCACACCTCGCCAGTCTGGTTGGCCACAAAGTAGATGAGCCGGAATCCCTCGTCGCACTCATTGGTATACGCCAAGGTCTCCTCTGTGGTGTACGGCAGCTTGTGGTACTCGCCTTTCTGTGTCAGGGCATAGAGGGCGAAGCGGGTTCCCGGTTGGCCGCCGGGGTTGCGCACCGTCACCGTGCTGCCCACGACGGAGACCGAAGCGCCCCCAAGGCGCACCGGCACGGTCGTCTCCAGCGCGATGTCGACCCCCGCCAGCGAGAGCGTGCGCCGGGCGTCGTCCAGCCCCACCGGCAGCGGGGCATCCTCCCGGCGGTGAATCTCGATGACGGTGAGAAACTCGACCTCCGCGCCCGTCTTGTGGAACTCCAGCGTGCGGGCGGGGTCGCAGGAGCCAAACCCCGTGGAGACGAAGCTGGGGCCGTCCTCCCCCTGCCGCACGGTCAGCCCGTCGGTGCCGCCAACCTGCCGCAGAATGGCGCAGTGGGCGCCGTCGCCGATGGCCAGTTCCACCTCGTCGCAGTCCGCCCGGCCCAGCGAGACATCGTTGGACAGGTTGAAGTACTGCACAAACGTGCGCTCCCGGTCGGCGTGGATCTCGTCGCGCAGCACGACGGCGTCCAACCGCCGCAGGTAGTAGACATGCCGGTAGATGGCCACGCCCTCGTAGATCCGGGCGCTGGCCATGGCGTAGTCATAGTCCGCACCGCGCTGGAAGCGCTGGATGCGGAACCGCTCGCCGTTGCCGGCCGCGATGGAATAGTCCTCCCCGCGGATGCCGATGGTGGTGTGGGCGGGGACGGACTCCATGTAGTCCTTGTACCGGTCCCGGGGCATGTAGCCGCACATGCCCGAGTCCACGAAGATGTCATACCCCTTGCTGTACAGGCAGATGGAAAGGTCGTCGCGGTGCTTGTGCACCCGTGTGGTATACCCGGCCTTGAGCGACAGCCACGTCGCCTGATCGTAGTCGTGCGGTCGGAAATGCTCCCGGAAGAAGACATACCCGCTGGGGAAGAGCACGGAGAGCTCCTCGGGGGGCTGCCCGTCCTGCCCCCGGGTGGCGACATACCGCATGAGCGGGCTGTCGTAGAGGGGAATCACCGGCGCTGGCCGCTGCCTGGTGCCGTCGGCTGCCCGGGGAAAGACCGGCACACCGGTGGTGTCCCCAAAGGGGGGACGGTAGCCATCGGGTTTGAGGGCGTTGGCCGCAAAGACATACGCCTTGCCAAGGCGGGGGAGCATCACCTGCCCATAGCCATGCCCGGCGTACTCCAGGGCGTAATAGCACCCCCAAAGCAGCGTCAACACCAGAAAGTGATACCCGAGGCTGTTTTCCTTGTGCACCCCATCGTCTGTGAAGGCATATGCCACCTGCTGCCGTAGGCGGACCACGATGCGGTCCATTTCCTCTTCCACCGTGGGGTGGTTGAGAAAGATGGCACCGATGAGCGCCGCCTTGTCCGCGAGGATGCCGTGGTTGTGATTGATGAGGTAGTTCTCCCCCGCCAGCAGTTTGGCCAGCGAATCCTCCACCAGCCAAATGAGCTCGTCCTGGCAGCGCAGGGCGTACCCGGCGCGCCGCGCCTCATCGTGGAGCGCGACAAGAGCTTCCAACCGCTCGGCAACGGCATGGTTGTTGTCCGCCATTCCATGGCGCTGCGGGGCGCCCGTCAGGTAGGCATGCAGGGAGAGAACAAAGTCGTCGGCCAGCTCCAGGAAGTGGACGTCCGGCTGCACACCATGGGCCCGTGCCAGCAGCCACACATGGCGCAGCCCAAACAGGTGCAGCGAATAGGTGTTGGTGTTACGGGGGATGCCCTGGCCCCAGTCGAACCGGTCCAGACGGTGCGGATTGTAGCGCTTTGCCTCCACCCCGGCATACCCCAGGGCCAACTCCCCGCCCAGGAGCATGTGAGCAAACTCCACATACTGGCTGGGAGGATAGGTTTCCGCCATTCTCTCCACAAAGCAACGGGTCTGCGCGATGCCCTCGTTCAGGGTTCTTAGCATGGGTCTGTTCCCTTGTGCAGCCCGGCCACAAAACTGTCGTCCATCGCAGCAATCTTGATTAAAGACTCCTGCTCCTCCCGGCTGAGAATCGTCCCCTCGTTGACCTGGGCGATGATCCTGGCGCCGCTGGCGAGATAATCGGCATACTTCGAGGGCAGATAGGGGTTGGGCTGGCCGGTGAAGTCGATGTCGTTGAGGTAGAGGTAATCCATGCGGGAGGCGATGTTGAGGAAGGACAGGTGATCGACGACCAGGTTGACCCGGACGCGGTCGCCGGCCAACTCCTGCAGGGCATCGGGGTTGGGCACAAACAGGTGCAGCACCACGGCGGGGTTGTCCAGCAGCCGCAGCATGTCGGAGTGTTTCCGGTTGGCGTAGAAGGAACCGAAGTACCCAATGTTGATTTTATTGGGATCCAGGTTATAGTGCGCGTCGACGATTTGACTGAACTGCCGGTCCAGAATCGGGTGGTGCAGAATGAGGCTGTGCCGGCGGGCCCGTTCGTTCCAGGTCTTGTCCTCGGCATGGGCCAGCATGTACTCCCGCTGGTTCTCATTGGTGAACACGATGACGTCGGCCAGGCGATAGACCGT
>JAEYRA010000129.1 GCA_023409755.1 Bacillota bacterium
TACCCACTGCTCATATGGGTTCTGACATGGTGAGGGGGCAGAAGCCTTTCGTGGAAGGCACTGCGGTATCCTGTGCGTATAGACACCCGCCACGAACCGACATCGTTCGGCCCGTTTCCCTTTCCCCGGGTGGCTTTCCTGTGGTAAACTGACAGAAGCACGCTCGCTCGGGCGTTATCCCAACGGACAGGAGTGGCGGCTGCCGGCCGCCGGAACCATGAAGGCACTGCGACATTTCACCGACAATTTACGTTTGGGCTTCGCCACCATCGGGCACAACGGGCGGATGATCCTGCTTTTCCAGCCCCTGTGGGCCATCGCCAACGCACTCTACGCCCCCTATCTGACCCAGTACATGCTGGCCGTGGGCTGCACCAAGGCACAGGTGGGCATCATCAACGCCGTGGGCATGGTGTCCGGCGCGGTCATCGGTCTCTTCGCCGGGTGGGTCACCGACCGGCTGGGACGGCGGCTCGCGACCTTTTACGGCGACATCCTCAACTGGGCCGTCAGCTGCCTGCTGTGGGCACTGGCCAGCAATTGGTGGTGGTTCCTGGCCGGGGCCATCTCCAACTCCTTCGTGCGGCTGGTAGGCGTGAGCTGGAACTGCCTGCTGACCGAGGACACCGCCCCCAACAACCGGCTGACGATCTTCTGGTGGATGAACGTGGCCAACACCACGGCCATCTTCTTCACCCCGCTGATGACGCCATTCATCAACCGCTGGGGCTTGGCCGACACCATGCGGGTGGTGCTGCTGGTGACGGTGGTGCTCTACATGGGCATTTATGTGCTGCGGCAGCGGGTCACCCGTGACACGCCCATCAGCCGGGAACGGCAGGAAGTCTCCCGGGGCACGTCACCCCTGGACGGCATTCGCGCGTTCGGCCCGCTCATTGGCCGGCTGCTGCGCAACCCCCTCCTGCTGACGTTCCTGCTCATCCGCTCCATCTACTATGTGCAGACGACGGTGAAGGGCAGCTTCTTTTCGGTGGCGGTGGTGCAGGGCATGGGGTTCGCGGATAGCATCATCGGCACCATCAACCTGCTGACAGGCGTGGTGATGCTCACCATGCAGTTCATCCTGCTGCCGCGGCTCACCATCCAGCGGCCCATTGTGCCGCTGATGATCAGCCTGAGCGCACTGTTGCTGGCCCACCTGGGGCTGGTGCTGGCCCCGGCCCACAGCTGGCTGTCACTCCTGCTCATCGTCGTGGTCAGCTCCGGCGGCGCTGTCCTCACCGGCATGCTGGTGGACACGCTGACCGCCAACGCCATGCCCGACGAAGACCGCGCGCCGCTCCTGGCCCTCACCAGCGTCATCATGGTGGCCCTGTCAGCCCCGTTGCAGCTCTTAAGCGGCTTCCTGGCCGAGCTGCCCGGCGTGGGCCCACGGCTGCCCATGGCGCTGGTGACGGCGCTCTTCGCGCTGTGCATAGGGCTGCTGGCCCTTTACGCCCGCCGCCAGAAGAGCTCTCCCTTGGCGGTGTAACCAACGATGACAACCGACGGCCTCCACGCATGGCGCGGGGGCCGTCTTATTTATTATTGTTATTCATAATGGAAGTGGTATGCTTGCAGGTGCTGAGACATCGATCGAGTCTGGAGGCTGCCAATGGGAAATGTGAAGTTGATCTGTTTCGATTTGGACGATACCCTGATCCGCGAAATCCACTCCGTGATGCTGCCCTGCATCTTGAATGGCAAAGAGAAAGAGCACTCCATCATTCAGGAACGGGAGGACCAGGGTCTGATTGACTACATTACGGCGGATTACCAAAGAGCAGAACTGCTGCGGGGCCTGGAGGAGAGCAAGATTGCCCAGTCCTTTTTGGCGGTCGCCAAACCTCTGAAAAACATCGGGGCCGTGGTTGAAACCCTGCACCGGCATGGCATCCAGTGCATCGTGATAACCGTTGGCCCCAGGCAGGTCGCACACGTTGTCTGCGACCTCTGGGGCTTTGATGGCTGTTACGGCAGCAACTACGAAGTGGTGAAAGGCGTCTTCACCGGGCGAATCCTTTCCTACGTTGCGGCTGAACACAAGGTAGAGTGCCTGCAGGATTTCTGCCGGAAGAACAGGATCAAACCCGAGGAGTGCATTGCCGTGGGCGATGGCTCCACCGACATTCCCGTTTTTCAGCACTGCGGCAAGTCCATCGCCCTAAACAGTTCACCAAAGGTGCAGCAGTATGCCTCCGTCTCCGTGGATACGGACGACCTGACGGATATCCTGGGGCATATCCTCGAGTGAGAGTCTCTCCGTTTGCGCTGCCAAAAAGGTGCGCTCCTTTTCAGAAAACTATTACTATATGATATGAAATATGGGAAATGAAACTATTGTCGTCGGGATGAACGGCGGTTATGATGGGGAAAACCCTTGGAGGACCCCCTATGCGCATCGCCACACTGGAACACACATCGCCCGAAGCCCAACTGCATGCCTTCCTGGCGGCCTTTGCGGACTACCCGCTGCCGCCCCAGCTGACACAGGCGGAGTTCGACCAGATGCTGCGGCGCACAGGCTGCCGGGCAGAGCTTTCGGTGGGCGCGTTTGAGGGTGACGAGCTCATCGGTTTCATCCACAACGGCATCCGCCCGTGGCAGGGCGTGCTGGCGGCCTATGACCAGGGCACGGCGGTGGTACCGGCCTGGCGGCGGCAGGGCATCACCTCCGCGCTCTTCGATGGGCTGCTGCCGATCCTCAAGACAGCGGGCGTGGGACGCTACGTGCTGGAAGTGCTGCAGAAAAACAAGCCCGCCTACGAGCTCTACCTCAAAAAGGGCTTTCAGGTGACACGGGAGTTCGATTGCCTCGCCCGGGAGAAGGCCGGCCTGCCGGCGGCGAATGCCGGTTGGGTGCTGACCACTGTGGAAGATGTGACGGCGCTGGACTGGGACGCCTGCGCTGCCCTGTGGGATGACAGCCCCTCCTGGCAGAACTCCCCCGACTCAGTGCGGGCGATCGCGGGGTGTTTCAAGGCGGTGACAGCCACGATGGATGGGCAGTTGGCGGGGTATGGCATCATCGACCGGCGCACCGGCTCCATCCCCCAACTGGCGGTGGCGCCGGGTTGCCGCCGGGCAGGCCTGGGCCAGGCACTGCTGGCTGCATTGGCCTCACGGACCGAGAGCGACCGCCTTTCGGTCATCAACGTGACGGCGGGCAGCAGCGGTGCGGCCTTCCTGCGGTCGTTGGAGTTCAACCTGACCGTGGGGCAGTACGAGATGGTACGGGAGCTGTAGCCGAACGGCAACCGGTGCAGCAGGGGGAGCTTATGAGGACGCTTTATGTGTCAGACTTGGATGGGACGCTGCTCAACAGCCAGCAGAAGCTGTCCCACTTTACCATTGCAACCATCAACGCCCTGGTGGAGGACGGAATGCTCTTCTCCTACGCGACCGCCCGTTCCTTCGTCACTGCCGCGCAGGTGACGGCCGGGTTGAACGCGCACTTACCTGTCATCGTGTACAACGGCGCGTTCGTGCTGGACAGCGCCACCGGCGCCCCCCTGCTGTCCGCCTGTTTTACCCCATCGGAACGGGACGCCGTCCGGGAGGTGCTAACGGCGCACAGGATCCACCCCATCGTCTACGCCCACATCGATGGCAAGGAGTGTTTCTCCTTCTACACTGGGCACACCAACCGCGGCAAGCAACTGTTCCTGGACAGCAGGAAGAACGACCCGCGCCGCACCGAACGGGCAACCGCTGGGGACGTGTACACAGGCGATGCGTTCTACTTCACCTGCATCGGAAGCGACGCCGAGCTTGCGCCCGTCCATGAGGGATTCCGGACGGACCCGCGCTTTGCCTGCGTCTACCAAAAGGACCTCTACTCCGGTGAGCAATGGCTGGAGATTCTGCCGGCCAAGGCAACCAAGGCTAACGCTGCCCTGCGGCTGAAGGAGCATCTGGGCTGTGAGAAGATCGTCTCCTTCGGCGATGGCAGGAATGACCTGCCCCTGTTTGCCGTCTCGGACGAGTGTTACGCCGTTGGCAACGCCGACCCCACGCTCCAGGAGCATGCCACTGCCGTGATTGAAACCAACGAACGGGACGGCGTGGCGAAATGGCTGCGCCAACGGCACACGAAGGGGTTGCTCTGATCCGCCACCGTACGCATGGCCAGAAAGGAGCGCCATGAAACTCTACATCACCGGGCCGGTGGGCAGCGGCAAATCCACGCTGGCACGGCGGGCCGCTGCCCAGACCGGCGTGCCCTGTTACCATTTGGACGCGGTGGTGCACACCGCTGACCCAACGGACTCCTGGGGCAACCGCAAGCGCCCGGCAGAGGAGCGCGACACGCTGTTTGCCGTCATTCTGGCGGAGGCGCACTGTATCATGGAGGATGTCGGACGGGAGTGCTTTGTGGAGGGGATGCGCCAAGCCGACCAGGTCGTGTTGCTGGAACCACCCGGCTTGGTACGCCGATGGCGGATCGTGCTGCGTTGGCTCAAGCAAACCCTGGGGCTGGAGGCAAGCCTATACCGCCCCCGGTGGGCTGTGCTGCGGGCCATGTTCCAGTGGAGCCGCAACTGGGATACGGGGGCGGATGGCGCAAAGACGCGATTGACGGCCTTCGCCGGCAAAACTGTGGTGCTGCATAACGACAGGGAAGCAAACGCCTGGCTGGCGTCGCTAAGCGATACCAATCAGGCGAAAGGATTGAATCGGACGCCGTGATGCCTCCTCCGCGCTCCGCCCAGCAGGCCTTCCGCCCTTGGAAGCCGCTCACAAACACTCCTGCCGAGCGCTCTCCCATTTGTAGCGGTTGCGAACAGCCGCCTCGAAAGTGCAGCGGAAAGCCACCCCTTGGAACCCCACGTTGGCTCGCACTGGGCGTGTGCCCTCCCCCGTAGCCGCGAGGCGGCTCATCCGCCCGTGGCACGAAAAGGCCCAGGAAGAGGTACTCGCCCCTCCCGCCACAGCGGCGTCTCCCCTGTAAAAACCCGCACGACCCACCGTAGCAAACCGCCCCGCGACGGCATGTACGTCGCGGGGCAAATCTTCACTCATGTCGAGCCCTCCCACTCGCGGCTGTCGCCAAAGGCGGCAGCCGCGAAAGCGCAGCACGCTAGGTATCCCTTCGCATCAGGCTGAAGCTCTGGGCGGTGGGGCCGATGGCGGGCTGGCTGGCCAGAAAGACGGCCAGCGGCACCACGTCCTCGGGCTGCTTGTGCCACTCGCCGGAGATGCCCGACACGACGCTGGGCACCGTACCATCGTCAATGGTCGTCTCCACCGGCCCGGGGATGAGCTCATTGACTGAGATGCCCTCGCTGGCCAGCTCCTGCGCCAGCACGCGGGTCAGCATCCACAGCCCCGCCTTGGAGCAGGCGTAGGCCGAGCCCCCACCCTGCCCCCGGTGCCCAAGGCCCGAGCCCAGGGTGATGACCTTGCCGCCGGGCCGCCTGAGGTGGGGAATGGCCGACCGCGCGCAGAGGTAGGGGCCTATGAGGTTGAGCCGCAGCGTACGCTCCCACTCAACAGGGTCACTGTCGGCCACTGGGCGGCGCTCAAAGTTACCGCCGGCGTTGAGCACGACCACATCCAGCGGGCCGAAAGCCTCCGCTGCCCGGGCAAAGAGCGTCTCCACTTCGGTCGGCTCGGTGACGTCTGCCGTCACAGCCAGCGCCCGGCCGCCGGCGGCTACGATGGCGTCGGCCACGGCTTCCACCTCGCCGGTGGTGCGGGCGGCGCAGACCACCGCCGCCCCGGCCTGCCCATAGCCCAGCGCGATGGCACGGCCTATGCCCCGGCCCGCGCCGGTCACCACAGCCACCCGCCCGGCCAATGCTCCTTCCATGTCAATCCTCCCCTTCCTTGTTGAGCTCAAACCAGAACGTGGAACCCTGACCCACAATGCTGTCCACCCCATACGCCATGCCGTGCAGCTCCATGATGGAGCGCACGATGGAGAGCCCCAGGCCAGAGCCGGTCACCGCCCGCTGGTGCACCTTGTCCACCTTGTAGTACCGGTCCCAGATGTGGGCCAGGTCCTCCGTTGCGATGCCGGGGCCGGTGTCGGCCACCAACACCCGCACGCGGTCGCCGTGGTCGGCCACCATGAGGTTGATGCGCTTATCGGGCCCGGTGTAGTTGACGGCGTTGTTGATGAGGTTGTAGAGCACCTGCTCAATGCGCCCCTCGTCGCCGACGACCGGGCAGGGCTTGCTCTGGGCAAAGCGAATGTGGTACCCCTCCTGCTCCAGGGCGTCGTAGCGGCGGAGGATCCGCCGGATGGTCTCGGTCAGGTCGAAGGTGCCACACTGGAGCGTATCCACCCCACTCTGCAGCTTGGAAAGATCGAGGAGGTTCTGCACCAGCGTGGTCAGGCGGTCACACTCCTCCATGATGACGCCTACGTTGCGGTTGCGCTTCTCGGGGTTATTGGCGTAGAGGTCGCGGATCATCTCCGCATACACGCGGATCATCGTGAGCGGCGTGCGCAGGTCGTGGGAGACGTTGGCGATGAGCTCGGTGCGCAACCCCTCCACCTGTTGCAGGGCCTTGGCCGTGTGGTTCAGGGTGTCAGCCAGCTGGTTGACCTCCGAATACATGCCATGCTCAAAGGTCGTATCGTACCTGCCCCGGGCCAGCAGCATGGCCCCGTCGCGGATGCGGGTGATGGGCTGGGAGACCCGCCGGGCGATGGCCACCGACACGAGGATGGACATGGCCAGGATGGCGATGCTGATGTAAACCAACTGACGGCTCAGGATTTTTACGGTCTCCGTCAGAGGCTGCACGGGGGAACTGACGACCATCAACGCCTGCTCCCCATTGGCGGTGGAAATCTGCCGGCCCAAAACGAGCATGCGCCGCCCGTTCTGGTCGTCAAAGCCCACCTCCACCATGTGGTCGGGTTCCTGCAGAATGCGCTGGGCCAGGTCACGATAGGGTGACCAGTCCCCATTGCCACCGATGCCGCCGGTTCTGCCATCATTGCTGGCGTCGCTGCCAGCGGCACTGCCGCCAGGCAACGGGGGTATGTTGGGGTCATTTTCACGCAGGCGCTCGATGGGCGTGCGGTAGTCCCTCCCCACCGGGTCGATGGAAAACAGACTTTGGCCGTTGGTGTCCAGAATGTTGATGAACAGGTCACTGTCGTTGGCCAGGTTCTGCAGCTGGCTCCTCAGTTCCTGCCCCTGAATGTGCCCGTAGAGCGCAGCGATCTTGCCGGCGGCGGAGGTGACGCTGGCCTGCTTCATGCTCTGGTAATAGACGTTAAGGAAGGCAATCTGCATGAGCCAAAGCAGGAGCACAATGGCCATGGAGAAGGCCATGACGTAGCCCCACACCTTGAAGTGCAGGCTGTTGAAATCAGGCTTGCGCATCGAACTTATACCCCATTCCCCGCAGGGTGACGATGTGGTTGCGGTAGGGCCCCAGGGAGCTGCGAAGCATCTTCACGTGGGCGTCCACCGTACGGTCGTCGCCAAAGTAATCGTAGCCCCACACCGAGCTCAACAGCTGCTCGCGGGTGAAGGCCGTGTTGGCGTTGCGCACCAGGTGGAAGAGCAGGTCGTATTCCTTGGGGGTCATGCTCACCTCCTGGCCATCCACCACCACCCGGCGGCCCTTGAAGTCAATCTCCAGCCCGCCAAAGAGCCGGCTGTCACCCGCCTGGGCCGCACCGCTCTGTCGCCGGGCCACGATGACCTTGATGCGCGCCATCAGCTCCTTGCCGCCAAAGGGCTTGACGACGTAGTCGTCGATGCCCAGCTCGAAGCCGAAGAGCTTGTCGTACTCCTCCCCCCGGGCCGAGAGCATCAGCACCGGGATGTCCTTCATGCGGCGGATCTCCTTGCAGGCTGAGAAGCCGTCGAGCCGCGGCATCATGATGTCGAGAATGGCAATGTCAAAATCGTTGAGGCGCGCCAGCTCCACCGCCTGCATGCCGTCGGCGGCCTCGGTCACCACCCAACCCTCAAACTCGGCGTATTCCCGGATGGCCGCGCGGATGCGCTCTTCGTCGTCGGCCACTAAAATGCGAATCATGCCTGACCCTCCCCCGCGTCAATCACGTCGTTCTCCTCGGGGTTGAGGTCCCAGAGCGTCCCCCCGCCCAGGCCCCCGCCCCCTTGTGCCACCGCTGTGCCATGCTGCTGTATCCAGCTCATTATAGCATCGTTGCCACTGCGGCGCTCCCCTCCCGTCAGGAAATAGCGCAGCTCATGGTTGGCAACCATCTGTTCGAGCTCCTCCACCGTCAACGCCGGGTCATTGCCCGTGAACCCACCCACCGCCATGACGGGCAGGCCCGTCTGCAGCATGATAGGCGCGGCGGTGTTGGCGCTGGCCACAGCCACCAGAAACGTCTCGCCGCTGTGGTTCTCAGTCAGGTAGGCGATGAGCTCGTTGGAGACGCCCCCCTGCCCGCCGCCAAAACCCTGCCCCAGGCCGTCGCCACCCCGGCCAAAGCCGTTACCCGGGGGCTGGCTGCCGCGCTGCCCCCCGCCGAAGCCGCCGGGGGCCTGACCGCCGCCCGCCGGCCCAAACCCGCCGGTGCCCCCCTGCAGGCTGGGCCCGGCCACCGGCAGCATGGTGTTGCTGCCGTCGGCCACCGTAACCACCGACCACACCGCCGGGACGACCAGCAGGGCGGCGACGCCCAGCGCCCCAAAGACACGCACCGCAGCAAGTGACGGCACCCAGCGCAGCACCTGCGCCGCGATGAGCCCCGCCACCGCCACCAGCAGCAGCCCCGCCACCACCGGCACCAGCGCGTTGGCCCAGGTGCCATAGGGCTGCAGCAGTACGAACTGCACCCCCGCGCAGACGACCAACGCCACCGGCAGCAGGTGGGCCTGCCAGCCGGGTCGACGGCAACGCCGCGCCATGGCCACCACCCCCACGCCCACCAGCGCCGCGATGGCCGGGGCCATCGTGGCCAGGTAGTAGCGGTGGAAGAACCCCGAGACGCAGAAGTAGGCATAGCAGAGCACGAGCCACCCCGTCCACAGCACCAGGTGGCGCAGGGCCCTCTGCCGCTTATCCTGCCGCAGGCTCAGTGCCAGCGTCAGGATGCAGAAGGGTGTCAGCGCCAGGAGCCAGGATGCCTGCCCGCCCATGGTGTCATTGAAGAGCCGCAGTACCCCGCGGTTGCCGCCCTCCTGCATGCCCATGCCCCCGCCCATGCCGCCGGTGGACACCACCCGCTGCACACCGTTGTAGCCAAAAATGAGCTCCAGCACCGAATCGGTCTGGCTGCCGCCCACATAGGGCCGCTGGGACGCCGGGGTGGCATCCACGAGAAGTGCCCAGGAGAATGACACAACCAGCACCACCACAGCCGCCGCGGCCAGGTGGGCCACACGCTTCCTCCAGTTCGTGTTGGCCGCGATGAGGTAGGTGAGCCCCAGCGCCGGCAGGATGAGCCAGGCCTGCAGCATCTTGATGTTGAACCCAAGGCCCACGAGCGCCATGGCCAATAGCAGCCAGCGGAGGCTCCCCCGCTCAGCCGCCCGCAGCAGCGCACCCGCCGCCAGCACCAGCACCAGAATGAGCGAAGCGTCCAGGTTGTTGGTGCGGCTGACGGCCACAAAAATCGGTGTCAGCGCCAGTGCCGCTCCGGCGATGAGCCCGACCGCCCAGCCCCAGTCCCGCCCCACGATGCGGGTGAGCACCGCCACCGACGCCACCGAACAGAGCACCTCCGGCAGGATGATGCTCCACCCGTGCACGCCGAAGACCGCCGCGAACAGGCACTGCAGCCACAGGCCCAGCGCCGGTTTGTCCACAGTGATGTAACTGCCGGCGTCAAACCCCGCGAAGAAGAACGCCTTGGGGCTCTGCAGCATGCTCTGGACGGCCGCGGTGTAATACTCGTTGCCCCAGCCCTGGCCCCAGATGCCCCAACCGCACAGGCCCGCCGTGGCAGCCAACAGGCCTGCCAGCGCCACCCTGTGTCCATGCCTCCGCCACCACGCCATGGTTTCGCTCCTTTGCCCAGCGATGAAAGAGGCCGCCCATGCCCCGCCTGCGTTCCATCCATCGGAACACTACTCCGCAGGTGCAGCCGGACGGCCTCAGAGGAACGGGCAGGCCGTCGCCCAATTGCGCCGGCCCGCCGCGGAACCTCACCCGTCGTACCGCAGCGCCTCGATGGGCCGCAGCTTAGACGCCTTGTTGGCCGGGTAGATGCCGAACACAACGCCAATGACCAGGGAGAAAGCGATGGCCATCTCCGCCACCGCGGGCGACATGGTCAGCGTCATATCGAGCGCCTGCGATAGGACGCTCATGAGCCCCAACGCGATGCCCAGGCCCAGCAAGCCGCCCAGGCCGCTGATGACCAACGCCTCAATGAGGAACTGCATCAGGATGTTGCCCCGGGCCGCGCCGATGGCCTTGCGGATGCCGATTTCCCTCGTGCGCTCGCTCACAGACACCAGCATGATGTTCATGATGCCGATGCCGCCGACGAGAAGGGAGATGCCGGCGATGCCGCCCAGCATCAGCGTCAGGGTCTGGGTCGTGTCGGTGATTGTCGAGAGCATTTCGGTCTGGTTGTAGATGCTGTAGGCGTCCTCATCGTTGAAGACGTTCGTCAGGTAATTCTCCACCACCGCCTGGGCGATGTCCACCGTATCCGACGAGGTGGCCGAGACGTAGAACGTCTTGATGCCCGGGGAGAAGAGGATGCGCTCGCCCAGCGTGAAGGGGATGACGACTCGGCTGTCGCTGGAGCCGGTGGTGGTGGAGCCCTTCTCTGCCAGCACGCCCACGATGGTGAAGTCGTAGCCGTTGAGGGAGACCATCTCGCCCACCACGTTCTGGGTGCCGAAGAGCTCATCGGCAACCTCGGAGCCGACGACGGCCACATAGCTGCGGTTGTCGAGGTCGGGCTGCTTGATGAACCGACCCTGGGAGACCATCAGGTTTCGGATGGTGTCGTAGCCGGGGGTGGTTGCCTCAATGCTGGCCTCGTCGTAGCTGATGTCCCCGGCCTTGGCCGTCACAGAAGACTGGCTCACGACCGGTGCGATGCCGGAGATGAGGTTGTTGTTCTGGTCAACCAGCTCGTCCAGGTCATCCATCGTCAGCGGATTGTTGCGGTAAGTGCGGATGCTGACGGTGAGCAGATTGGTGCCCAGCGATTCAATGCTGGAGGTGACCGAGGAGGTCGTCCCCTGGGCGATGGCGATGAGTACCGTCACGGCGATGACGCCGATGACCACGCCCAGCACCGTCAGGAACGAGCGCATCTTGTTGCCGGCAATGGCCTTCAAGGCCATGCGAATCGATTGAAAAATCACGCGCTCACCCCTTCCACAATGCGGCCGTCCTCGATGCGGATGTGCCGGGCGGCCTGCGCCGCCACGTTGCTGTCATGGGTGATGAGGACGATGGTATTCCCATTCGCGTTGAGCTCATGGAAGAGCTCCATGATCTCACGGCCGGTGTGGCTGTCGAGGTTGCCGGTGGGTTCGTCTGCCAGGATGAGCGACGGATGGGCTGCCAGCGCCCGGGCAACGGCCACGCGCTGCTGCTGGCCGCCGGAGAGCTCACTGGGCCGGTGGTGGATGCGGTCGGCCAAACCCACCTGCTCCAGCGCATCCATGGCCTGCCGGCGGCGCTGGGAGCCGTGCAGGTTCTGGTAGATGAGCGGCAGCTCCACGTTCTCCAGGGCGCTTAATTTCCCCAGCAGGTTAAACCCCTGAAAGACGAAGCCAATCTTCTGGTTGCGGATGCGCGCCAGCTGCAGCTCGCTGTAGTTGCCAATCGCCTGACCGTCCAGCGCATACTCCCCGCTGTCGGCGATGTCCAGGCAGCCGATGATGTTCATCAGCGTCGACTTACCGCTGCCGGAGGGGCCGATAATGGCCACAAACTCTCCTTCACGGACACTCAGCGACACGCCGTCCAGGGCCTTGACCACTTCGTCGCCCATGCGGTAGTGCTTGACGATGTCCTGCATGTTAATCATAATTGCCTCCTATCAGTTGCCGCCACCACCGGGGAAGCTACCGCCGGGGAAGCCGCCGCTGGGCCGGTCACCGCCGCCGGGGAAGCCGCCGCTGGGCATTTCGCCCATGCCACCCATGCCGCCAAAGCCGCCGAAGCCGGACTGCTCGATGCTGGCGGAGCCGCTGGTGCTCTTGGTGCGCACCACCACGACCTGATCATCCGCCGTCAAGCCGCTGGTGACCTCAACATAGTTTTCGTTGGAGAGACCCGTTTCCACCACCGTGCGGGTGCCCGGGTCGGTGGAGCTATCCTCCGGCAGGGTGCCGGTGTAGAGCCAAACGTACTGTTCCCCGCGGGAGCTGTTCAATGCCTCAATGGGCAGCAGCAGCACACCTTCGCGCTTCTCAATGACGATGGTGGCCGTGGCGTTCATGCCAATCTCCAACCCGTCGGTGCTGGTAAGCCTCAGCGTCACCGGGTAGGTCGTGACGCCGTTGCTGTAGGAGCCAACCTTGGAGATGCTCTCCACCGTCGCCTCGTAGGTCGTGCCGTCGATGGCGTCGGCGACGACGCTGGCGCTCTGGCCCACCTCAACGGATCTGATGTCCAGCTCGTCCACCGATACCTCCAGGGTGGAGGCGCTGCCGGTGTACAGCGTCAATATGGCGCTGCCCTTTGCGGCCATCTGGCCTTCGCTGACGCTGACCTGGCTGACAATGCCGTCTTCGGTGGCGGTGATCTTGCCGCTCTCCTGCAGGGCGATGGCCTGGTTCAGCAGCTTCAGCTTCTCGTTACGGGTGGCGGCGCTGGCGGTGTAGGTGTCAGACACCGGCACGGCCACGAGCTTGAAGAGGCGCGTGCGGTTGCTCACGCGGTCATTGAGATCCACATAGACGGTGTCCACCACGCCGCCGGTGGTGCTGGCCACGGTGTAGGGCTGGTTGACCGCGAGTTTGCCCGAACCGAGCTTGTTGCCATCCTCATCATAGGCCACCGCCTTGGCGGAAAGTGCGGGGCCGTTGTCGGTCAGCGTGATGACGCAGCTCTTGCCGTCGGTGGCGACCGAGGCCACCAGGCCGTCGTAGTCGTCGCCGCCGGTGGTGACGGTCACCTCATCGCCGGCCGCCACGCTGCCCGCAGTGGAAAGCGTGCAGGTGAACTTCATCAACCCATCGGTGGAGAGCAGGAGGAGCCCGCCCTTGGAGAGGGTCAGGTCCGCCGCGTCGTCGCCCTCGTCGGCGTAGATCTTCTTGACGCGGCCGGCGACCGCGGAGGTCACCTTGACCTCATCCTGCTGCTGGCCGGCGGCCTGGGCAATGGTGTTGTCCAGGTTGCTGATATCACTGCGCAGAGCGGAAATGGTGTCGGTCAGCGCGTCGGTGTCAACGGTGGCGATGGTATCGCCCTTCGCCACGGTGTCACCGGCGGCGACCTCGACGCTCTCGATGGTCACATCAATGGGAGCGGTCTCGGCGGCGGTGCCGGCGGCGCTCAGCGTGCCGGTGCCGGTGATGGACTTCTCAATGTCACCGGTCGTCAGGCTATCCACGGTGTAGCTGGTGCTGGAAGCCGCTGCCCGCGAGCCGAAAATTTTGTCCTTCAGAAGGTAGCCCCCGACGCCCACGACGCCCAGGACGATGACACAGGTCACGACGATGCGGATGACCTTCCGGCCTTTCTTGCCTTTCATATCTTCACTCCTTTAATTGGATTGTGTGGTTGCTGTGGCCTGCGGCTGTCCGCCGCCCCGGCCATTGTCATTCGGCCCCCCCGGGCCACCCTGGCCGCCAAAGCCGCCCTGCATCACAGCAATCTGTGCGGCGGCGGTGTCGTCGCCGCTCTTGGTGGTGATGCTCACCAACCCATTCTCAGCAATGTCGCCAGTGGCAAGGGTGGTCGACTTGGCACCATCCTGCCCGCCCATGGATACGATCTTGGTGTCCGCGTCAATTTTATAGGTCTTCTTCACTAGGTTGGTGGTGTCCATCAGGCCTCCTGGGGCACCGCTGGCATCGGGCTGGCCGCCCTGCGCCGGCGGCGTGCCCGAAGGCTTGCCCGACCCGCTGGGCCTGCCCGAGCCGGACGGCGCGCCGAACCCATCGGGCCGCTGGCCGCCGCCCATCCCCTGCATCACGGCAATGGTGATGGAGTCGGACGACACAGCAGTGACGATGCCCCACACGCTGCCGTCATCCTGCGGCGCATTCTGGCCGCTCCCCTGTGCGTTGCTGCCAGCGCTGGCCTTGCAGCCGCCCGCCGCCAACAGCAGCACGCACGAGAGCGCCACCGCCGCAATCCGTTTGGCAATCACAGACATACCTGTGCCTCCCTTGAAACTTTTAATGACGTCAGTATAGAAAACGGAAAAGGAAGGGCCATGATGGAAATAAGAAAGCTCTGTGACGGTTTTGTGAAAGCTGTGTGAAAGCCGCCATACGGCGATGAAAACGGAGCAAATAGGAGTCGTTTCACACCCATTGCCCGGGGAATGGGTACACAAGCGGACTGACCGGAAGGTATGTATGGCACAAGGAAGGGTTGCAGCGGGCCTTGCTTTTTGCTAATCTCAAAAGAGATTAAAGGGATTCCCGAACGATTCTGACAGGATCGTCCGGTCATGAGGAGGAACGAAACATGAAGGGCAGTTTTTCTGAGGTGAAGCTGTTTCAGGTGAGGCCGGATAAGCTGGACGAATTTGAAACGTTGATTGCACACGTTGCGGAGGAGCAAAAGCAACAACCCGGCTGCATCGATGTCAAGTATGTGAAACGGTTCTTCCTCCTGGACGAAATCGGCCAGCCGCCCAGGGAGATCACAAAAATCGTAAAATGCGTGAAGTATTTTTCCTACTGGGAGTTTGACAGCAGGGAGAATTATGGCAAAGCCATCGATTGGTTCTTTGCCAACTACGGGAAGCAAATCATGAAGCTGTTGTTGATGCCCTTTGACATCAACTGCGGATATTCTCTCTACTGATACTGCGCAGGATACGCATACCGCCGCCAAGAGCCGACCCAGTGGGGGGCATCATCGCCAGGAACATGTCACAGAGAATCAACCGAGGAGCGAGCGGGCCAGAATCCATTTCTTAGCGGGCTATCTGGATCAAAGAGGTTTCTTGTTTTAGCTCCATGATCCATGAGAGCACATCACTTTCGCTCACCCCCGCAGGCCCAGCGCCCGCAGGTGGGGCGCGAAGGGGCTGGGCACTGCCAGCTCCGCCAGGGCGGCACGGTCGGCCCAGCACCAGCCATCCGGCGGGTCGCCGTGGGCCTCCACCCGCCAGGCCTTGATGAGCCACTCCACATGGCTGAACACGTGCAGCACGTCGGGCAGGGGCGCGGCTTGGCCAGTGACGGTGAGCCCCCAGCACGCTGCCACGGCGGCAACCTCGTCGGGGCCCTGCCAGCCCTCCACGCCCGGCAGCTCCCACAGGCCGGCCAGCAGCCCCCGGGGCTCCCGCTGGCGCAGCAGCAGGCCCTGCTCGCCCACCACCGCCAGCACCGTGCGCCGCTCCACCCGGCGGGGCGCTTTGGCGGCCTTCACCGGCAGGGTGGCGGCCACCCCCAGCGCCCGTCCTGTACAAAGTGCCGCCGCCGGGCAGTCCTCGCAGCGCGGTTGGCCATTGGGCAGGCACACCGTCGCACCCAGGTCCATCAACGCCTGGTTGAAGTCGCCGGGCCGGTCGGCGGGCATCGCGGCGGCCATGAGTGCCTCCACCGCCCGCCGCACGGCGGGCTGCGCCACGTCGGCCCCGCTGGCCGTGAGCCGCGTTGCCACCCGCAGCACGTTGCCATCCACCGCCGCCACCGCCACGCCGTGGGCGATGGACGCGATGGCCCCGGCGGTGTAGGGCCCGATGCCCGGCAGCGTCAGCAGATCTGTCGGGTCACGGGGCAGTTCACCGCCAAAGCGCTCCACCACCACTCGCGCAGCCTTCTGCAGGTTGCGGGCCCGGCTGTAGTAGCCCAATCCTTCCCACAGCTTCAACAGTGTGCCCTCGTCGGCCCCGGCCAGTGCCTCCACCGTGGGCATCACCGCCAGGAACCGTTCAAAGTAGGGCAGCACGGCCTCCACCCGCGTCTGCTGGAGCATGATCTCCGATATCCAGACGCGGTAAGCCGTGGGCAGGCTGCGCCAGGGCAGCACCCGGGCATGGCTGTCGTACCAGGGCAGCAGGGCACCCGGCAGGGCAAAGAGTGTGCCCAGCCGGTCAACCGGCACGATCAGGGCATCGGCCGTTCGCCGGGCATCAAAGGGCATGGGGTTACTTGCGTTTCTCATGGCCGCAGTATACCACAGCCCGGCCTGCCGCCCAAGGTGTCAGCGTTCGTCCCCCAGGCGGCGCCACACAAAGGGCAGCGCCGCCACCTGCACCGCCAGCGCCGCGGCCACCGCCCACACGATGATCGGATACTGCCAGGCGTATTCCGTGCCCTGGCGCACCAGAATGGCCCCCAGCGCCCAGCACACCGCCACAGAAAAGGGCCAGTTGGCCCGCCACAGCGCCGCCAGAGACAGCCCGCCTGCCACCAGAACCATGAGGGCTGCCCACCCGGCCGGTGTCAGCGGCCCGCCCTGCCACCCCAGAGAGGTGAGCCAGGACGCCACCCCCACGATGGTGGCCACCGACACCCACCCGAGGTACAGGCCAAACGGGACAAAGACCAACCACCGGTCACGCCCCTGCGCCGCGTTCACCCGGGGCCACAGGGCAATGAGGCACAAGAGCAGCCCCGCCAACACCAGCGCAGCCCAACCCAGCCGCTCGTAGTGCCACAGTACCAGCCAGGCGGCGTTGCACACGCAGGAGAGGGGGAACCACGGCAGCACGGCAGTGGCCCATTCCTTCCCGCCACCGCCAAAGCACCCTGCCTGCCACAGGCAGAAAGCCGCCAGGCCAAGGTAGATCACCCCCCAGATGGCAAACGCGTAGGGTGCGGGGGTGATGAGCGTGGGGTACTTGGCCGATACCTCGCCGGTGGTGACCCCGGCAATGGGCAGCCACTCCGCCAAAACGTTGACTGTCACCATGAGCAGGAAAAACAGACCGTTGAGCCAAGGAGAAAGACGTTTCATGGATGTTCCCTCCATTCCCAAATTGGTTGGTATATAATGGTATGGCAGGTCGGGCGATCTCTCCCGCGAAGTCTATGCAGAGCGGGGAATTTCATGCCCGGCTACAGGAGGAAGAATGAAACGAATCGGTATTTTCCTGGCGCTCACCTTTGGGGTGACCTGGGCCATGGCCTTTGGGCTCATGGCTGCCGGCGGCACTGCCAACCCACTGGCAACGGTGGTGTTTTCGCTCTTTATGCTGGTGCCGGCACTGGCGAGCCTGGCCACCCGCGCCATCACCCGGCAGGGCTTTGGCAACCTGATGCTGAAGCCCAACTTCCGGCGTGGGTGGCGTCAATACTTACTGGCGTGGTTCCTGCCGCCGGTGCTCATCGCGGTGGGAGCGGCAGTCTATTTCCTGCTGTGGCCCGGCCAGTTTGACCCCTCCATGACGGCAGTACTGGACGCGGCGGAAAACCAGGCTGCCGCAGCCGGGCAAACCTTGCCGCGGGATGCCATGCGCGTCATCCTGCTGGGGCAACTGGTGGGCGGGCTGTTCCTCGCGCCGGTGCTCAACATCGTCTTTACCACCGGGGAAGAGCTGGGCTGGCGGGGCTACCTGCTGCCGGGGCTGATGGAGCGGTTCTCCCCCCGGACGGCCACGCTGCTCACCGGTGTCATCTGGGGGCTGTGGCATGCGCCGATGATCGCCATGGGTCACAACTATGGCCTCAATTACCCAGGCGCGCCGTGGTTGGGCATCCTCGCCATGGTGGTGTTCTGCGTGGTCATGGGGTCCCTCTTCTCCTGGCTGACGCTCCGCAGCGGCTCCATGCTGCCGGCAGCCGTGGGCCATGGGGCACTCAATGGCATGGCCGGCGCCGCCAGCTACTTCCTGGTGGCCGGGCAGGGCAATCCCTTTGTGGGGCCGCTGCCCACGGGCATTGTGGGCGGCATCGGCTTTGTGGTGGTTGGCATCGTTTGCTTTGTGGTGCTGGGCCGCAAAGTTGGCCCCCAGGCCATCGAGCCCGAACCGGAGAAGGAACCCGAACCGGCCGAGGAGCCGCTGGGGCCCGTGCCGACAATCGAAGCCTGAAGCGTCCCTGTCCGGCGTTGCCATGTGGGGTATGATTTGATACCTGATACCCGCTCTTTGACCAATCGCCCGGCGCGTCTGCGCCGGGCGATTTCGCTGCTCGTCAGCATTGGTTCAATCCCTGCTGCGGGTCATGAATGCAGCACAACCGGCCCTCTCCTACGAGAGGGTCGGTTGTGCTGTGTGAGGCTGGGGGCTGTTACCCGCGCGGCCGCACCGGGATGAGCAGATCAAGCTGCATGCCCTCGGGTTCGGCGGGGGCCACGCCCTGGCGGATGTGCCCAATGTAGTTGAGGTGCTCCTCCAGCAGGCCCATCATGTGCTCCTGGTCCTGCATGTCACCGGCAAACTCGTACTCGGGGTTCTTCATCACCCACTGGAAGAGCCACTCCCACTCGTGGAAGTTGCCCATCGGAATCATGTGGGCGGCGTAGAGCCCGCCGGTGAACTGCTTGCGCTCAAAGGGGGGCGGCACTTCCATGTCATCGGGGATCGTCACCCACACCTCGTACCCGTGGAAGCCCGTCTCGTCCACGGGGTTGGGGTGGTTGAACCCATAGTGCCGCAGGTCGGGTTTGCGCTCCGCAAGCCCCGTGTCGATGACCCACTGGTCGAGGGCCTTGCCCGCGTGGTACTCGGGGTCGTCCCCCACCACATGGCTGGCGGCCACCGTGGCCGGGGGCAGCCACAGAATGCGGACGTCGGTGAGTTCGTTGAGTGTCTCGTTGGCCCGGTTCAGGTCTTCCATTGGCTTTTCCTCCCGCACAATCGGATTGGAAAGGGGCAGGGCGGCCACCAGCGCCGTCACCTCGTCCTCCCCCAGCAGCCGGAGGGCATCGCCCGCCGGGCAGCCCCGCAGCCTGCTGATGAGGGCATCCACCACGCCCCGCACCGTGGCGAGGGCTGCCATCCGGCCATCGAGCTCCGCCCGCTGGGCTGCCAGGGCATCGACAAGCGCGGCCACGGTGCCATCCCGCAGCACGCCCGCAATGGCCCGCAGAGGCACCCGCAGGCGGCGCAACACCACGATTTGCCGAATGCGCGCCACCGCCGCCTCGTCATAGGCGCGGTAGGCATAGTCCGGCCCACGTACACTGGCAATGAGCCCGATCTGCTCCCAATACCGCAGGGTGCGGGTGGAGAGACCCCAGTCCCGGCTGAGGTCGCGGATGGTGACAAGCGCCATAGGTCACTCCCCTTTCCGGTATGAGCATAGCAGTTGACGCGGCGTCAAAGTCAACCCCTCCGCCCCACATAGAGACCAACTTAATTACGTGGTTTCTTTGGGGTATTAAGGGTAAATACGGAAAAATTTATTGCCAGAATACTGGTGACTTAAGATAGTTTGCTAGCAAAAAATACCTTTTATTTTCCAGTACAGCGTAGTCAAATACTTCAGATTTCACGCGATATGTGGGCCTCGATTGAGGCAGACAGCTTGCCAGTGCGGCAGATCTCGGCCGCTTCGGCGTCCGTCAGAGAGAACCCTTCACCAAGCTCCCAGCCCATGAGCGATCGGGCTGTGCGCCAGGAGCCAGAAATAAACTCCAGCGGCATTTCGCCGGAAGCCAGGGGAGAAAGGTCGAGCAGCCGGCGGGTGGTCGTCAGAACATACATGGACACGGGATCACTTCCTTCCGCTGGCACAAGGATAGCACAAAGGGCGAGCTAAAGCCATCTTAGCCAAATGAATCTAGCCAATAGCAATGTCTTCTGTCCACAGAGATAAAGGAGTAAGATCACATCATCGGTGAAAATTGGGATGCGAAAACCCATAAACCAAAGGAGCCGGATGGCTCCTCTGATGCGAATGCCAACAGGCCCACATTGTCGGGCTCTTCCGGCGTAACTTCGCAATCCGCCGGCGCACAGGGCGTTGATGGCAAGAACATTGTAGCAACCGAGGCGGGCAGCGTCAAGGATGACCCACAGGCCAGTATGAGAACAGCCACCTTTGCGAAAGCGGACGACAGGTAATCCCCCCATGGGCATCCGACGCACTACTGTGACCGAGCAAACACAGCACCTGCTGTTGCTGGTTGACTGATAGATATCAGAGCGATTTATTCTCCGACAGGAGTACACATTCATTGTATAATGATAATAATTAGGCGATTAGTGCATCATCCATCGTGCTCTACACCAACAAGAGGAGGACTTCCTATGGAACCCAAGCCACAGCAGCCCGCAACCAGGAAAAGGTGGCCCCTCGGTGCCACCATCGCCGTAGTCGTTTCCCTCAGCGTACTCGTCCAGCTCGCCTTGATGGCTGCTGTGGGCTTCGGATTTCTGTTCATGGTGCGGGAG
This sequence comes from Bacillota bacterium, assembly GCA_023409755.1. Lineage (GTDB taxonomy): Bacteria > Bacillota > Clostridia > Christensenellales > UMGS416 > JAEYRA01. Next base: position 20,381 of record JAEYRA010000129.1, read on the forward strand.
GCATCAAACCCCGTCACAGCAGAGTCTGCATTGGCACTAAAAACAGCCAACGCCGTAGACAGCGGCGACCTGGGAGACTACCATGCGGAGATTCTCGAAGCGGTGCTGGTGGACGACTACGACGGCAGTCCTTCCATCGCCATCCATCTGCGGTGGACGAACAACTCCACGGAGCCCATCGAAGCGGATTCTGCCCTGTACTCCGTCGCTTATCAGGATGGGGTGGAGCTAGCCATCACGGAGTTGCTGAGCGACGACCCAATCGACACCGCTGCACAATATAGAAAGGTCAAACCCGGCGTCACCCAGGACGTTTGGATGACCTACTGCCTCTCCAATGAAACTTCGACGGTGGAGTTTACTCTGGAACCATGGTCACTCTTCAGCGTCGAGGCCCTCACGAAATACTTTGAGCCATCAAAGCTGGCACAAAATTAGCAATGAGGAGCCTAACAGGCCACCCAAACGGGTGGCCTGTCAGGCTGTCGACAAAGTCGACAGCCTTTCGCGTCTGGCTGGTCGTGGCCTTCGGCCACTGCTCGCCATAGCGACCCGGCCGCTGTTGCGACAGCCGCGATTCAAAGTGCTTGTTCTCGTTATGGCCAGATCGCCGTTCACGCCTTACGCGCCATCCGGGCGCTAAGGCATTGCAGAGCAATGCCTTCACGGCGTGACGGTTTTGCACGCATCCAGCGTGCTGATTCACCGCACATGTCGCCGACTCTCAGTCCC
>JAEYRA010000053.1 GCA_023409755.1 Bacillota bacterium
CTACCCCACTTGTGCGTTGCTCAACGACCTCCAAAGGGTTACAATGGGGGAAAACCAAAGGACGGAACGCCCATGGCAGCCTTCTACCACGACACCCCGCTCCGCGTGCGCTACGCCGAGACCGACAAGATGGGCGTGGTCTACCACGCCAACTACTTCCCCTGGTTTGAGGAGGGGCGCACGAACTACATGGAGGCCATCGGCCTTTCCTACCCGAAGCTGGAGGACGAGGGCTTCTACTTCCCCCTGTTGGAGTGCGCCTGCCAATACAAGCAGCCCGCCCGCTACGGCGGCTGGGTCATCGTGCGCACCTGGTTGGAGGCGCTGAAGGGCCTGAAGGTCATCGCGGCCTATGACGTGCTGGACCGCGACACCGGGACGCTCTTGGCACACGGGCGCACGGTGCACGTGTTTGTGGACCACGACATGCGCCCGGTGAACATGCCCCGCCTGCACCCCGAGGTGTGGACGGCCTTGGGCGAACGCGCCGGCACGCCGGAAGGGCGCTCCACCGGGCGGTAGCCATCGGACAACAACCAAATAAGATAGGACGGTGCTGGTATGCTGGCAAGCAATGGCATCCTGTGGGATCTGTTCACGCTGCTCGTGCCCTCCCGCCACACGTTGGTGCTGGCCCTGCTGTGGCTGGTTTGGCTGGCATTGGCCACCGCCGCGGGATATGCGCTCTTTGCCCGCCGCCCCGCTGACGTGCAACGGCCCATGGGCTATGGGGCGTTGTTGGTGCGTAGCGGGTTGAGCGTATTGGCGGCCCAACTGGTGGTTGCCGTGGGCTTCCTGGCCGTGGGGCTCCTCGTCAGCGTTGTTGATGTGGAGGGCGCCACCGGCATCGCCAGCGAGTTCGCGCTGACAGGCTGGCCCCTGCTGTGGAACCGAGTGGCCGGTGCGTTGTTCCTTGCCGCGGGCATGGCGGGCACGTTCCTGCTGTGCCACCTCCTTGCGCTGCGCCGACCCCTGCCGCCGACCCGCCGGCTGCCGCTCAGCCTGCTCATTGCGGTCGCCTGCGGCGGGGCGTTGCTGCCGCTCCACCTGCTGCTGCAGGGGCTGGGGCTGTAAGAAGCCGAACCCGCAGGCAATCACCCCCCGCACTAACCAACCCCCCGCGATTCAGACCATCGCGGGGGTTTTGCTGTCGTTCGTCCATCAGACTGGAGCGGAGGGATTTTCGGACGCCGTGGCCCGCGCCGGTTCAAAGCCCGTCATCAGGCAGACACCAAGGAACAGGGTGAAGGCCGCCGCCGACAGGGTGCTGAAGCGCTCAAACAGGCCGAAGAGGGACGCCGGAGCCAGGCCGATGCCCAACGGGCCGGCGAACATAAACGCCAGCGCCACCCCCGCGCCGATGGCGAGGTACCCATACTCCCGCCGGCGGGCACCGCCCACCACCAGCAGCACCAGCGACGCGATGGACAGCCCCACCACCAATCCCGTCACCACCACGTGCATAACGTCCTGCACGGTGCCGGCGTACCCGCTGCTGGTGAGGGGGAAGATCCCATACCCCACGTAGGACGCGGCGTTCATGGCGGTGAAGAGATAGACGCCCAGCCGCAGCGTACGGGTCATGCGCCCCTGCACAAACACACAGGCCAGCGTGAGGCTGACAAGCGCGCACACGCCATACAGGCAGCTCAGCTGCCCCCAGAGCGCGCGGGAAGGCGCGTCCGCCGCGCTCAGGTCGCTGACGGCCTGCCGCAGCCAGGAGTAGCCCGGGTAGGCCAGCGGCGAGAAGACCACCGCCGCCAGATACGAGAGAAAGCTCACGATGCCCAGGAGTCCCAGGCGGTTGATGAGTGCCTGTTTCATAGGGATCCTCCATTCTCAGGCGGTTGGCCGCCATTTTCTACTTGGTATGTCCGCAGAAATTCCTGTATGCTCCGCTCCAGCATCCGGAGCGCCTCAGGTTCCTGTTCGGGCTGGCTGTCGCACAGGGTGAGGAGCAGGAACACCGGCGCGTAGAAGTGCAGCGCCATGGCCGTGGCATCCCCCGCCCGCAGGTGGCCGCCCTGCATGAGCAGGCCGAAGAGCGCGCCCTGGAAAGCCAGTGGGTCCTCCACATACTGCCGGGCATACAGCTCCCCCAGCCGCGGGTTGTGGTGCTGCCCCACCGCCAGCATCCGCCGGAAGGGCGCGGCAAACTCGTCGTGCAGGTAGTAGCGGAACAAGCCCCGGGCGATGGCAATGAGTACCGGGGCATCGGCCCGGGCAAAGGTGCCGGCATCGGCAGCCGGGTTCATCCCATCCATGCGCAGGGCAGCCATCTGCGCCTGGTAGCGGGTCTCCATCTCCCCCAGGATGGCGTCGAAGATGTCCTGCTTGCTGCGAAAGTGCTTATAGAGCGACGGCGCGCGGATGCCCACCGCACTGGCAATCTGCGCGACGGTTACGGCTTCGTATCCGCTCTGGGCGAAAAGCTCCAGCGCCGCCCGCAGAATGCGCTCCCGGGTTGTCGTTCCTTCCATGGTTCCTCCGTTAGCTAATGTCCGTTAGCCATTATAGGTTAACGTTCGTTAGCTTGCAAGAGGGAAGTTTGAGATTGGCGAAACGGTTGTTCTGAATCCCCCGTCTTGTATGACGGTTCCCCAGAGGACATAACCCCAAGGCGCAATTGTCCGGAATGCTTTGTACAAGCACATAAACGGTACCGCAGGGCGAGGATCTGTAATCCCTGCTGTAGCTCAAAGCACTCCGAGCGCGTTCCCCAACAGCCGCGTCGCGGGTTTACCCCGCAGCGGCACAAAGCAGCCGATTCGAGGCACTCGGCCCCTCCCCGCGGGAGCGGGCGTTTCAATCGTAAAAGCCAAGAACGAGCAAGGCCAACAAGAAGCCCGCCAGCGACATGTGCGGTGGCGGGCAAACCAATCATCTTAACGAGCTCTCTAACTCGCGGTGATCGCGAAGCGGTCGCCCCCGACGCGCGAAGCGACTAGCGCAGCGCAATCTCCCCGCAGGCGATGCGCGGCCCGGCGTTGCCGGCGGGCTGGGTGGTGAAGTCGTCAACCCCCAGGTGCAGCACCACCGAGCGGCCGATGACATCCCGCAGGCGGAAGCGATCGGTGAGAAAGCGCAGGGAAGCCGTGCCATCCCGCAGACGCAGCACCGACGGGAAGTCGCCGGCGTGGCGGGGGTGCGGCTGCCCCGCCGGGTTGTAGTGCCCGCCCGCCCCGGAGTATGGCTCGGGCGGCAGCGGTGAACCGCAAGGGTTTTCGTGCAGGTGCAGGGCAAAAAAGCCCGTGGGCGTCACCGGCAGGTTTGCCAGCTCCACCATCACCACCACGCCCCGCATGCCCTGGTGGAAGGTGACGGTCCCCTCGACCTGGGGGTACTGGGAGCTGCCCCGCATCCGCGCCACCGCCATGATGACCGGCGGGTGATCGGGTCTCATCCAAGTCTCGTCCATGGTGTTTCCTCCCCTGACTGGCCGCGCACACAGGCGGGCCAGACTTTTCCTGCTGCAGTGTATTCGTGCACGCCTTAAGG
>JAEYRA010000125.1 GCA_023409755.1 Bacillota bacterium
ACGACTTCCGCCCCCTGGGCCTGCCGCTGGAGGATGACTGCCTGCCCAACGCCATCGACCTGTGCCACCAGATCCTGAACGGCACCTACAGCATGACCGAGGTGCCCAACTTCTGGGGCTCCGGCCGCCTGCGCCTGGGTTCAGCCCCCGTGCAGCCCAAGGACGGCCCGGTCAAGGGCTTCGACATGGACGCCACGACCTCCAAAATGATCACCAAAGGCCGCAACTTCCTGGGGTTCAACCCGAATAACATCTTCGAGAAGAAATAAGGCTGCGAAAGAGGGAGAAACCAGCGCCGCCCGGTTATGTGCCGGGCGGTTGTTGTTTTTAGGCTGGCAAAAAAATCGGCGGGTTCGGAGGATGCGTTCAAGTGGTCGTTGCCTCCTTGAACCCCGACACCGAGGGGAACGTGGCACAACCCACGTCCAAAGCCATGATAGGGATTTCAAAGGGACACAGGTCCCTTTGGCGTTTTCTCGCGGGTTTCCCCCTCGGGCGCGTGTGAACTTCCCCCCTGGCGACCGGTGGTAGATAACTCGGCGACAACGGGCGGGATGTCTGAGTTTTCACATTGCAGAGCAATGTGAAAACGAGTTACCGCCGTTGCTGCCCAAGCTGGTGCCGGTCGTCAGGTCTTAGGAAGTTCACCCGCGCCCACAGCGCTTTTGGGCACTTTTGGCGCTTACCAAAAGTGCCGCCCGCGGCAAGTGCTATGTCGGTCGTTACATTCTAAGCGGGCGTAACTATACAAAGCTTCACTATGCGCTGTCGCTTCCGCTCCAATTTGCAGCCAACTCTAGCTACTTTCCTTTTTCCACCAACCCCATCACCCGCGCCGCCGTCTCCTCCGCGCTCTCCCCCTCGGTGTAGAGCGTGTGCTTGGCCAAGAGGGCATTGCAGGGGCTCTCCAGAAAGTGGCGGTTGAGGGCAAAGGCCGCGGGCTCGTCGGTGAGCTGACGCAGTCGCTCGGCCAGAATGCCCTCGGCCCGGTCCACATCGGCGCAGGGCAGCAGCAGAATGACGGGGCAGGGGGTGAGTGCCGCACGCACGCGGGCGAAGGACTCCGGCTCCTCGTACACGCTGTGGCCCGCACCCAGGTCGATGACGTGGCCGGGGTAGTCGGCTACCGCCCGGCAGACGGCATGGGCCTCGAAGGGCTTCCAATAGGCAAACACCCCATCCATCCCGCCGGTCTCATAGGCGGCACGCTCGTCCTCCCGCCGGAAGCCGATCTCCTCGTAGTAGGGCCAGCGCACCTCGTCCAGTTCCACCCGGGGCTGGCCGATGCGCGCGGAAACCAGTGCCGCCACGGTGCTTTTGCCCGCGCACATGGGGCCAATGAACACGATGGGTTCGTTCATGCGTCCTGCCTCCTGTTGGTAGTACCATAGCATGGGTGGGGCTGGTGGGCAAGGGCTGCTGTGGTTCGTAGCTGCAGGACAAGCACCCCACTTCTTTGGGTAGGTGACGCGTAGAAGTTGGCTGTAAAAGTAGAACTCTATAAGATCAAAGCGACTCGCTGCCGCGGGCGGTCCTTTTGATGGCGCAAAAGGACCCAAAACGCCCAAGGGCGCGGACGAGTTTCCGAGACTTGTCGACCGGTACGGGGTTGAGTAGCAGAGGGCGGTAACTCGCCTTCCCTTATGCTCCGCAACGGGAAGACTCAAACATCCCGCCCCTCTGTCCCAAGCTAAGTGCCCCCCGGTCGCCAAGGGGAAACTCGAAACGCGCCCCGATAGTAGGGCTATCCGGCTCCCGCTACTAGAACGAACGGGATGGCGGATTTGCGCACTTTTGTCGCTGTAAAGTGCCGCCCTCGGCAGACGCCTTAATTGTCGTTACATCTTTCGCCAGAAAATCACCGCCCGCCACCCACCCCGGAATGCCTATACAAGGTATGATTTCACACGGCCCCGCTTGTGTAGCCGCAGTCCATCCGGCTATACTGTTCCACAGTACACAAAAGGGTGGGCTTCATGGAGAAACTCTGGAACAAGAATTACATCCTGCTGGTCATCGGGTCCATCCTGATGGCCATGCCGGTGAGCACGATGAACACGGCCATCCCGCTCATCGCTGCAGGGCAGGGCATGAACGGCGCGACGATCGGCCTGCTGACGGCGGTATACACGCTGGGCATCGTGCTGACGCGCCCGTTTTTCGGCGCGTTCATCGACCGGCGTGGGCGGCGCGGCATGCTGCTCTTTGGCATGGCGCTCTTTCTGCTGGCGCTGGTGCCGCTACGGTGGCTCTGGATGCCGGCGGCGCTGCTGGGGCTGCGGCTCCTGCAGGGGGTGGGCTACTCGGCTTACACCAACTGCACCGGCACGCTGGTGACCGACGTGACCCATCCCCGGCGGCTGGTGGAGGGCGTGGGCTTCTTCACCGTGCTCTGCAACATTGCGTTCCTGAGCCTGGGGCCGGCGCTGGCGGTGGTACTGTCCTCCGGCGGCAGCTTCGGGCCCGTGTTCCTGGTGGGCGGGCTGCTGGGCGTGGGTGCCATTGCGGTGTTCCTGCCCATGGACAACCACCGGCACTTCCAGCCCCGGCCCAGCACCGGCAAACTCACCGTTCACGACGTGATTGAGGGATCGGTGGTCAAACTCTGCCTGGCCAACACCTGCATTGCGCTCACCACCGGCCTTTTGAACACCTTCCTGCCGGTGTGGGCCATGTCCCAGGGCATCGGCAACCTGTGGGTGTACTTCGCGGTGTACGTGGGCGGGATGCTGCTCTCCCGTCCGGTGGTGCAGCCGCTGCTGCGGCGGTTGGGCACCATGGGGGTGATCGTCTCCAGCATTGGCCTGCTGGTGGTGGGCCTGGCGCTGGTGGGACTCTCTCACACGCTGCCGATGCTGCTGCTGGCAGGGTTCCTCAATGGCTTCGGGTTCGGCGTCAACAACCCGGTCGTCAACTCCCTGACCTACCGCCTGTGCCCGGAGGACCGCCGCGGCGTGGCCACCGCCACGCTCTATGGCACCTTCGACGCTGGCACGGGCATTGGCGCGCTTATCGGCGGGGCCGTGTCCCAGTTCGTTGGGTACGGCGGCATGTTTCTGGTGTTCACGACGGCGCTGGCGGCGTCGGCGGCCCTGTTCCTCGTATGGGTGAAACCGCAGATGGCCCGGCAGGGCGTGCCGGACCGGGAATAGCTCTGTCGCGTCCATCACTGCGGTGATGAACCTCTCTTTCCAGTCCCATACCAGCTATCGATAAGCCGGGGATTCGTTCCCCGGCTTTTTGTGTGCGGTGAAAGCTGACCCCGGCGGTCCTGACAGCCCTCCCGCCAAACCGGGGGACGCTGTCCTCTGCGATCGTGGGTGCGCCTACATGAGGGCAGGCCACTGGGCTTGGCCAACTCCAGCGGTTTGGTTGCTGCCAGCTTTTTCGATGTGGGGCCTGGGGTAGCCGGTCGTTCACGCATCGAGGGTGGTCTCGTCCTCTACCTCCTCGCCCGAGGCGCGGATTTGCGCGACCGTCTCCAACCGGGCACGGCGGCATTGGCAGGCATCCATGGCCCAGCCCACCGCCAACCCCAGAAACAGCCCGAAGAGCGCCGACGTGGGGCCGAAACTGAGGTCGGTAACCAGGTTGAGCCGCAGGGAGTGCTGCAGCCACGGCAGCAGGCGCAGGGGTTTGGCCGCGGGCAGCAGCAACGCCCACGGCAGCAGGAAGAGCGCCAGCGACGCCGCTGCCATCGGCAGCGACACGGCGCCCCCATCAAAGAGCCGCCACAGCGCCGCCGCCAGCAGGGTGGTCAGCAGCCACAGGGAAATCAGCGCCACTCGGTACCCCCACAGGGGCCCGATGCTGCCACGGATGGGGTGGTTCGGGAGCACCCAGCGATCCAGCACGGCGGCCAGCACCACCACGCCCACCAGCAGCAACGCGCGCAGCAACACCTTACGGCCGTCTACCCGGGGCTGGGCGGGTCGAACTAACGCCAGCACCAGCGCCGCCGTCAGCAGCCCCAGCAGCGCGACGGACAGCCCACCCGGTCTCGGCAGCCAGTCCATCCAGAAGGTCAGAACGACGTTGCACCCGGCGCAGACCACCAGTGCTGGCAGCACCACCCGCCAGTCCCGCCACCGGGGACGAAGATGGAGGAGCAGCAGCCCCCCTACGGCGAACACCGCCGCCAGCGTCACCGGAGGGATGCGGCTGATCCCTCGGCCAATGTCATCCATCCCCCACACGCCCTGGGCCAGCACGGCCACCCAAAGCCCGGCCACCAGCACAGCGAATCCCAGCCACACACGCACGCGGTTCCTCATCATGACGATCTCCCGATGGCGTCGTTTTTGTTATCCCCATTGTATGTCTTGGGTAGAGAATTGAAAAGTACTTTATGGTTCCCGGTTATGAATGGATGGCACTCCGGCAATACTCCAGAGGACGGGGTAACCCCCGCAAAGGAGGAACACCCATGCTGGAACGGATGAACGACGGGTTCCGCCGGCTGCTCGACCGGCTGGAGGGCGTGGAGCAGCTGCCGCCCTCGGCGGTGGACGAATATACCGCCGAAGCCATGCGTGCGCTGGACGCCTGGCACGCCGCTGAGCGCTACTTCAACTCGATCACCGACCCCGATCTCATCGAGTATGCCCTCTACGAGGTGGAAGCCGCACGACGCAAATACGAATACCTGATGCGCAAGCTCCGCAACGGCGACGCGCTGTATGAAGACGCTTTGGATAGGCGTCTACCTGAGCGTCCGTGAGGGTATTGCGTCACAACGCCCTGGCCGCACGACGCGGCGAAAGAACGCGAAGCCAGGCGATGGAGCAACGCGATCAGTGACGGGAAGAAAACAAGGCGTGCACCAAAGGGATCGTTGTCCCTTTGGTGTTTTTTTGTGGCATAAACCGGACAACGGCACGAGGATACGATGGACGCCACAATAAACTCTGGTCATAACCTGTTATTCGTATACCTCCCCAATTATGGGGGACAGGATCTCAGCGTGCTCCGCTCCCGGTAGCCGCCCCATCACAACGTTCCCCACCTTACCGGTACCTAGATCGCATCGTGCGGGCTGTCACACCACAAGGGTTGTGACCCAGTACCGTCGGCCTTAGGCGCATCCCAGGTCGCAGGGGCGAGCAGCACACGAAGTTTGCACCTTACCCCGCCTGCCAGCAGGCGCGTCTCCCATCGTAAAGCCCCCGCACGACCTACGCATCCGAATGCCCCGCGGCGGCATGTACGTCGCGGGATAACCTAATCTGCACGAGCCCCCCAACTCGCGGCTGACGCCAAAGGCGACAGCCGCGAACGCGAAGCGCATATTGAGCGCCCATAAGCTGTATATATAACCGGAGGGGATGACCATGGCATTGCATCTGCAACTCTTGATCGCCTACGCTTTGGGGCTGGCAGCACTCTACTTCGTGGGGTGGCTGCTTCTCGTACCCTTCAAATTCATGAGCCGCCTTCTGCTCAATGCCTTCTTTGGCGGCGTGCTCCTGCTGGCGCTGGATCTGATGAGCCAAACACTGCACCTGACCATTGCGGTCAACGGCATCACGGCGCTGTGCGCGGGGGTGTTGGGGGTGCCAGGCGCGGTGCTGGTGGCATTACTGCCGCTGGTGCTGTAATCATCCACAACCCCGTACGTCGTTTCGACAAGAATCGTGACTTCTCTCAAAAGTTATCCACAGTTATCCACAGAGCTGTGAACAACCTCACCCCTGATGTGGACAGGCATCGTGGCAGTTTTCACCCGCACTGTGCATGGACGATTCACAGCCATCCCCCGCACCGTTCTCCACAGTTTGCATAAATCAGTGGAAAACTGGCCAGCCAAACCCTTCTTTTTGTCGTATGACAGGGTGCAAGCGGGAAACACACCACCCACCATGGGTATAACCAATCCGTCGGCGCACCCGTCATCCACAGCCCTGGGGAAAGTCCAAAGGCCAGAACCCTCGTGTTTGCGTGGTTTTCCCATGGTTGTCCACATCTGCACACGCCCTACTACTACGACGATTTGATGGTAGAAGAAGAAGACTCCTGGTGGCAGCCGCTCCGCGTCTGCCACCGTTGGCGAGCGCCCACAGTGATAAACGGGTTGCCGGCGGTGGTGCGGCGGCGGTACCATGTGGGTGCAAAACACAGCGCTGGTTTTACGAAGGTGGATAGGGGTGTGGGGGAAGGGAAATACTTTTACTTGCGCCGCCGGCGGAGACGCCATCGGGGCACAGACAGCATGAGTTGCTTGCTTGGATTCATATCAAGGTGGAAATTCACAAGGGTACAACAAAAACCGCTGGATTGGCCGGGGGTACAAGTCCCCCAACCACGCTGCATGGTTGGCAACGAAGGTGTCCCTTTACAGAGCATGCCCGCACCGTTTGACAACGCATGATATTAAAGGCACTGAGGCAGAGTTCAGTTGTTCATGACTTTCTGATTGAGGGATTCGCTGGTCATGCACTCCTCAGTCATGTCGCAGCCGATAAGCTGGTCGGCCGCCAACGGTAGGGCCAGTGTGAAGCAGGTGCCCACGCCCGGTTGACTCTGCACCGTGATGGTGCCGCCATGGTGCTGCACGATGCCATAGGTGATGGAGAGGCCCAGCCCGCTGCCGCTGCCCTCAGCCTTGGTGGTGAAGAAGGGCTCGAAAATGTGACGCAGGACTTCCGGTTCCATGCCGCAGCCGGTATCGGTCACGCTCAGCATGTACCAGCGGCCAACATGGTCGGGCATACCGGGGTTGGCATCGGCCAGCCACGTGCGTACGGTGATGTCGCCACCCTGACCCATGGCATCCCGGGCATTGAGCCCCAGATTGAGCAGTACGTTTTGCAGCTCATAATAGTTTCCGACGACAACCGCCGGGCCAGCCTCGTCCTCATAGTTCAGGTGGATCTTGACGGTCAGCGCCCGCTCCAGAAGGCTCAGCGTCACCTCTACCATCTTCTGCATGGGCACGTTGGTGTGCCCCTCCTGCTGCCCGCGAGAGAAGCTCAGAAGGCTCCGCAGCATGGCGGTGGAGTTGTTGATGGCCTCCTGCATGATGCTGGCGTACTTGCGCCGCTGCACCTCGTCGGCGGTACGGTTCATCAGGGTGAGCGACGTCTGTATGGTCATCAGATGGTTGTTCATGTCGTGGGCGACGCCACCGGCCAGCTGCCCCAAGGCCGTAAGCTTTTCGTTCTGGGCCATTCGCTGCTCGATGCGCTTGTGTTCATCCATGCACAGGGCCACGCCGATGGTGTAGGGCTTGCCGTCCAGCAGGTTCTCCTTCCAGTTGAAGAGGAACCACAGGTAGTGCCCGTTCGCGTGGCGCAGCCGCAGCTCCCGGTTTGACACCACGTTCTGTTTCTCCCGAGCGACAATCGGGTTGACTTTGTACCGATCATCAGGATGGATGCGCTCCATCAACTCCAGGAAAGGGATCTCATCGAGGTGAAAGCCCAGTGTCTCCAGCAGGCGCGGGGCCTGCAGCCGTTCGTCCATCCAGATCAGCTCAAAGGCGTTGGCCATCTCAAAGAGCAGGTTCATTTGGTACTGGCGGGTGGCCATGTCTTCCAGCGTGCGTCGTTCTTCGGTGATGTCCTCCACCTGCAGGAAGATGCCGGGCTGGCCGCCCAGGCGGTGGCCGATGGGCTTGGACGTGATGGCCAGCCGAAGCGGTTGGCCACCGTTTTTGGGTTGGAAGACCAGCTCTCCCGTGCCGGCTTCCAGCAGACGGGAAAGGCCGATGTCATCGGGCCGGGGTAGGCCATTGCGCCGCCGATCCCAGGACGTGCCTAGGATCTGCAACAGCTTTTCATTGATTTCCAGCAGTTCCCCCGCCTCCGACAGGAAGGCAAGGCCATAGGAGGTGTTCTCCACGAGCTTTTCCAGGCGCACGCGGGTGTTTACAATGGACGATACCGAACATTGTATGACGGGGATGAACAGGGAGACTGTCATCAACAGCAGGACCAAGGGGTAGAACTGTGTATGATAAGGCAGCGCATCAATCCAGAGCAGACGCAGACTGGAGTACAGCGTGAGGAGAAAGTTGATCATCATACAGATATGGATGGGAATGTGGCTGAGAGAGCGCTCACGCCGAATGGTGACCAGAGCTACAACGGCGACGGACCCTCCGTTGCAGAGCATGACCAGCGACGACCAGACTTCCAGAGGACGGCCGGGTCCCAACACCGGCAGCACCGCCAACAGCAACGTTGAGAAGACAAGGTAGAGCCGTTGCAGGTGACGAATCCCCCGGTGCATGTCCATCATGTAGAGGAGACCCACCAGCAACGTACTGCTGAAACAGAGATCGCAGAGTAGAAAGAGTGCCGCGGACAGGAGCGGAATGTGTTGAGCAAATTCCAGCAACAGGTGAAGGATTACGGTGATCCCATACCCCACGGCCCAAGTCAGTACCGTGCGGTTTTGCACCCGCAGTACTCCATAAACAAAGAAAAACAGGAGGCATCCGCCGGTCAATATGACAACATTGCTATCCAGAAGGGCAACGTTTCGGCTAAAATACCACTCCATGGCTCAAACCTCTGATTCTTAATTGTTGAGAGGTTGGTGATTGCATGAAAATTGGTGCGAAACTACATCGTTATTTTACACATCCGTTCGTTATAACGCAATCAAAAGCCGGAAACATGTAACAAAAAATACAAAAAAGACAAAATTCGACAATAGAAAAGGGCAAGGAGCAGGCTAAACAGACAGGTTGTGTCGTTTTGAGGCCGCTCTGTGTATCATCGAGCCTTGGGGACGGCATGGTTGCGCCTGGTGTGAGGGAACGAACACTGTTTGGTTGGGGGAGCTTGACGAGTGCTTTTCTGGTGCTCGCGCTGAAATGTGGCAGTTGTCCCAACTGACCTCCGTACGGCGCTTGCGTTGCCTTGTGGCAACGAATGCTTTTTTTGACGGCTCGCCGTTCGCACCTTACGCCGCATCCAGCGGCTAGGGCGTTGCTTCGCATCGCCCTCACGGTGCGAAACGGATGACTTCCGTACGGCGCTTGCACGAGTGCTTTTCAGGTGCTCGCACTGAAATGTGGTAGTTGTCCCAACTGACTTCCGTACGGCGCTTGCGTTGCCTTGCGGCAACGAGTGCTTTTTTTGCAAAAAAGCACTGTAAGCTTGTACGGTTGGAAGCATCTATGATGCGTCCGGCGTGGCGAGTGCTTTTCTGACGGCTCGCCGTTCGCACCTTACGCCGCATCCAGCGGCTAGGGCGTTGCTTCGCATCGCCCTCACGGTGTGAAACGGATGACTTCCGTACGGCGCTTGCGCGAGTGCTTTTCTGGTGCTCGCACTGAAATGTGGAAGTTGTCCCAACTGACCTCCGTACGGCGCTTGCGTTGCCATACGGCAACGAGTGCTTTTTTTGCAAAAAAGCACTATAAGCTTGTACGGTTGGACGCATCATAGATGCGTCCGGACCCTTTTTCTTTTCCCCGGTCTGCGATACAATACGAAATAGCAAGCCATTCATGAAATGGGAGGGATTGCCATGCGGCTGTTGGCGGCGTTGGACCAGGGAACCACCAGTTCCAGGGCACTGCTCTTTGATGAGAGGGGCACGCCGGTGGCTGGGGCCCAGCGGGAGTTCAAACAGCATTACCCACGGCCCGGTTGGGTGGAGCACGATCCCTTTGACATTCTGGCGACCCAGACCGAGGTGCTGCGCGAGGCACTGGCCCGCGGCGGCTTTGAGGCCCGGGACGTGGCGGCGGTGGGCATCACCAACCAGCGGGAGACGACCCTGCTGTGGGACCGCCGCACCGGCCGGCCGGTCTGCAACGCCATCGTGTGGCAGTGCCGCCGCACGGCGGACTTCTGTGAGGGGCTGCGGCGTGACGGGCTGGAGCCCGAGATCACCGCGCGCACGGGGTTGGTGGCCGACGCCTACTTCTCGGCCAGCAAACTCAAGTGGATCCTCGACAACGTGGACGGCGCACGCCGGGACGCCGAGGCCGGCCGCCTGTGCTTCGGCACGGTGGACAGCTGGCTCATCTGGAACCTGACGGGCGGGGCGGTGCACGCCACCGACGTGACGAACGCCGCACGCACCATGCTCTATAACATTCACACCGGAGGGTGGGACGACGAGCTGCTGCGGCTCTTTGACATCCCCCGGGCGGTGTTGCCCCAGGTGCAGCCCTGCGTGGGGCACTTTGGCCACCTGCGGCGCGATGTGCTGGGGGTGGAGGTGCCCATCCTGGGTGTGGCGGGCGACCAGCACGCGGCGCTCTTCGGGCAGGCGTGCTTTGCCCCCGGAGACGCCAAGAACACCTATGGCACCGGCTGCTTCCTGCTGATGAACACCGGGGACAAGCCGGTGGCCAGCCAAAACCGGCTGCTGACGACCGTGGCGTGGGACTTGGGCCAGGGCCCGACCTACGCGTTGGAAGGCTCGGTCTTCATGGGCGGGGCGGTCATCCAGTGGCTGCGGGACGAAATGGGCCTGCTGACCAGTGCTGCCCAGAGCGAGGAACTGGCGGACTCGGTGCCCGACAGCGCCGGGGTCTATGTGGTGCCGGCCTTCACCGGCCTGGGCGCCCCCTGGTGGGACATGTACGCCCGGGGCACCATTGTGGGGCTGACGCGCGGGGCCGGGCGGGCCCACGTGGTGCGCGCCGCGCTGGAGTCCATTGCTTACCAGAGCAACGACGTGCTGCAGGCCATGGGCGGCGACGCGGGCGTGGGCTTGACGACGCTCAAAGTGGACGGCGGCGCGTCGGCCAACGGGTTCCTGCTGCAGTTTCAGTCAGACCTCCTGGGCGCCCCGGTGGTGCGCCCCGCCTGCCTGGAGACGACGGCCCTGGGCGCGGCCACGCTGGCGGGCATTGGCGCGGGGGTCTTTGGCGGCACCGAGGACCTCAAGCGCCTGTGGCAGGAGGGTGCCCGCTTCGCGCCTCGGCCCCTGGCCCCCGGCGGGGTGCTGGGCTGGCGCCGGGCGGTGGGGCGTGCCCGCCGCTGGGTGGAGGAGGAGTAGCAGCCAGCCGCGCCCGGTCAACCGGCGTGCGGTGGGCTGCAAGGAATGATCACAGGCCCGCTTTGGCGGACCCACCATAGAAGAGGGAAGGAAGGGACAACCATGGCATTTCTGCAAACCCAGTTCCACAGCAAGGCGCTGAATCTCTGTGTCACCTGCAACGTGTTGATGCCCGTGAGCGACACCCCCGCGGCGCAGCGCAAGGTTCCGGTGCTCTACCTCCTGCACGGCTACTCCGACGATCACTCCATCTGGCTGCGACGCACCAGCATTGAGCGTTATCTGGAGGATATCGCGCCGGATTTTGCGATCGTCATGCCGGCGGTGGATCACAGCCGGTATACCGATGAAAAGCACGGCAACAAGTATTGGACCTACGTAAGCGAGGAACTGCCTCAGGTGATGGGGTCGCTCTTCCCCCTGTCCGACCGGCGGGAGGATACCTTTGTAGCCGGCCTCTCCATGGGCGGCTACGGCACGCTGAAGCTGGCGCTCAACCAGCCCGAACGGTTTCTGGCGGCGGCGGCGTTCTCCGGCGGGGGAGACGCGACCAACCGGCTGCTGGCCAAGCCCGGCGAGCCCGGCTACAACCAGGAGACATTCGACGTGTACGGCAGTATGGAGGAATACGTCGGCTCCATCAACGATCTCAAGCACCGGGCGGCGGTGGTGGCGAAGCTGCCGGTGAAACCGGCGCTGGCGCTGCACTGCGGCACCGATGACTTCCTCTTTGACAGCAACGTCGCCTACCATGAGTACCTCAATACCCTGGGGTATGACCACATTTGGGAGGCCACGCCCGGCTACGCCCACGAGTGGCGGTATTGGGACTTGAAAGTGCAGGAGGCCCTGCGGTGGTTTGTGGCCCTGCGCAACGAGGCCACCGGCGGCCGGAAGGAAAACACCCGCCCGTCGGCGAATTTCTAGAGCAACACATTTAACAAACACCAAAGAAATCAGGAGGAATTCGAAATGGCGTTTCTGCAAACTCAGTTTCATAGCAAGGCACTGAACCTCTGCGTCACCTGCAACGTGCTGATGCCCGTGAGTGACACCCCGGCCGCCGGGCGGAAGGTGCCGGTGCTTTACCTCTTGCACGGCTATTCCGATGATCACTCCATCTGGCTGCGGCGCACGAGCATCGAGCGGTACGTCGAGACGATTGCGCCGGATTTTGCGGTCGTCATGCCGGCGGTGGACCACAGCTTCTACACCGATGAGAAGCACGGCAACAAGTACTGGACCTTCGTGAGCGAGGAACTGCCCCAGGTGATGAGCTCGCTGTTCCCCATCTCCGACCGGCGGGAGGATACCTTTGTGGCTGGCCTCTCCATGGGCGGCTATGGCACGCTGAAGCTGGCCCTCAACCAGCCCAACCGGTTCCTGGCCGGCGCCAGTTTCTCCGGCCTGTGTGACGCCACGCGGGAGCTGGACGCCGCCGTCAACGAACTGGACTTCTACAACGAAATGCTCAACATCTTTGGCAGCATGCAGGAGTTCAAAGGCTCCATCAATGACCTGGTGAGCGTGGCGGGCAAGGTGGCCGAGCTGCCGGTGAAGCCCTCGCTCATGCTCTGCTGCGGCACCGAGGACTTCCTCTATGACAACAACGTGGGATTCCACACGATGCTCGATAAGCTGGGCTACGAGCACATTTGGGACTCGACGCCCGGCTACGCCCACACCTGGGAGTATTGGGACATGAAGGTTCAGAAGGCGCTGGAGTGGTTTGTGGCCCTGCGCGAGGAGGCCACCGGCGGCGCCAAGGAGGCCACCCGGCCGTCGGCCAACTTCTAAAGGGTTAGAAAGTCGTTTGCAATGGACGAACGAATGCCAGTGGTGTTCCTGGGCCATGGCTCGCCCATGAACGCCATCGAAAACAACGAATACACCGCCCAGTGGGAGGCCCTGGGCCGCGCGTTGCCGCGGCCCAGGGCCATTCTTTGTGTGTCGGCCCACTGGTACACCCAGGGCACCCGGGTGACTGACGCGCCTCAACCCAGGATGGTCTACGACATGTTCGGGTTCCCGGAAGAACTCTACCGGGTGCAGTACCCGGCCCTCGGCGCGCCGGGGGTGGCCCGTGAGGCACTGGCGCTGCTGGGCGACCGTGCCGTGCTGGACAACACCTGGGGGCTTGACCACGGGGCGTGGTCGGTTCTGAGGCGGCTGTTCCCGGCGGCGGATGTGCCGGTGTTTCAGGTGAGCGTGGATCGCACCGGCGACGGCGCGGCAATGCTGGCCCTGGGGCAGGCCCTGGCACCCCTGCGGGAGCAGGGCGTGCTGCTCCTGGGAAGCGGCAATGTGGTGCACAACCTGCACCGGGTGGACTGGAACCACCGAAGCGGACTCCCCTGGGCCGACCGGTTTGACGCGCTGGTGCGCCGAAAGGTGGAGGAGGGCCGCTTTGCCGACCTGGCTGACCCAGCGCTCTTGGGCGAAGACTACTCGTTGGCCGTGCCCACCCCCGACCACTACTGGCCGCTGCTGGCGGTGCTGGGGGCGGCCACCCCAGGCGAGCGGGTGGAGGTGCTCTGCGAGGAGCGGGTGCTGGGGTCGCTGTCGATGACGGGGTACCGGTTTGGGTGAGGGAACACGAGAATAGAGCAGAAACACCAACAATAGGGCTTCCCATGGCGGGAAGCCCTGTTGTTTTATTCAAAAGTTTCTATGAGAACAAGAAACATAGAACCGACCGACGGTTCATCCGGCGGGAGGAAGGGAAAACCAAGCACAAGAAGGGGACAAAAACCCGCCCACAGGCGAAACCGTCTTTTCAAAATGCAAGCATGAGTACCAAAAGCCAAGAGA
>JAEYRA010000001.1 GCA_023409755.1 Bacillota bacterium
GCGGTATTTTAAGTACTCACGCCTACAATTGTTCCCTCCCGCCGGACAAACCGGTGCTCAGCTCTTTTGATTCCTTCCTGTATCGATTTTTCCAAGCTGAAGGCGCATCTGTGATGCGCCGCAACGCGCAAAGCACTCGCTGCCATAGGCGCGTAAAGCGAGGGCGGAGGGGAGCTGGAGTGGCCGCCAAGCCCGTGGGCACCAGAGAAGCCCAACGAAAAACAAACGGCATCCCTCATGGGGATGCCGTTTTTGCTGTTCTGTTTTGATCCTCCTGGACGGTCAATACACCTCCGGCGGGTGAGAGAGCACCACTTCCAGCTCGCCCTCGGTCGCCTCGTAGGCGATGGGCCCGCAGGTCGCCGGCAGCAGCCATTCGTCACCCCGCGCCGTGGGGAAGGCCTCGCTGCCCACGCGCAGCAAGCCTTTGCCCTTGGTCACGATGGCGATGCTCACCCGCCCGGTATCGGCGGGGGTGAAGGTGCCGGTCACGTTGACACGGGTGATGGCGAAGTAGGGCGTCTCATTCCGCCCCAGCAGCAGCACCTCGCTGCCGCCCTCGGTGCGGGCGAGCTCCTGCGGCTCAATGCGCCAGCGCCGCAGAATCTCTTCCTCGGTGCCGCCGTCGTAGACGTAGGTGTCGAGCAGCAGGTCGTCGCGGCGCTGCTGTTCGGCTGGGTCGTCGCAGGGCTGCCGCCGCCAGCCAATGGTGATGTCCGAGGGCTCCTGCACCTCCACCACCAGCACGCCCGGGCCGATGGCATGGGGCGCGCCGCCATCTACGAAGTACATCTCGCCCGGCTGCACGTAGAACTTGTGCAGGCAGGCCTCCATGGCGTGCACGTCGCCGGCGTAGTAACCCCGGGCGAAGTCCTCCCGGGTGATGCCATCGCGGAACCCCAGCAGCACATAGGGCCGTTCGGGGCAATCCTCCCGCAGGGCCACCACATACCAGCTCTCAGTCTTGCCGTAGTCTAGGCCGTAGTTGGCCTTGGAGAAGGCACGGGTGGGGTGGCACTGCAGCCCCAGCTGCTTCTCCGCATCCAAGAGCTTCACCAGAATCTGCGGGTGGGGGCCATAAGCCGCGAGATGTTCGGGGCCCAGCAGGTCATCGGCGTGTTGGGCCATGAGGTCACGCACCAGCACGACCTTGCCGTCAAACCGGGCCTCGGCCAGGCCAAGGTTGGGCTTGTCGGGCAGGGGGCGGCCCACGGGGGTGACCGAACCCACCCAGGCTTCGGGGCAGTTGTCGTCAGCCCCGGGCCAAATGCCGCGGAAGCGGTCAAGCTCCCGCCCGCCGGCGTAGCCGCGCCAGGTTTTGTTGGGGATGAGGGCGATGGGCAAGCGTGATGGATTCATGGCGATCCTCCTTTTGCATGGGCAAAACGTTCGACGCCGGTGCCCGCTTTCCTCTGCGTTTGGGTCTATACACCCGCACCGACCGGACCCCCGGCGAATAGGATGGAGAGTGGCCGCCGCTATCGGCGCCGCCTCGCCACAAACGCTCGAGCGGTGGCGGTTTATCATACAGGAAGAGGGCGCGGAGTTTTCCGCGCTCTCTTCCTGTTCGCGGCGGCCGTGCTTCGCACGACCGCCGCGAGTTTGGAGGGTACTCGTCAGGAGGGAACGAGAGCCCGCCGACGTACACGCCGCCGGCGGGCCTCCGGTTTCTTTGGTCGTGGCCGGGTTCTTACGAGGGAAACGCGCTGCGGCGGGTGGGGTGCGTGCTGCATTCGGGCTATTTCGTGCCGCGGGCGGGTGAACCGCCTCGCGGCTACCGGGGAGAGTGCTTACCCTGGGTTGGACTATGTTGCGGATTCTCGAGGGGGATAGCCCCCACCTTGAGGCATACGATTCGTAGAATCGTTGAGAGCGGGGTGAACATTGCTCGGCAATGCAATGGGGTGCGCCCCCTAGGCCATTTTCGCCATTTTCGCCCGCAGGCACACTCCCATTCCTTTGGCGCGAGCAACATTTCCCGCAGCCGCGAGGCGGTTCATCCGCCCGCGGCAAGCAGCAGCCCGCTCGTAGCACTCACTCCATCCCGCGTGAGCGCGTTCCTCGTAGAAAATCGGCAAGACCTAGGCAAATCAAAAGCCCGCCAGCGACATGCGCGGTGGCGGGCAAATGTGATGTTGTGTCGAGCACTCCAGAGTCACCTTTGTTGTGCAACGGCAAAGGTGACTAAACTCGCGACGGTCGCGAAGCGGCCGGCGCGAAAGCGAGCGCCAGCGAGCGTCACCCTTTCGCGCCGCCACGTTGGAATTTTTGCAGCAGGCCGGACTCGAAGGCGAAGCTGTTGCGGCCCTTCTCCCGGTGGGCGGCCAGCGCCTGGTCGATGAGCGCATCGATGAGCTGGGCGTAAGGGAGACCCGTGGGCTCCCACAGGTAGAAGGCGAAGGAACCGGGCACGGTGTTGATCTCGTTCACATACAGGCTGTTGTCGGCGCGGTTCACGAGGTAATCGACCCGCACGACGCCCCGGCAATCCAGGAGCCGGAAGGCCTCGATCGTCAGCCGCTGTACCTCGGCGGTCATCTCGTCGCCGATGGGCGCGGGGATCATGCGCTGCATGTTCTCCATGCCGCCGCCCTTGGCACCGGTGGCACCTTTCGCGCCGCCCTTGGCACCGCCGGCCTTGCCGCCGCGCAGGTACTTCTGGTCGAAGGTCAGGAACTCCTTCCAGCTCACGGGCTGCTCGCACAGGGAGGCCCGCACGTCGCCCTCAAACCCCAGGGCCGAGCAGTTGACCTCCAGGCAGTCGGTCAGGCCCTGCTCCACCACGGCGCGGCGGTCGTAGTGGAAGGCCACGTCCAGCGCGTCGGCCAGCCCGGCGCGGTCGTCGGCGCGGTTGATGCCGATGGACGAACCAAGGTTGGCGGGCTTGACGTAGACGGGGTAGCCGAGCTCGCCCTCAATGCGGGTGAGCTCCTCCTCCCGGTGTTGCTCCCAGGCGCGGCGCTCCAGCCAGGCGAAGGGCAGCAGCGGCAGCCCCGCCCCGCGGAAGGCCACCTTCATGGCGATTTTGTCCATTCCCAGGGCAGAGCCCAGCACCCCCGGGCTGGTGTAGGGGATGTCGCAAAGCTCCAGGAGCCCCTGCAGCGTGCCGTCCTCGCCGTTCATGCCGTGTACGCTGGGCACGGCCACGTCGATCAGTGCCGCCGGCTTGCGCCCGCCAAAGAGGCTCGTCTTCACCGGGTAGAGCGCGCGGCTGCCAAAGGTCGGGTCCAGCGTCACCTGGGTCACCGCCGCCGGGTCAAAGGCGCGGTAAAACGCGATGTCCCGCAGGCGTTCGCCGGTGAACCACCGGCCCTCCCGGTCAATGTAGACCGGCACCAGGTCGTATTTGTCGCGGTTGGCGTTGTCCATCCACTGCAGCGCCGTCACGATGGAGACGTCATGCTCCACCGTGCGGCTGCCAAAGAACACTGCCACTGTCAGCTTGCCCATAAAATCCTCCCGGTCGCCGCCGGTGCACACGTGCGCCGTCGGCGAATGATTCATTCTCGTTCTATCCGTTGCTGTCCCGGTCGCCGCGCATGTCGCCGACCGGGGTCTTTGCATTTTTGCTCGTTACGTGTTGCATCTGAAGGAACGCACCTGGGGGTGGAATTTACTGCCTGCCTTGCGCTGGCGGTTCGGTTTCTTCCGGCGGATGAACCGCCGTCGGCAACGGGGTGTATCACCCATGCGTTCCTTGCCGGGCGTTGACCCCAAGGAAGGGAACCGCGATCGGCAATGGGTGGAACACCGCGGGCAGACAAAAGGCCCGTTACGCGCACTTCCCCTATAGGATAGCGTGATGTCGTTCCCCATAGTACCACAGTTTGCCCGGGGGGACAAACCTGCGGTTCAGCTCTCGTAGTGGTCGGGCAGGTCGTTCTCAAAGAGCACCACGTCGCCCGCCTGGGTGATCTGCCCGAGGATGGCCGTGGCGTCGCTCAGGCGGCCCACCACGTGGAAGTTCTCCTCCCCAAAGCCGGCGGCCCGCAGGCCCCGGGCCATGGCCTGCCCGTTACGCGCCACCAGGATCGCCACGTCGACGACGCCCGCCATCTCCCGCCCGAAGGCCTCGTTCTCGGCTTCCTCCCGGTCGCCCAGCTCCACCAGCCCCGGCGTCACGATGATTTTGCGCCCCGGGAAATCGCCGAGCACCGCCAGCGCTGCCCGGCAGCCGGCGGGGTTGCTGTTGAAGGCGTCGTCGATGACGGTGACGCCGTTGCCGGTGGGCACGAGCTGCAGCCGATGCTCCACCGGTTCGGCCTTGGCGATGCCCGCGGCGATCTCCGCCAGCGTCAGCCCCAGCGCGTGGGCCACCGCCGCCGCGCCCAAGATGTTCTGGATGTTGTGCAGGCCCAGGAGCCGCGTGGTGCAGCGGGCCGTGTGCCCGCCGGGGCCCACCAGCAGGAAGGAGCTGCCCTCGGGCCCGTGGGTCACGTCCCGCGCCGTCATGGCGAGCTTCTCCCCCCCGGCGGAGAGGCCGAAGAGCGCCTTGGGTTTCTTCGTCTGGCGGTAGAGCTTCAGGCAGATGCCGTCGTCCTGGGGCAGGAAGGCCATGCCATCCTCGGGCAGATCACCCAGGCGGGCGACGTGG
>JAEYRA010000004.1 GCA_023409755.1 Bacillota bacterium
GCGGCACCGCCGAGGGAGGCATGCTGGCCTTCAAGAACATCCCGTTCGCCCAGCCACCGGTGGGCCGCCTGCGGTTCCAGCCGCCCCAACCCGCCGCCCCGTGGGATGGCGTGCGCGACTGCACGGCCTACGGCCCGCGCCCCTGCCAGAACCCACCGCCCTGGAGCATGGACCGTCACACAGCCCAGTATAGCGAGGACTGCCTGAACCTCAATGTGTGGACCCCCGCGGCTGACGGAGGCCGCAGGCCCGTGCTCTTCAACATCTACGGCGGCGGGCACATGGAGGGCTCCAACTCCGAGCTGGAACGGGAGGGCTGGCGGCTGGCCCATGGCCGGGATGTGGTGGTGGTCGCCCCCAACTACCGTGTGGGGCCGCTGGGGTACCTGTACCTCCCCCATCTGCTGGGCGGGGCCTACGCCGCCAGCGGCAGCCTTGGTCTGCTTGATCAGATCGCGGCACTGCGCTGGGTGCGGGAGAACATCGCCGCGCTGGGGGGCGACCCCAACCGGGTCACCATCCTGGGGCAGTCCGCCGGCGGCAAGTCCGTGTGCAGCCTGCTGGCCGCGCCCGGGGCCCAGGGGCTCTTCCAGCGGGCGGTGGCCATGAGCGGCGCGCTGCAGTGCATCACCGACACCGAAACCGACCGGGCACTGACACGGAACTTCCTGGCGGCGATGGGGCTCAAGGAGAACGACGCCGCACGGTTGCTGACCTGCCCGGTGGAGGACCTGCTGGCTGCCCAGGAGGTGGCCAGCGAGACCTACTTCAAGGCTGAGAGCTACGGCCCCACCGCCGACGGCGTGGTGCTGCCCACCGATGTGGCCGGCAACATCCGCACCGGCGGCACCACCCCCGTGCCCGTACTCATCGGCCACACGCGGGAGGAACTGTGCCTGGCACCCGACGCCGACACCAGCGGTCTGGATGACACGGAAGCAGCCCGGCGGATGGTGTGGAAATTCGGCGACAATGCCCCGCTGGTGCTGGAGCGCTACCACGCCGCCCGCCAGACCATGGACGCCGCCACGGCCTACGGTGCCGTCGCCACCGAGTACACCTATGTGCAGGGGGCAATGCGCACGACCGAGCTTCTGCTGGGGGCGGGCTACCCCCTCTGGCTCTACCGGTGGGACTTCCGCGGCGGGTGGCTGGCCCACCACTCCTCTGACAACGAGGCGCTCTTTGGCACCTCCAACCCCCAGAAGGTGGCACGGGAACCCGAAGCCACCGCCCGGCTGGAGCAGGAATTCCAGCAGGTCGTCTTGAACTTTGCTGAGGGGGCCGTACCCCAGGCCGACGGCCTGCCGAGCTGGCCCGCCTGCACCCGCACCCACTGGCAGCGGATGATCTTTGACGACGAAAGCCGCGTGGAGGACATGCCCGCCGCGTGTTACAACCGGGACTTCCCCCTGCAGGCAATGAAACTGAACTA
This sequence comes from Bacillota bacterium, assembly GCA_023409755.1. Classification (GTDB taxonomy): domain Bacteria; phylum Bacillota; class Clostridia; order Christensenellales; family UMGS416; genus JAEYRA01. The sequence goes on from JAEYRA010000004.1 coordinate 1,436, forward strand.
CTGAAGAGGAGAGGACGACCATGAAGGTACTCGTGATCTGCGACGACCTGTGGCACCCCGCTGAGGTCATTGAAAAGGGGCTGGCGGCCTGGGGCGACCCGCGCTTCCAGTTCGACATCGTCAAGGCGGCCAAGGACATCCTGACCCCCGAGCGCATCGCCGGATACCCGGTGATCCTGTGCTGCAAGGGCGACAGCGTGACCTCCGCAAACAACGCCCCGTGGTTTGAGGACGGCGTGACCGAGGTGCGCCCGGCGGAGTTTGAGGAATATGTGCGGGCCGGCGGCGGGTTTGTGAGCCTGCACGCCAGCAACACCGCCCGCGCTGGCAGCCCCATGGCCGCGTTCGTGGGCAACTCCTTCGTGGGCCACCCCCCGCGCTGCGGGGTGGAGATGGAGGTCACTGGCGAGCACCCCGTCACCGCCGGGGTGGAGCCCTTCCACATCCGCGATGAGCACTATGAACTCGCCCTGTGCGCGCCCGACGCCGAGGTGTTCCTGCACTCCCAGTCGTCCACCGGGGGCCGGCAGGTGGCTGGCTACAGCCGCCAGATGGGCGAGGGCCGACTGTGTGTGCTGACCCCCGGCCACACGCTGGACGTGTGGCTGCACCCGCAGTTCCTGCGGCTGCTGGGCAACGCCCTTGCCTGGTGTGCGCGGGCGTAAGCCCATGAGACACCGAAAACCGTTTGTCCTACTCTGGCTGGCGTTGGCGCTACTGCTGACGCCGGCCACCGCACTGGCCGATGCGGGCCCCCATCCCTCGGTCATCGTCCGGTTCCAAGGGCTGGAGCAGGAGGAGTACTGGGTGACGCTGCTGTCCAAGTATGTGTCGAACGGCCCCCAGTGGGCCTATGGAGAAGTAGGAGACGAATACGGCAGTCGAGAGTTCCCCGCACCCAAAGAGTATAGGGAGGACGACCCAACCGGCGAGATCTGGGAGAAGTTCAACGCCTACCAGGACTCCGACGGGTACTACTTCCTGCAGTATTATGAGAACTGCAGCGACACCGACACCTTTGAGTGGGGCTACCGACCCCCCAGTCCGTTTAAGATTCTCGTCTATCTCCCTCAGCAGGACAGTTACCTGGTGTACGAGCGGCCATACAGCTACTTCACCCTAAGCGGCATTTACACCGTCACCATTGACCCCACAGCCATCGTTCCCCATTCCACCATCACCAATGGCATCCATGTGGCGGTGCAGTACGGCCTATTTCTGCAGGGTTTCGCCTTTACGCTACGGTGCGCGCTGACCATCGGGCTGGAGCTGCTGGTTGCCGTGGCGTTTGGTTACCGTGCCTGGCAGCAGCGTTCCATCATCGCCACCACCAACGCAGTCACCCAAATTGTTCTCAATCTGGTGTTTGCCCTTGCGCTGGTGCGGGCGAGCCTGCCGGTGTATGTGGCGGGGTATGCGGCGCTGGAGCTGGCAATCGTGGCGGCGGAGGCCTTCGTCTACCGCAGAACGCTCAATGCCTGCGTGCCGGAGCAGGACCGAAAGCCACTCTGGGTGGCACCGGTCTATACGCTGGTGGCCAACGCCGTTTCGTTTGGTGCGGGGGTGGTGCTCTCCCAGTGGTTGCCGGCCATCTTCTAGGGGCGAATGAGCCTCAGGCACCACGGATGCATAATCGCAAACCATGTGACAGCCAACCCAACCAATCTACAAGGAGGGCCCATGGACGGCAAACTACGCAACATGGCCGGCCTGTACCTCACACGCGGCGATGAAATGCTGCTGCTCTACCGGGTGGGCTCCCGGGTTGTGCCCCCCTCCTGGTGTGGCGTCGGCGGCCACTTTGAGCGGGAGGAACTCAACGACGCCCGTGCCTGTGTGCTGCGGGAACTCACGGAAGAAATCGGTCTCACCGAACAGAACCTGGCCGGATTGGCACTCCGCTACATCACATTGCGCCGGAGGGCCGGTGAAATCCGCCAGAACTACTACTTCTTTGCCACCCTGAGGGACACGGCGGAAGTACCGCCAGAGTGCGATGAAGGAACTCTTCGCTGGGTACCCCTGGCCGATGTGCTGGCGCTCGATATGCCGTTCACCGCCCACGGGGTGCTGGAGCACTACCTCCAAGCCGGCCGGCACACCGATACGCTCTATGCGGGCTGTGCCACGCCGTCAGGTGTGGCCTTCACCGCACTGGAGGAGTTCTGACTCAATGGCTTGGAGCCACCAAGAAGCCCGCCGCTTCACCACATCCGAAGGAGGAACCCTTATGAGCTGGAAGGACGACCGCATTGGCGCATGCCTGCGGGGTGAGAACCCCGCCCTGATGACCCGCATGAAGAGCGGTTTCGCCGTCATCGGCGACAATCAGTTTTTGCCGGGGTACTGCGTGTTGCTGCGGTACCCGCAGGCTTCCTCCCTCAACGAGCTGTCGCTGGCGGAGCGAAGCCAGTATCTGCTGGACACCACGCTCATTGGGGACGCCATCCTGCGCGTGTGTCAGCCCCAGCGCATCAACTACATGACGCTGATGAACTACGACCACTATCTGCACACTCACATCGAGGCAAGGTACGACTGGGAACCGGAGGAATACAAGATCCGCCCCAGCTTCTTCTATCCCAAAGAACTGCGATATCAGCCCCAATACGACTTTGCGCAAGAACCATACCGAACATTGAAGGGCCAGTTAACCAAAGCGCTGCTGGCTGTTATGGAAGAAGCCGGGCATAGGCACGCGAACGCACAATCCCCTTTCCCGTACGTTGTGAAAAATCATTACCGTTGTAGAGTGGGAAGAACCCTAACCACCACATGCTGTGGGTGCAAAACCATAAAAAAGTGCACAAACCCCGCATGTTTGCTACATTTTGTATTGGAAAATTATGGGGCTTCTGTTATACTACAAGATGTAGCATTAATCGACATCGCGCACCATTGGGGGTGCGCGGGGCGGAGGGTTCGCAGTTGGCTACCGAGGTACGGCCCTGGCTTTCCAAACTGAAGGACGATATCTACCGCTCCACCACGGCAGCCGCCGTGGAGTTTTGGCCCCCCCGCGGGGAAGAACCTCTCCCCTATTTCAACTTCCGTCTGGAGCATATTTTGCAGGTGGAGCGTGACGCGCTGCGCATCACCAAGGTGGAACACGGCGATGAAGAAGTCGTGCTGGCTGCCGTGTGGATCCATGACCGCTTCCAGCCCCAGTTCGGTGGCAAGCAACACGCGGCATCGGGCGCCCGCTGGGCCCTCGATCATTTAGCGTCCCTGGGCTTCCCAGCCTACAAAGTGCCCCAGGTGAGCCAGGCCATCGCTCTGCACAGCCGCCACACCATGGACATCCCCTCCGACTGCCGGGAGGCCCGCATCCTCTGGGATGCGGACCACGTGGCTCGCACCGGCCCGGTGGATCTGCTGCACTATGTGCTGTGCCACTCGGCGGAGGACTTCCTGCAGGGGCTGCCGGCCAACAACCGGTTCCCGTCGGGCTCCATCAATATCCGAGATTTTCTGCCCATGCTCATGGAGCGCCGACCCCAGCTCTACCGCATGGACTGGTTCTACTTTGACGAGACGCGCCGCATGGCGAGGGACCGAATGACCGCATCCCGCATGTTCCTCGATAGCCTGGAGGACCAGGTGCTGGCACGTAGCATGCCACGCGTGGACTAGCGTTTCGCGGATGCCGCTATGGCGACATCCGCGATTCAGGACAGCTTGTGCAGTGTTTAGTAAAATCGGCCGGCGCGCATGTCGCCGGCCGATTGCTTTGCTTGTGGAACTCATGCTTGTTTTTTAAAGGAAACGTCGCCGCGAGCGGGTGGGACGGGCTTCTCCGCTTGTCCCAGCGTTGACGATCCTCCCGCCGAATGAATCGTCGGTCGGCTCCAATCACGTTGGTCATGCCAGGTGTATGGAAGCACGCTCTTTGCCTCTCATTAGACGGGCAGCGTTTTAGTCCAACATCAAATCGTCCAGCACCCGTTCAATACGCCCCGTGGCCTTGCGGACGGCGCACTCCATACCAATCGATGGGCTGCCGGTGCCATCCACGCCCAGGCGGATGTAATCCTCCACCCCCAGGAACAGAAACAGGCTCCTGAGGTACCGGTTGGCGTCGTTGAAGTGTGCCAGCAGCGGGTTGCGGTAGTTGCCGCCGCAGCTTTGGATGAACACCACGCGGCGGGGCTTGTCGCCCAGCAGGCCACGCACCCGGTTGGGCGTCACCTCAATGACACGGCCATTGAGCACCACGCAATCCAAATAGGTCTTCAGCCGCGGAGGGAAGGACACCGACCACATTGGCGCGGCAATGGCCACCGTATCGGCCGAGAGGAACTGGGTGCACAGGGCCTGCATAAAGTCGACCTGCGCCTGTGAGCCATAGGACAGGCGGTCGTAAGCTTCACCGCTCACCAGGCCGTTGCGGCCGCTAAGCCACTCGCCGGTCAGTTCCGGCAGGTTGGTGGCATAGAGGTCGAGCTCCTCCACCCCGTGGTCGGGGAAGCGCCGCTCATACCGCTGCACGAAAGCCCGGCCCACCCGCAGGCAGGCCGACTGCTCTTCAGGTTTCGGGTTGCATTTCACATACAAAAGCTTCATCAAAAACACCTCGGCTTAGTCTGGCCGAGGTGTTGGCGTTTATTCCCACCGTTCGATGCGTTTGAGCACAGCGTCCAGAGTATCGCGGTCGTGGACGCCCGAAATGCCTGCGAACCACACACCTTCGGGCCGCAGCGTCTCAAAGACCGAAGGCAGCTCGGTGAGCGTCACATAGAGCGCGATGCCCTTGCCGGCCCGCTGGATGCGCTGGTACACATCGACCCACCGGGCGTAGCCCTCGTTGCCGGCCCCGCACACCCACTGCACGGCCTTGAGCTCTGGGATGGCCAGCAGCAAATCGAGATGGCGCAGCGCCCCTGGGCCGTCCAGGTGGTAGATGCTCTGGTCGAGGAACCGGCACTCGGCAGCGATGCCAGGCAGGAAGAATTCCTCAAACATGGCCGTCGAAATCATACAGGAGAAGTCGTTGGACGGGATGTAGAATTTCCCTTCGCCAAAGAGGCTGCCCATCCACGAGCAAGCCAGGCTCCCCCCGGCCCGCAGCATGTCGTAATAATGATCGTAAACGGCGAAATACTCCCGCTGGCTGCGCTCCAGCTCGGCCTTTACTTCTTCCGGGTACTCGATGAGATCCATCGCCAACGTCTGGGGGTCCCGAAGGGCGGCCAGGTGGTCGCCGCCGGGGTGGAAGTCCCCCAGGCCGGTGAGGAACCGCCCTTTGCCCAGCTCCAGCAAGTTCCGGGTGAAGCGGTCGCTCAGACCGAACCAGTCGCCCTTGCGGTTCAGGCGCGCCTTGCCGATGTCAGCCTGCCAGTCGTGCACGAGGGGCGAGCTCCAGCCGCTGTCGGCGGTGAAGTGGTACTCGCACCCGCACCAGGCCGAGAAAATCTCGGGCCCCAGGTTGGGGAAGGCCACCGGCAGGCTGTCGGCGGCAAAGTCGGTGGCTTCCATCTGCGCGGCAATCTGCTCGGCACGGTAGTCCACGTCCATCCACTGCTCGTCCCAGTTGGCATACTGCCGGCGGGGAATGGGCGCGGCACCGGGCCGGGGCAGGCTCACATCCACCGGCGGGCGGTCGATGACCGCACCATGCCAAAAGGCGTCGTATCGGGCCCGTGTTCTCTCAAAATCCGGTTTCAAAGACAGCATGGCCAAACCTCCACAGGGTTCTTCCCCCTCAGTATAGAAGAACGCCCGCCGACCAAAAAGGGACATTCTTGCGGTCGACGGGCGCGTTTGGTTGGATTGATTACTTAGCGAACTGAGGCAGGTAATCGCGGAACGCCTCGAACATCTCGTCGACCATGGCGCGAGTCTCCTTGAGGGACAGCACCGCCGAGGTCAGCGGGTCGAAGCAGATGGCCTGGTAGATCAGCTCCCGGTCACCGGCGAGCGAGCCTTCCACAGCCATCTCCTCAATGCGGGCGGAGATGTTGTTCATCAGCGCCAGCTGCGCCGGCAGCGGGCCCACCTTGAAGGCGTCGAGCCCGCGGCGGCTGGCCAGCACCGGCACTTCCACGCAGCAGCCCTCAGGCAGGTTGTCGATGATGCCGCGGTTGCGGATGTTGCCGTTGAACTCAAAGGGAGTGTGATCGCCGAAGATGGCGTTGAAGATGGATGCGGCATACTCGTGCCCGCGCGCGAGGTCGATGGGCTCTTCCATCCACTTTTCAAAGTCGGCCTGCCACACACCACCCTCACGGCGCTCATACTCCTGCAGGATGTAGGCATGGAGACCCGGGTTCCAGCCGGTGCCGTGGGTGCAGTATTTCTCGATGAGGTCGGGACGCTTGCGGAACCAGCTCACATACTCGCTGTTGTGGCCGGACGACTCGGTGATGTAGTAGCCCATGGCCAGGAAAAGCTCGTTGCGCACAATCTCCGTGTTGTAGATGCTCTCGTCACTCTCAATGAGGGCCTTGAGCTTGGGATAAATGCTCTGTCCGTTCCACTCAAACTTCAGGTAGTGGGCCTGGTGGTTGATGCCGGCGCAGAGGTAGCTGACTTCCTCCATGGGGGCGCCTACCCACTTGGCCAGCATCTCCGCCGTGCCCTGCACGCTGTGGCAGAGGCCGGTCACGTTGACGCTGGTCTCACTCTGCATGATGCGGCAGAGCATGGCCATGGGGTTGGTGTAGTTCAGGAACACGGCATTGGGGCAGTAGCGCTCAATGTCCCGGGCGATGTCGAGCATCACCGGGGCCGTGCGCAGGAAACGGAAGATGCCGGACGGGCCCCGGGTGTCGCCCACGTTGATGTCCACACCATATTTCTTGGGGATCTCGATGTCGTTGCGCCAGATGTCAAGGCCGCCCGAAAGGATGGTGCACAGCACCCCGCTGGCACCCTTCAGGGCCTCCGCCCGATCTTGGGTGCAGGTGACGATGGCCGGGTAGTTGCCGGCGGTGACGATCTTCTCCACCGCGCGCCGGGCGTAATCGAGCCGCTCGGCCGAGATGTCCATGAGGCAGATCTCGGCGTCCCGGAAGGACGGGAAGGTCAGGATGTCCTTGACAAGCCCACGGGTGAAGCCGAAGCTGCCGGCGCCAATGAAGGTAAATTTGGTTCTGGCCATGGGTTCCTCCTTGTTTGTAACCACCGCGCCGGGCTTTGCGTATCCTGTATTGGACACCCAAGCATGGCGAGGAGGTTTTCAGTCATGGGTTCATTGTTTGGATTTGGGGGCGGGAAGGATTGTGACAACAACGACAATTCCTTCATACTCATCATTCTGGTCATCCTGCTGTTGTTCAACGGCAACCTGTTTGGCAACAACTGCAACAACAATTGCAACAACAACAACAACTGCAACAATGACGACAACGATTGCTGCAACCAGCAGAACGACTGGTGGATCTGGATTATTATCATCATCCTGTTGCTGAGCGGCGACGGCCTCTTCGGCAACAATTGCAACAACAACTGCAACTGCTAGCCGCCCTACATACCAAAGCGCTGCGGCGGGGGATTCCTCCCCTGTCCGCTGCTTTGTATGGTTCGCTCTGTCCGGGTTGATTCCTGCCGGTTTTGCCAAAAGGGGCAAAAATACTCCACTGCCCTCATGGAATTGCCGGGCTTGGTGCGAGGCGCCTCCGGCGAGACGCCAGGAGACTGCAAAGAACGCACCGGACAGCCGGCCCCACCCACAACCATTCACACGACCTCCATTGCCGCAAGAGGCAATGGGGTCGCGTGCAAAGCGGTATTCCAAGCGCCGTCTTGGGGGCGGTGCCGAGCGGTACTGCTGATGTACTGCAAAACCCTGGGCCCCATTGGGGGCCCAGGGTTTTGCTCTGGCGCAGCACTCGTGCTTACAGCAGGCTGGCACTGTCCCGGTCGAGGTATAGCCGGGCCGCCGGGTGCTGGCGCAGCACGCTGGCCGGGCAGGCGGTGGAGACCGGCCCCCGCAGCGTGTCGCGCACGGCACGTGCCTTGGTGGGGGCGGGCACCATGGCATAGAGCTCGGCCCCGGCCAAGAGCGCCGGCACCGTCAGCGTCAGCGCCTGCCGCGGCACGTCGTCCAGGGTGGAAAAGCAGCCGTCGTGCACCTGCTGCAGGCGGCAGGTCTCGTCGAGCGTCACCACCTTCACCAGCAGCGGGTCATTAAAGTCGGCTACCGGCGGGTCGTTGAAGGCGATGTGGCCATTCTCCCCAATACCCAGGCACACCACATCCACGGGGTGGGCGCGGAGCAGGGCTTCGTAGCGGCGGCACTCCCCTTCCGGCTCGGCGTTGCCATCCAGCAGGTGCACCGAGCCAAACGGAAGGTGGTCGAAGAGCCGGTCCTTCAAGAACCGGGCAAAGCCCTGAGGAGCATCGGCGGCGATGCCCACGTACTCATCCATGTGGAAGGCGTTGACCCGCTGCCAGTCCACCCCCGAGGCCTCCCGCAGGGCGGCCAGCGTCTCGTTCTGGGAAGGGGCGGCGGCAAAGATGACGTTGCACTCGGCCTTGCGCGCCAGCACCCGGCCAATGGCGGCAGCGATGTCGCCCGCGGCGGTCATGCCCAGTTCGGCCCGGGTGTCAAACACGGTGACCGTCAGCCGGTCAGCCAGAAATTCATTGCTCATCATAACCTCCTCATGATTCAAAGGCCGGGTCGCACCAGCGAACCTGCCCGTCGGTCAGCACACAGACGACGCGCACGCCCTCCTCAAAGAGCACAGCATCGGCCCGGCGGCCAGGAACCAGCCGCCCCAGCTCGTGCCCCAGCCCCACGATGCGGGCGGGGGTCTCGGTGGCCATCTTCACGGCGTCGGGCAGGGTGGCCCCGGCCAGCTCCACCATATTGCGCACCAGCCGGTCGGCCGTGCAGATGCTGCCGGCAAAGGACTGCCGGTCGGGCATCAGGGCGACGCCGCCCTCCAGCACCACGGTCTGGCCGCTGGTCAGGCTCCCCAGGATGCTGGTGCCCCCGGTCTGCCCGGCCGCCCGCATGGCGTCGGTCACCACCGCCAGCCGATCGGGGCCAAGGAAACGGTAGGCCATCTGCAGCAGCGGGGCGGGCAGGTGGCAGCCGTCGGCGATGACCTCGCTCGTCAGCGCCGGCAGCAGGTAGGCGCTCTCCACCACGCCGGGGAAGCGGAACCCCTTCCGCCGCACGATGGTGGACGTGCAGGAATAGAGGTGGGTGACATGCCGGTAACCATGGAGCAGGGCCTCGCACACCTCGTCATAGGTGGCGTCGCTGTGACCGATGCAGGGCACGATGCCACGCCGCGTCAGTTCATCGCCCAACGCCGCCGCACCGGGCAGTTCCGGTGCGATCGTCCATCGGCGGATGGCCGGGCAGGCATCGAGCAGGGCGAGGTACTCCGCCGGGTCGGGGTGGCGCAGATAGGCCGGGTCCTGCGCCCCTGCTTGGGCTGGAGCGAGATACGGCCCCTCAATGTGCAGGCCCAGAAGCTTCGCCCCATCGGCAAAGCGCCCGCGGCAGCGCTCGTACATCGCAGAGGTGTGGCGCAGTTCCTCCACCGAGGACGCCAGCGTGGTGGGCAGCAGCGCCGTGGTGCCGTGGGTCAGGTGCAGGCGAGCCGCACCCTGCCAGGCTTCCTCGGTAGCGTCCATGAAGTCGTGCCCACCGCCCCCGTGCACGTGGATATCGAAGAAGCCGTGGGAGAGATACCGCCCTCCGGCGTCGATGTCCACATCGGCCCGGGGCAGGGCAGGGTTGGGCCGGTCGATGGACACCACGACGCCATCCTCGGCCACGAGGTCGCAGGGCATGATCTGCCCATCCTGCACCAGGCGGGCGTTTCGCAGGTTGGTTCTCATCGGGTTGCTCCTTCCGCCGTGGCCAACAGCGCCCGCAGCGCTTCGTCACACTCACTCACCGCGCCCCACCCCCCTGCAGAGAATGCCCCGCCCTGGGGCACACGCATCTGTTCCTCGGTGAGGTGGTTGCCCTTGCGGTAGTGGGGCTCCAGAGAGAGCCACCCGTCGTAGCCGTCGGCCACCAGCCGTGCCAGCAGCGCGGGGTAGTCCACCAGGCCATCGCCCACCCGTACGCACTCCGGCTTCCCCCCAGGGCGCACCGCGTCCTTCACATGCACGTGCAGTAGCCGCCCGGCGATGGCCTCGTACCCCTCGGGGTAGGGCTGCTCGCCCAGCGGGTCGAACACGTCGTTGCCGGGGTCATAGAGCGCCCCGGCGTGGGGATCCCCCAGCACCGCCAGCAGCGCGGCCAGGGCGGCGTGGTTGCTGGTGTTGACGCCGGGGTCGCACTCCAGCGCCAGCAGCTTGCCGCGCTCACGCAGCAGCTGCAGCGGCCGGTGGAACAGCGGCGCCAAAACCTCGGCGGACTCGGGGCCGCTGGGCGGCGCGAAGAGCGCAAACCCCCGGATGACCCGGCAGCCCAAGATATCTGCCGCGTCGCAGAGCCGCTGGAGCTTTGCAAACTCCCGCTCCTCCATGCCAGCTTCCCGCTCGCACTTGAGGAAGCTGCTGGAAAGAGCGCACACGGCAAGACCGTTGTCATCCAGCAGGGCACGCCACTGACGCAGCATGGCGTGGTCAACTTGGTCGATGGTCTGCTCGTCGGCGCTGCGCAGCTCCACGCCGTCAAAGCCATGGGCTCGCGCGAAGGCGATGGCCTCGGGCACGCTCTGCGTCGCCTCATCGGTGATGAATGCCAGCTTCATGCCGTTCCTCCTCACGCAAACCGCACCGGCTGCCCCGTGCGGGTGGATTCGTAGATGGCGGTGATGACCTGCACGGCCATGTCAGCCTCCCGCGGGGGGATGACGGGCTCACGGTCATCGCGCACGGCCTGGGCAAGGTCATCGAGCAGCTTCACATGGCCGGTGATGCCAATGTCAAAGGGATTCTTCGCCCCGCCGACGGATTCGTTGACATCCGGCCGGGCCGGTGCATCCTCCGGGTTCAGGAAATCCCAGGTCAGGATGCCGTCATCGCTGAAGATGATGCTGCCCAACTCCCCATGCAGGGAGAAGGTGGTGGAATACCCCGGATAGGTGGTGGTGGCCCCGGCGATGGTGCACAGGGTGCCGCTCTTCATCGTGAGCACCGCAGCGGCGGTGTCCTCCACGGCGATGTCGCGGCTGAGTGTCTCGGCCCGGCCCCACAGCGACTCCACCGGTTCCCCCAGCATCCACAGGATGAGGTCCACCCCGTGGACGCCCTGGTTCATCAGCGCCCCGCCGCCGTCAAGCTCCCAGGTGCCGCGCCAGCCCGCGCTGTTGTAGTAAGCCTGGTCGCGGTAGTAGCGAAGGTCGGCCTGCGCTAAGCACATCTTGCCCAGTTTCCCCTCCGCAATGGCCCGGCGGGCGGCGATGGCCGCAGGCATGAAGCGACGCTGGAAGATGCACTGCATGCGCACGCCGGAGGCCTCCACGGCCTGCTGCACCGCGCGGATACGGTCAACGGTGATCTCCATGGGCTTCTCGCACACGATGTGCTTGCCCGCCTGGGCCATGGCAATGCACACCTCGCCATGGGTGCCGCTGGGCACGCAGACGCACACGATGTCCACCGCCGGGTCGCTCGCCACGTCCCGGTAGTCGTAGTAGACCTTCTTGGCGCCGTGCTCCCTGGCAAAGGTGTCGGCCTTATCGGGGATGATGTCGCACACCGCGTACAGCGTGTGCTCAGGCAGCTGCTTGATGGCAGAAGCGTGGGTGAAGGCGATGATGCCGCAGCCAACGATGGCAAAGTTCATGGTTTCTCCTCCCTTGTCCGTAAGGACTGGTCGTTCTAATACATTTTCGCGGCGGCCGCGCCGTATCCTTCCCAGAAACGGCGGCCGTCGTAACAGGGGCCCTCCTCCGTGAGGTCGCAAAGGCGCACGGGCGCGCCCCCCTGTGCGCGGGAGGCCGCTGCCGCCAGCAGAATGCGCACCGACTCCAGAATGGCTTCGGGCGGGGCCAGCCGGTTGGGCTTACCCTCCAGCGCGTCGCATACCTCCGCAAGCAGTGCCTCATACAGGCGGTTGGCGTCCATCTCAAAGTGATAGGTCCGCTTGGTCGTGAGGATCGTGAGCACGAAGGGCTGCCACGTGCCGGTGAACGTGGTGAATGTGGCGCAGGGGCCGCCGGTGAACTCCACGTGGTAGTGGTCGCTCACCTTGCCGCCAGCCTGCCCGCGGCCCGCCCAGCGCACCCGCTCGGCCCCGGTGCCCAGCACCCCGCCGATGGCTTCCACAATGTGAATGCCATAGTTGAACTCATCCACCCCGGCGGTGCCGTTGACTTGTACGATCTCGCCCCGTTCCTCCGCCGGAATGGCCAGAAATTCCTGGATCTCGTAGGCATAGCGGACGCTGGAGGAACCGAGGATCACCGCGCCGCCGCGCACCAGTTCCTCCACCCGGCGGCAGTCGGTCAGGTTGCCCACCAGGGGCTTATCCACAAACACGGGCTTGCCCGCCCGCAGGAAGGGCAGCATGCAGCGCAGGTGGTCGTCCCAGTCACAGCCGTGCACAAAGCCCACGTCGCTCATCTCCGCCAGCTCCTCCAGCGTGGCGCAGCGCCGCTCCAGCCCGAAGCGACGGACAAAGCCTTCCACTTCCTCGTCGGGGCGGAAGGAATCGTTGTAGACGCCCACGTAACAGGCGCGGCCGGTGCGTTCCAGCACCTGGCCAAAGGCCAGCGGGTGGGAGGTGTCAATGTTCACCGCGCCAATGCGGATGGTCATACCGGAGTCCCCCTTTTCGGTTTGTGCGAGCCCGACGCGTCAGGCCCGATTCTATTGTACCGCAGGAGGCGCCGCTCCACTTGTCCAATCGTCCGGCGAATTTGGCGCATGTTGCATTTTTGCTGGCGAAACCAGGCGGAATGCCCCGCCCCGCCCCCGGGACAACCCGGCCCGCCTGCGCTATAATGGGAAAAAGCCCTGCCGGAGAAGGGAGCCAGCCCCATGGACGCGCACCAGACCCCGCCGCGCTTTGAAACGCGCGAGACGTTTACCGAAAATGGGTTCTGCAAGATTTACCAGCTGACCTCGGCGCGGCAGTCGGGCCAGCTTCTCCATTCCCATGACTACACGCAGATCTGGTACGTCGCCCGCGGCAGCTGCCACCACTGGGTGGAGGGCCGCACCCATGAGATGGCGCAGGGCGAGGCCTTTCTGCTGCCGCCGGGCATCGAGCACCGCACCACGCTGGGGGAGGATTCCGCCGTCCTCTGCTGTGAATTCTCCATGGAGCAGTGCCTGGGCGAGGGCCAGAACCCCGGGTACCAAGCGTTGCACGACACCGCACTGGGCTTCTCCTTCATGCTGCTCTTTGAGCAGCGCCGCAACGACGTGACCCCGCGCTTTGCCTTCCGCGAGGAAGCCCGCCAACGGGTGGAGCGGCTGCTGCGCGCCATGCTGGAGGAATACACCCAAAAGCCCGCCTTCCACGAAGACGCGCTGCGCGTGATGATACTGGAACTGCTGCTCGTCTTCTGCCGGGAATATGTGGAGGCACCCTCCCACGAGGCATCCACCGCGGCATACAACCGCTGCCGCGCCCTGGTGGAGGACGCCATCCGCCACGTGGACGAGCACTACGCCGAGCCGCTGACGCTCGACGAGATGTGCCGGCTGTCCACGGTCTCCCGCACCACGTTCTGCTACCTCTTTAAGCAATTGACCCGCCAGACCTTTGTGGAGTACCTGACGGGCGTGCGGGTGGCCCGCGCCGCCCAGCTGCTGCGCCAGAGCGACCGGGCCGTCGCCGCGGTGGGCCGACAGGTCGGCTTTGCGGACCCAGCTCACTTCTCCCGCACGTTCCGGCGGACCGCCGGCATGTCCCCCCGGGCGTACCGCGTCTTGCAGCGACAGGGCAAATAGGAAAGCCAAGCGCACCCAGCTGGCATAGCTTTGCGGTTTTCTTGTGCGGGTTCTGGCAGATCGGGCCGCTCCCTGCAAGGCATTGCGGATGGGGATGTGGTATGATGGCCGCGAGGTGATCCCATGGAATGGTTGGGCAGAATGAACGACGCCATCGACTACCTGGAAACGCACCTGGGAGAACGGGTGAATTTTGAGGCGGCGGCGCGCATCGCCTGTTGCTCGCTCTCCCGCTTCCAACGGATGTTCGCGTTGGCAACCGATCTCTCCCCGGCGGAATACGTGCGGCGTCGCCGCATGGCCTTGGCCGGCCAGGAACTTCTCTCTACCCCCATCCGCGTGGCTGACCTGGCGGCAAAATTCGCCTACGAATCGCCGGAGGCTTTCACCCGTGCCTTTCAGGCCTATCATGGCGTCTCCCCCACCACGGCCCGCAAGTTGGGGCGCGTGATGGATTTCCCTCGCCTGTCCTTTCGGGTTACCCAGAATGGAGGGAATCTCAACATGGGGTCGAAGCCCATCGTCCGCATTGAGGAACACCACGCCGAAAAGGTCGTGTCCTTCTTTGTCAACTGCCACGCCCCCGAGCAGGCGGCCTGGGACGCCATGCGCCAGTGGGCAGCGGCCAACCTGCCCGACTGCGCCGCACGCCAGTATGTGGGCTGCGCGCCCAAGGGGCACCACCCCGAGGGCGAGGAACACCAGCCTGAAGAGGAGATTGGAGCCCATGAGTATGTGGCGCAGATGTTCCTGTTGGAGGACGAAGGCAGGGCCCCCACCTTCTGCGGTGCCAAGGTGGAGGATGCCCCCAAGGGCCTGTATCTCATTGGCGATGTGGCGCTCAACGAGTACAACGAGGCGGGGGACATCGACATCGGTACCTCCATGCAGACCGCCTATGGCGTGATGGCTGAATGCCTGCAGGAGATGGGCGGGTATGCCTTTGAACTGGGGCAGCGGCCCTACTGGGAGGAGCACGTGTTTCACCCCGAGTGGTTCACCGGGGAGCGGACGGGAGACCGGGGGCTGGCCGGGTTCCGCCTGTGGCTGCCCATTGGACGGACGTGGGGCTGAGCGTCGACGGGCATTGCTAAAACAAAAGGCCCGGCTGCCAGTAGCAGCCGGGCCTTTCCATATGCTGTTTGAGTTAAAGGATCGTCTCCAGGTACTTCACGCCGGCGGCGATGTCAGCGAGTTCGTTGCCGTCGCGCTCCTCGTGCTCAATGGTATACCAGGCCACGCCCAGTTCCTTACCCAGCGCGCAGATGGCCTTGAAGTCCATCGCGCCCTGGCCGATGACCTTGCCCGTGGGGTCGCCGATGGCGGTGATCTCCTTGATGTGCAGCAGCTCCAGGTGGGCGGCGCGCTTGCGCATGTAGTCGGTGGACTTGAGTTTCCCCGTCACGTCGCACCAGCAGGTGTCCAGCTCCATGCGCACGTAGCGCGGGTCCACGTGGTCAAAGAGGATGTCCAGCCCGAACTCGCCGTCGTAGGTCTCAAACTCAAAGCTGTGGTTGTGGTAGGCGAACTTCATGCCGGCGGCGGCAACCTTCTCACCGATGTGGTTGAACTTCTCCGCCGTGGCAAGCCAAGCGTCGCGGCTCTCCCACATCTCCTTGGGCAGGCCGGGGCAGATGACGTAGGGGTCACCCAGGGCCGCGCTGTACTCAATGACCTCGGCGAGCTTGTCGTCGGTCTCCATCTGCCCCCAACCGATGTGGCTGCCGGCGGGTGAAAGCCCCAGGTCGGCCAGAACCTTCTTGAGCTCGGCGGCACTGTGGCCGAAGTACCCGGCAAACTCAATGCCCTTGACGCCGATGCCGGCGACGTCCTTCAGGGTACCGATGAGATCCTTGTCGGTGTAATCCCGCAGGGAGTACATCTGTAAACCAATCTTCTTCATGGTTGTGTCCTCCATCTTCGGCGTCACGCGCCGACGTATTCGTAGAGCTCCAGCGATTCCCCGTTTGGCCCGAGGAAAAAGAGGTTGGTGCTGCCGGTGGGGAAGAGCTTGGGCAGCACGGAGATCTTGTCCAGATCGATGTCCACACCCTTGGCCTTGAGTTCTGCCGCGTATGTGCGCAGGTCCTCCACCTCGATGGCGATGTGGGCCACGACCCCGTCGGTGGGCCGCCCGCCTTTGTAATCGGCGGGGTTGATGAGCTCAATGATGCAGCCACCAGCGCGGATGAACCGCAGACGGGTGGCGGGCATGTCCATGCTGTAGAAGAGTTCAAACCCCATCTTGTTGCAGTAAAAGTCCAGCGAAGTGTCCAGATCGGCGGTGAACACGCCGATGTGGGCCAAGCCCTTGATGCCGGCCATAAGGCTACCTCCCAAATGTTGTTGGTTCCATTATAAGCCCATTGGCCCCAAGAAAAAAGCAAAACCGGCCCGAACACATCTCAGTATATACAATCAATAGGACAGGTTGATGTCGTGGCGTTCCTTCATCTCGCGCACCAGGTTGTCCTTGCAGTCACAGGGGATCCAACGGCAATCGCAGATGGGGTCAGCCGCGCGGATGAGCTCCACCGCACCGGAGCGGATGCGGTCGTACTTGTCCTTGTCCTTGCGGTACTGACGGTAGAAGAGCAGCGTGCCAAAGAGCCCCGCACCGATCATCACAAGCGGGGTTACCCACGCGCGGGAGAAGTCAAACACGTTGGCCTCGTTGACCGCCGGGTGAATGCCCGTGAGCAGGTAGAGCGTGGGCGGTGCGGCGGCCGTGATGGCCGACAGCACCCCGGCGACTCCCCACAGCCGCAGACGCCTGCGCAGGCGGATGAGCTTCTTCACCCGCCGCTGCACCGGCAGCTTCAGGCGCTTCCGCACGTCGTCCGGCCCCTCCATCACTCCCACCCCCGTCATAGCACCCTATGAGTGAGGTGAGTTGAATATGTCAGCGAGCGGTCGCCCGCCTGCCGCAAATGCCGTTGTGGCGACATTTGCGATCTGGAGGGTTTATTCGCGCTGCACCCCATCGTTAGCCGCGCAGGTCGCCGAACGATCATGAACCGCGGCGTCATGCAGAGTTCTTAGAAGGAGTTACGTTTCGCCTGCGGGCGGGGTTTTGCCATCTGCTTCACACCGGCGTTTGGGTTCTTCCCGCCGAATGAATCGGCGGTCGGTTCTGCGCTTCTGGTCCTGTTCTTTGTAACACGGAAGAATCAATCCTGCCCCGGCACGCCGCCGAAGCCGTCGTCCTCCACCGGTTCGGGCAGGGCATAGAGGCCCAGCGCTGCCCGACCGGCGTCGGTCAGGTCATAGCGGCCCTGCCCCGCTGGCTGGAACCAATGGTAGTGGTTGAGGTACATCAGGCGGTTGAGGGGGCGGCATTCCTCGCCGGGCTGCTTGAGCTCCTTGGCCGTGGAAGGCCCCCGCTCGGCGATGCCCGCGGCCAGCCGCAGCGCCGTCTCGCGGTAGGCGGTCATCAGCTTCTCACCGGTCACACCGCCGGTATTGCGGTCGCCGCTGCGCGCATCAAACTCCCGAAGGGCAGCCCGGCGCCGCACCGCTGCCATGCCCTTGGGGCGGGAGGCCCGCTCCTCGCCGGGTGTCAGCAGTTCCTCCACCGGCTCCCGCCCGGCCTGCCGTGTCACGATGAGCAGCCCCAGGTTCTGCCGCTCCAGCAGGCGCAGCAGGGTAAGCCACCGGCGTGTTGCCATGGCCTTGGGCTTGCGCGGCACCGCCAGGTAGACGACGTCAGCCATCTTCTGCCGCTCCACCCCCTGCAGAATGAGGTCGAGATTGAGTGTGAGCTTCATCTCCACCGCCAGCACCCGGCCCTCCCGCACGGCGAGGCCGTCGCAGTGGGCCACCTCGCCCTTCATCTGCCACCCATCCTGCTCAAAATAGGCCTTGACCGGGCCGTACAGGTCACTCTCCCGGCCAATGCCATTGCGTTCCCCCGCCATCGGCTCCCCTCCGTTTCCCCCAGACTATACCACACAACGGGCCTTTTATGGTAGGATGGGGGCAAACGACGACGGAGGACGCCATGGGCGAGCAATACTTCACCAAGGACCCCACCAGTGAGAGCCGGGAGGCCGTGGCCACGTGGGAACACGGCGGCAAAACGGTGGAGTTTGTGACCGACCGGGGGGTGTTCAGCCGGGGGCATGTGGACTTTGGCAGCCGCTTGCTGGTCGCCAGCCTGCCGCCCCTCCACGGCCGGGTGCTCGATTTGGGCTGCGGCTATGGCTTTGTGGGGGTGGCTGTGGGCCTCACCCACCCCGGTGTTGCCGAGCTGGTGCTCTGCGATGTCAACGCCCGCGCGCTGGCCCTTGCACGCCGCAACGCCGCCCGCCATGGCGTGGCCGTCACCTGCCTGGAGAGCGACGGCTTTGCCGCGGTGGAGGGCACCTTTGACGCCATCCTGACGAACCCGCCGGTGCGGGCCGGCAAAGCCGTGTATTACCCCTGGTTTGCCGAGGCCGCCAGGCGGCTGCGGCCCGGCGGGGCGCTCTACCTGGTGCTGCAACGCAAGCAGGGGGCCCCCTCGGCCCAGAAGCATCTGGAAGGACTCTTTGCCGATGTGACCGTGCTGGAACGGGACGCCGGTTACCACATTCTGCGGGCGGCCGACCCGCGGACGGAGGTGTGAGATGGAGCTGCCCCACGCGCTTCGTGCCGCGATCGAAGAGGAATTGACCGCCCTGCCGCCGGCCACGGTGGCACGGCTCTCGGAGGGACTCTCCGCCCGCTACCGGGGGGAGGAGCGCCGTGGCCAGAGCCTGCTGACCGGCCCGGGTGACGCGGCGGCCTATGCCGTCACCCGGCTGCCTGCCACCCATGGGGCCATCGGCGCGGCGCTGGCGGCGGCGGGTGACGCCCTGCCGGGCTGGACGCCCGCTACAGTGCTGGACGTGGGCGCAGGCCCGGGTACGGCGGCCTGGGCTGCGGCGAGCCGCTGGCCTGCAGTAAGCCAGGTGACCCACCTCGAGCGCGAACCGGCAATGATTGCCCTGGGGCAACGGCTGGAGCAACGGGCCGCCGCGCCCTGGCAGGCCCGCTGGCTCATTGCCGACGCCACTGGCCCCTGGGAGGTGCCTCCCCACGACCTGACACTGTGCTGCTACATGCTGGGGGAAGTGGCAGCGGAGAAGCGCGCGGCGCTGGTGGAGCGCCTGTGGCAGGCCACCGCGGGCCTGCTGGTGCTGGTGGAACCCGGCACGCCGGCTGGCTTTGCGGTGGTGCGCGCGGCACGCACGCAGCTCCTGGCTCTGGGGGCACCGATGGCGGCCCCCTGCCCCGGCCCGGTACCCTGCCCGATGGAGGGGGACAACTGGTGCCACTTCAGCCAGCGGGTGGCCCGCACCCGCCTGCACCGGCAGGCCAAGGGCGGCGAGCTGGCCTACGAGGACGAAAAATACAGCTATGTGGCCTTCACCCGCCTGCCGGCCCAGCCCACACCGGCCCGGGTGCTGCGCCATCCCCTCGTGCGCAAAGGGCATTTGCAGCTCACCCTGTGCACGGCCCAAGGCGAAAAAAACACCACCGTCACCCGCAGCCAGGGCGAGCGCTACCGTGCCGCCAAGGACCTGCGGTGGGGGGATGGGTTTGGGTGGCAAGAGGAGGAATGACCGATGAACGAATCCCATGAGAGGTACACCGACGTCAACGCCCGCATCATCGACGGCTGGGTGGCAGAAGGCTGGGAGTGGGGCATGCCGCTGAGCCACGAAGCCTATGAACAGGCAAAGGCGGGCAACTGGGAGGTGGTGCTGACCCCCACCCGCCCGGTGCCCCGGGCATGGTTCCCGCCCCTTGCCGGCGCGCGGATACTGGGCCTGGCCAGCGGCGGCGGGCAGCAGATGCCGGTCTTCGCGGCGGCCGGCGCGGTCTGCACGGTGCTCGACTATTCCCCCCGGCAGCTGGAGAGCGAACGCCTGGTGGCCGAGCGCGAGGGCTATGCCATTGACATCGTGCGGGCGGACATGACGAAAAAACTGCCCTTTGAAGAGGACAGCTTCGACGTCATTTTTCACCCGGTGTCCAACTGCTACATTGAGGACGTCCAACATGTGTGGAACGAATGCTTCCGGGTACTAAAACCCGGCGGTGTGCTGCTGGCCGGTATGGACAACGGCATTCATTTCCTCTTTGACGAGGAGGAGGAGCCGCTGGTGCTTGTGAACAAACTGCCCTTCAACCCCCTGCAGGACGAGGCGCTCCTTCAAAAGTGCATGGAACTGGACATCGGTGTCCAGTTCAGCCACACGCTGGAAGAGCAGATTGGCGGTCAGCTTCGGGCGGGGTTCCGGCTCACCGATCTCCTGGAAGACCGGGACAACGGCCCATTGGGCCAGTACATCCCCCTGTACCTTGCCACGCGGGCGGTCAAACCCTAAGGCTCATTCCTCCGCCTCCGCCACGGCGCGCAGTGCCTGCTGCATAAACCAATCCTGGGCGCAGAGGTGGGGCTCCCCCTCGCCTGCCTGAACATAAGAAAAGGTACCGTCCGGGCCCATGGCGCGGGCCTTTTCGTTGTCCTTGAGGAAGATGGTCAGCATCTCAATCAAGCGGGCTTTCAGGTCCTCCTGCTCCACGGGGAAGGCCACCTCCACACGGCGGTCGAGGTTGCGCGGCATCCAATCGGCCGAGGAGAGGTAGAGCTCGGGCAGGCCTCCATTCTCAAAGCAGAAGATGCGGCTGTGCTCGAGGTACCGCCCCACGATGGAACGGACGGTGATGTTCTCTGACAGGCCTGGCACCCCGGCGATGAGGCAGCACATGCCCCGCACGATGAGCTCCACCCGCACGCCCACCGCTGAAGCCTCGTAGAGCCGTCGGATGATGCCCTCGTCAATGAGGGAATTGACTTTGGCGACGATGCGGGCGGGCCGGCCCAGCCGGGCGTTCTCGATCTCCCGGCCGATCATGGCGTAGAAGAAATCACGCAAGCCGTGAGGCGCAACCTTCAATTTGCGCCAGGCCGTGGCGGTGGAGTACCCCGTGAGGTAATTAAACAGGGCCGAAGCATCGGCACCCACCGTCTGCCGGCAGGTGAAAAGTCCAATGTCAGTATACAGCCGGGCGGTGGAATCGTTGTAGTTGCCGGTGCTCATGTGCACATAGCGGCGGATGGCACCTTCCTCCCGCCGCACCACCAGCAACACCTTGCAGTGGATCTTCAGGCCCTTCAGGCCATAGATGACATGACAGCCGGCATTTTCGAGCTTTCGTGCCCAGCCGATGTTGTTCTCCTCGTCAAAGCGGGCCTTGAGCTCCACGAGCACCGTGACCTGCTTGCCGTTTTCCACCGCGCGGATGAGCGACTCCACCACCGGCGATTTGCCGCTGACCCGGTAGAGCGTCTGCTTGATGGCCAGTACGTCGGGGTCCTCTGCGGCACGGCGCAGGAAATCCTCCACACACCCAAAGGTCTCATAGGGCAGATGCACCAGCCGGTCCCGTGCGCGGATGGCAGCGAAGATGTCCCCCTCGCCCAGGAAGTCCATCGGCGTCTGGGGCGTCCACGGGCGGTCGCGCAGTTCCTCCATGCCCGGCAGGCGGGCCAGGCTCATCAGTGCCGTCAGGTCGAGCGGCCCGTCGATGTGGTAGACGTCGGGCTTCTCCACCTCCAGCATCCGCACGAGGAAGCTCTTGATCTCGCCATCCACCGCCTTGTCGCCGCCGTAGCCCTTCTGCAGCTCCAGCCGCACAGGGTCACCCCAGCGGCGCTGCCGCACGCTCTTGGCAATCTCGTCGAGCAGGTCTGCGCTGCCCTCGTCGATCAGAAGATCGGAGTTGCGGGTGATGCGGAAGGGGCAGAGCGCCAGCACCTCGTACCCCGGGAAGAGCACCGCCATGCGGGAGACGATGAGAGCCTCCAACGGCAGGAAGCAGCGCGTCCCTCCGGCTCGTGGCAGCTCCAGGAACCGGTTGAGGATGGCCGGGGTCTGCACCACGGCGTAAAGGGTTTCGTCCTCCCGCTGCAGGCGGCGCAGGCGCACGGCGATGTTCAGGCTCTTGTTGGCGATGAGCGGGAACGGCCGGCCCGCGTCGATGGCCATGGGCGTGAGCACCGGAAAACACACATCATCGAAGTAATGGTGGGCAAAGCGGCGTTGCTCGTCGTCCATCTCCCCGGGGGTGAGCAGGCGGACGCCCTGCGCCAGCAGCTCCCCATTGAGCTCCTGCCAGCAGCGGTACTGGCGCTCCACCAGCGCGTGGGTCAGGTCCGCCGCCATCGCCAGCTGCTCCCATGCCGTGCGGCCCGTCGGGTCCCGCCCGGCGTAGGAGACCTGCACTTGCTCGTGCAGGCCGGCAATGCGTACCATGAAGAACTCATCGAGGTTGCTGGCGGTAATGGCCAGAAACTTCAGCCGTTCCATCAGTGGGTTGCGACGGTCGAAGGCTTCCTCCAGCACGCGGGAGTTGAAGTCCAGCCAGCTGGCTTCGCGGTTCAGCAGGGTCTTGCTGGGTTCGGGCATGCCATCCTCCTGTTGTCGTGGGCGTCAGCCCAGTGGGGTTTTGTGAAAGGTGGGGCGCAGGCCAAACACCTCGGTAAAGAACTCGCCCTTGTAACCCAGGGACCATTCCTCCAGCGTAGTGTCCCGGTCGGTGCGGCCGGTGATGATGAGCTCGTTGCCCACAAGCTCGGTCGTCACGTCGTTAAGCTTCTGGGTGTGGCTGCGGTCCAGCCCATCGGCAATGCGCAGGATGGCCGCCAGCTTGCTGGCCGTCAGGCGCTCGTCATCACGCAGGGCGGCCCACTCCCGGTGGCTCATGCTGGGCAACGTGCCGCCGTGGTAGCGGCAGATGTTGCCCACAAGCACCATGTCCGCCGTCGTCAGGCCAACCAGATTGCTGTCCATGATGAGGTGGCAGGCGTAGACATCGTGGTACTTGCTGTTCACAAACTTGCCAATGTCGTGCAGCACCGCCGACGTCTGCAGCAGCAGCCGCTCCCGACGGGAGAAGCCATGCACCTTGCGCAGGCAGTCAAAGATCTGCAGCGCCAGCCGCTCCACCAGGGCGGCGTGGGCACGGTCGGTCTGGTAGAGGGCGGCCATCTCCCAGGCGGAGGCCACCACGCTGCCCTCAAAACGCCGGTTCCACTCCTTGGCTTCCTTGGGGTAGAGGGATTCGTACAGCAGCCAATCGCCCAGGGAAACGCTGGGTGACACCACCGTGCCCGAGCCTGTGAACTCCGCCAGGGTGAGGTAGATTGCCAGCGAGGGCATGAGAACCTCAGCCTGCTCGCCCCGCAGGCCATATCGCTCCACCACCTGCGCTGGCGAAAGATGCTTCACCTCGTCGTAGAGAGCACCGAGCGTGGCCCGGGGGATGCGCAGCAGCCCGTTGCGTTCCTCGGTATGGGTCAGCTCAGCAATGAGCTCGATCTCCTTGCCGCAGACAACAAAGCGCTCCGGCCGGTAGGCCGCCATCTGGTCGCGCAGCATCCGCGTGAGGGCGGCCAGGTATTCCTCCAGGATGAGATGGAACCGCGGGGTGCGTTCGCCGGTCTGCCCCAGCATCTGGCTCAATTTGAGCGACCCCACGCGCACATTGCGGGCAAACACCACATCACCCTGCCGCAGCGCGGCAATGCCCACCGACCCCGTGCCGATGTAGGCCATGAGCATGGGGACGCGCGCGTCCTCGCCCGCCACATCCAGCCGGCGCAGCATCTCCTTGTAGATGAGCGTCATCTCCTGGCCATCCTCCAGCACCTGCACGGTGCGGCCGGTGCGCACACGCAGCTGGTCGAGCACATAGGGGGCGTTGGCAGCCTCCCGCAGGGCGGTGGTGGCGGTGATGCGCACGGCGTCTTCCTCAATGCCGTATGTAGCGCAGACCTGTAGGTAGCCATCGATCACCCGGGCGATCTCCTCCAGCGTGCGGAAGGACACCCGCCCATGGTTGAAACTCTCGTACCCCAGGTTCACCGGGTGTTCCAGGTAGTCCAGCTCCTGGGGGTGCACGCCGCCGGCTTGGGCAATTTCCATGCTCAGGATGCTGGAGCCGATGTCAATGACGGCTGCCAACTGCGCTCGGTCCTTGTCTGCCATGGTCTCATCCTTTCCTTTGGATGATTTTATTATATACTACCGGCCCGTCGCCGATCAGGGCACGGTGTGAATTTAACAAAAAGTCTACAATTTTCTATCATTCGATACGCTCGCCGTGTTTTCGTGGGAACTGTGTATTCTTTGCATTGTGGGGGCGCGATTGTTATAATGACAGTATGTCAAAACATGGAACCTTTTGCAAATGGATGGCGACGGTGGTGCTGGTGGCGAGTCTCGCACCGGCGCTGACAGCCTGCCAGCCCGCCGAGGCCGGCAATACGGCCAAGAGCTTGGCGGCTGACCTGAAAAGTCAGGAATACCCCCGTATTTACAGCCTGCTGACCAACGACGCGCGGGACACCATCACCCTCAATGTCCTCTCCCAACGGTACGAGGACATCTACGGCGCGCTGGGGCTGACGCAGAGCGATTGCAAGGTGAAGAGCGTGGAGACGCTGGACGCCAACCACGCCACCGCAACGCTGACGCTGTCGCTGACGAGCGAGAAGCTAGGCCAGTTCCAGCTGGAGCTGGAAGCACCCCTTGTGCTGGAGGACAACGAATGGCGGGTGGAGTGGACAAGCGAGCTCATTCTGCCGGGGTTGGAAGACAACTGCCGGGCGCTGCTGCGCACCATCTCCGCCAAGCGGGGGGAGATCTTTGACACCAACGGCATGCTGCTCGCCAAGAACACCTACGCCCAGTCGGTCTATGTGGACACCTCCAAGGTCGCCAACTACGAGACGCTGATCCGCCTGCTGGCGCCCAAGCTCGACATGACCGAGGATGCCGTGCGCAAGAAGCTCTCTTCCGCCATCAAGGCCAGCGAAGAGAAGGCCAAGGCTGACGCCGAAACCGAAGCAAGCGCGCAGGCCAGCGCCACCCCAACCACCGGCAAGAGCACCGCGTCCCCCTCCCCCTCAGCCACGACAGCGGCACAGAACAGCGGCAGCGGCTCAGCTCAGGTGGCGGTGATGTACGTCGTCAAGGCCTACCCGCGAGACACACTCAGTGACGAGCAGATCGAAGACCTCCAGACCATTGAGGGTGTGGGCGTGGACGACAGCTACATGACTCCGCTGCGGGTCTACCCCTACGGCAACACGCTGGCCCATGTGCTGGGCTACACCGGCGTCGTTTCGGCCGAGGACCTGGCCAAGGAAGGCAACGAAACCCTGCCAGTCGATTCGCTCATTGGCAAGTCGGGGCTGGAGAAAACCTACGAGCAGCAGCTGCGGGGTACACCGGGGTGCGAGCTCGTGATTCTGGATGCCGAGGGCAGCACCAAGCTCACCCTGGCACGCAAGGCCAAGCAGGACGGACAAGACCTGCGCCTGACCATTGACCTGAGGATGCAGCAACGGGCCGAAGAACAGCTGATGGACAAGCTGACCGATGAAATGGCCGGCACCATCATCGTGCTCAACCCCAAGACAGGCTACATTGAGGCCATGGCAAGCGCTCCCAGTTTCGACCCGAACCTCTTCTCCTTCGCCGTGGATGAGGACACCTGGAAGGAGTTGCAGGACCCCAAGAACCAGAATCCCCTCTACAACCGGGCGACGTCGGGCCTGTACCCGCCGGGTTCCACCTTCAAGCCCTTCACCGCGGCAATGGGGTTGGCCGACGGCGCCATCAGCACCAGCTTCGTGTTCCAGGGTAAGATTGTGGACAACCGGTGGACCCCCACCGACAAGAACTGGGTCTACCCGGCCATCAAACGCATGGAAGAGACCCCCGGCGCCCTCAACCTGCGCAACGCCATCACCTATTCGGACAACATCTACTTTGCTTATACGGCCATGAAAGTCGGCGCGGCCAAGTTCTACCAGCACTGTCTGGACCTGGGGCTGGGCTCCTCGATCGACTTTGACCTGCCGCTGTCCACCGGCCAGGTGGCCAACACCTCGAGTTTCGAGTCGCTGCGTACGCTGGCCGACTCGGGTTACGGCCAGGGCGAGCTGCTCATCACGCCGCTTCAAATGGCCTCGCTCTTCGGCAGCCTGGATAACAGCGGCGACATCATGCTGCCACGGCTGGTGCAGAGCCTGTGCCAAACCACCGAAACCGGCTATGAGACCACCCAGACCAACCCACCCGAGGTGTGGCGGGAAGGCGTGGTATCCAAGTCCATCGTGAACACCCTGACGCCCTACCTGCAGCGGGTCGTCACCACCGGCACGGCCACCAGCCTCAATCGCCCAAGCCTGCAGCAATACAAGCTTTGTGCCAAAACCGGCACGGCCGAGGTCGGCACTGACAAGACCCGCGAGGTCGCCTGGCTCACCGCCTTCGCCACCGAGAAGGTCGACCGGTTGATCTGCACGGTCATCGAGGTGCCTGCCGGCAAGGGCTCGGTGCGCTCCGACATCATGTTCAACATGTTTCAGCCCCTGCCCGCCCTGGCGGATGTGACCAATGAGGATGTGGAGAACCAAAAGGCCAAGGCCGACGACATCCTGAACGGCGACAGCTGAATGACGTAACCCCAAACCCGGACGGTGACACCGTCCGGGATATTTTCTCTGCCGACAAAAAGCCGGGCGACCGTTTGGTCGCCCGGCTAGGGGTACGTTTGTCTTAGCCGATGAGGCTCTTGGCCAGGTCCACTGCCGAGGCCGCGTCGTCGGAGTACCCGTCGGCGCCGATTTCGTCAGCATAAGCCTGGGTGACCGGCGCGCCGCCGATCATGACCTTGGCCCGGTCACGCAGGCCCTTGGCCTTCAAGAGTTCCACGGTGCCCCGCATGTTGGGCATGGTCGTGGTGAGCAGCGCCGACATGGCAATGATCTGCGCACCTTTGTTCTCCACCGCGTCAACGTACTGCTCCGGCGAGACGTCGATGCCCAAGTCAATCACCTCAAAGCCAGCGCCTTCCAGCATCATGGCCACGAGGTTCTTGCCAATGTCGTGCAGATCGCCCTTTACTGTGCCAATGGCCACCTTGCCCACCGGCTCCACACCGCTGGCAACCAAGAGGGGCTTGAGGATATCGAGCCCCGCGTACATGGCACGGGCGGCAATGAGCACCTCGGGCACATAAACCTCGTTGTTCTTGAACAACACACCGATTTCGCCCATCCCGACGATCAGGCCTTCGTTGAGGATCTCGGCGGCACTAACGCCCTCTTCCAGAGCACGATTGACCAGCTCCTTGACCTTCGGTGCACGGCCAGCCTTGAGCATATCGGCAATTTCGCGCATGTTTGCCATGTTTGTTCCTCCTGCATCTTTCAGCATATACTCATAGTATACCATTGGGACAACCCAATGCAATGCCCCGATTCTGCGGTAACTTGAACATATTTGCGCCGAATCCGCCCGCCGGTGTTTTCACGGCAGCCGGGCGCGGTATTTGTTGGGCGTCGTGCCCACATTTTTCTTAAATACCTTACTGAAGTAGCTGGCGTCGTCATAGCCCACCGCCTCAGCAATGTTCTGCATGGAGCGGGAGCGATCCCCGAGCAGATGCTTGGCCTCTTCCATCCGCACGCGGGTCAGATATTCGATGAAGGTGATGCCCAGCTCGCTTTTGAAGCAGTGGCTGAGGTAGTAGGAACTGAGGTAGACGTTACGGGCCACCTCGTCCAGGGTGATGGGCTGGGCATAATGCTCGCGGATGTAACTCAATACGGTGCTGAGCGTTTCAGCATTCTTCACGTTGCGCGTGTCGTAGACGTTGTCCAGCATGCTGTCCAGTGTGTGACGCAGCTTCAGGCACATTTCGTCAAAGTTCCCGATGGCGAGCACCTCGGTCAACAGGGCGAAGTTAAGGCCGAGCATGGTCTCCAGCCGGGCGCCGCCCTCCACCGCCGCGCGGGAGAGTACGACCACCAGCTCCAGCACCCGGGCCTTGATGACCTCGTCATTGCCGGCATTGTGCAGGAAAATTTCTCCCAGAATCTCGTTGAGCAGCTCCCTCGCGCCGGGCCGGTCGCCCAGCCGCACGCGGCCCAGCAGTTCCTTCTCCTTGTGCAGGGGGTAGACCGAGACACTGTTCTCCAGGGCGGAGATGGTCTCCTCAGCCTGTTTCTTGGCAAAGACAAGCTCCGCGATGCGGGCCTGTTGATTGCTTCTGTCCTTTCGCTGCTGCAGCTCAGCCATGCCGGCCTGGGCCAGGCCATTGACGGCAATGAACAAGAGATCGGCCGAAGCCTGCACCGACTTGCCGGAGTAGACGCGGATGCTCTCACAGTGGCGCAGCAGCTCCTCCCCAGCCAAGGGCAGCCCCGCTGTGCGCTGCAGAATCTCCTGGCGCGCCATCTCGTCGAGCTCCCACATCAGCACCGGCCCGCAGGCTACACACCCCAGGTAGATGTCACGGTAGAGAATGGGGGCATACAGCTCCACCAGGCCCGCGTGGCAGCGGGTGATGTAGCACTCCCCCAGATCTGCGGCCTGCCGCCCGGCCTTGTGGATGCTGGCAAGGCACCGTTCCCGTCCCTCGGCACAGCCCTGCACCCCGCTGCAGAACGGGCAGATTTGCCCGTAGTTCTCCGGCTCGATGAGCGTGCGCCCATCGGCCGCCAAAAACAGCGCACCCAGACCGGTGGCGTAGACATACGTGTTGAGGAGCTTGCGAACGGCAGACGGCTCCAGCGCGTCCTCCATCCGGAGCAGGTCGGTGTTGATGCGTAACGGCTCCATCCCCGGCACTCTCCCCCATTCCACACAATTCATATGTATTATACAGGATGGGGATCGTTCTTGGGAAGCACGCGGTGCCACAGGCCAGAAAAGCCTTCGCCCGCGGGCGAAGGCTTTGGAAACAACCAGGTTAATCTTTCAGTCGCTGGGTCTTGGTGACGGTGTCACTGCCGCCGTTTGTGGTAATCTTGTATTTCACCGTCACTTTTTCACCACCATAGTACCGGCCGTCGTTGCCATATCCATACCAATAGAAATAGACGGAATCCTTTCGGTTGTAAAACGTGCTTTTTCCTTCAGAGATCAGCTTGCTGCCCTTGTAGATTTTGATGGAAATCACACAGTTACCTGCGTCGTAGTTATCGTAGGTGATGTAGAACCGGTTCTGCCAGGTATAGCCATTATAGTAGTCGTCCCAATAGTACTTTGCTTCATATTTGTAACCAGAGAGCTCCGGCTTGTGGTACTTTACCGTGAAGGTGCTGCTCTTCTCCGACACCGAACCGGCGGAGTTCTTGGCGGTGATCTTGACCTTGTACTTGCCGGGGGTCAACCCACTGGCGTAGATTCGCTTGGTGTAGGTGCCCGCGTCCTTGAGCGAGTTCTCCGTCACGGTGTAGAGCGTCTTCCCCTTGCTGTTGAGCACCTTGATGGTCACGTAGCTCTTGGTGGAGATTTTATACGTCACAACGGTGCTGCTGTAATTGTACACCGAGCTCTTGGAGAGCTTGACCTTGGTGATCGCGGGCTTGCTGGCATTCTTCACCGTCAGCGTCGCCTTGGCGGTGGCCGTCTTGCCGTCCGCGTCCCGCACGGTGTAAATCACCTTGTATTTGCCGGCGGCCACCAGCTTGCCAGCGTCGCTCTTCAGGTTCCATTTCACCGTGGAAGAGGTGGTGCTGTGCAGCTTGTCCGTCTCCAGCGTCCGCACGGTGTCGCCGTCCGCGTCCACCACCTTGAGCGATGCGATGGCCGCGTGGCTGTTCTTGAGCTTGATGGACACGCTGGCCCAGTCGTTGCGCGTCACTGCCCCCGGCGTCACCGAGAGCGACGCCGTCAGCACGTTGGGGTCGGGCACCAGCACGGTGATCGTCGAACTCGTCAACGTCTTGGTGCCGTTGCCATTGGCAAAGCTGGCCTTCATGATGTACTCACCGGTGGGCACCAGATTGCCGCTGTCATCCTTGGTGTTCCAGGTCAACACTACATTGCCTTGCTGAAGTTTGCCTGAAGCCAGGGCACGCACTGCGGTGCCGTCTGCCTTGTACACGCGCACCATGGCACTGGCCTGCGTATTGAGAGTATAGCTCAGGTTCACGCTGGCGCCGCGGTTGACCACGGTCTTGTTGACTTTGAAACCGCTAACAGAGATCGCCGGCGGCGCACGCAGAGTCACCGTGTCCCGCAGAGCCCCCATGTTGCCGTAATTGTCCCACACAACGACGGTATAGGTGCCGTTGGTCAGCGGGTCCCCATGCCAATCCTTCAAGGCAAATGAACCGGATATGGTGTCGTCGGCCGCGTTGAAGGTCAGTTCCTGCATCAGAGTATTGTCTGCAGATACGAGATCGACGGTCACCGCGCCGCTGGTGTAGTGGCAGCGGAAGGAGAAGTCAATGGTGTTCCAGGGGTTGTTCACCACGCTGTGATTGGAAAGTGCGAGGCTGTCCACCGGGTTGTTCATCCGGAAGGTGGTGTTAGAGTCGATGACCATCTGTCCACCCGTCGTTTGAACCAGCATCCTCACCCGGTACTCGCCGGCAGGAAGAGCCGACACGTCCAGGGTATCCGTGTGGCTGCCCGCCTCGGCCATGCCGGATCCCGCCCCGTAGGTATTGCCAGCCACCCAGCTGTCGGAGGAATTCAGAATGGAAATGTCTAACGTGGACACAGCCTCCGACAGGGTGTATTGTACTTCAAGCTGGTTGTCATAGTCCTCACCGGTAATCAGCGAGTTATCCGCCACCCCGACGGATGTGATGACACCGACCGCAAGGGCAACGGCCGGTACCATACAAAGCAGCAGGACAGACAGCAAGACAACCCATGCGGTTCTCTTCATGGTCGCAACCTCCATTAATAATACAGATGGTAATATATTACAATTCTATCATTGCAGAAATGAACTTACAATGATAAAAAAATGACAATGTTCATATGCTTTGTCCCCGGCGACTCATAAAACCGCAAAGAACCACTGTTGACAGCGTTGACAAAAGAATGTAAAATGTTCTCTGCGTCAAATCGGCCAAACTCAGCCCCGGCTGAAAATTGCGCTGGCAGCGTCCTCTTGCGGATCCCCCCACGCCGCACCGGGAACGCTGTACGATTAGGAGGAAACCATGGGTACGTTTATGGCCAATGCCGAAACGGTCGACAAGAAATGGGTGGTGGTCGACGCCGCCGGTCAGCCGCTGGGCGTGCTGGCCAGCCAGGTCGCTCACATTCTGCGCGGGAAGCACAAGCCCACCTACACCCCTCACGTGGATTGCGGTGACAACGTCATCGTCATCAACTGCGAGAAGATTGTGCTGACCGGCAAGAAGGCCGAGAAAAAGGTCTATGCCCATCACACCGGCTATGTCGGCGGGCTAAAGGAGCGCCCCTTCAAAGTCGTGCTGGAGAAGAACCCCGAGTTCATCATTCAGCACGCGGTCAAGGGCATGCTGCCCAACACCATTCTGGGGCGCAAGCTCCTGAAGAACCTGCGCGTGTTCAAAGGTGCCGAGCACAACCATCAGGCTCAGCAGCCTGAGGCGCTCGAGCTGAAAGGGAGGTAGGAGCAAACATGGCTGAAGCATTGCAGTACAGAGGGACCGGCCGTCGCAAGACTTCCGTCGCCCGGGTGCGCCTGACTCCCGGCAGCGGCAAAATTGTCATCAACGAACGTGACATCGACGATTACTTTGGGTTGGAGACGCTCAAGCTGATCGTCCGTCAGCCGCTGGTGCTGACCGAAACCGTCGGTCGCTTTGACGTTCTGGTCAACGTCGAGGGCGGCGGTCTGGCCGGCCAGGCTGGCGCCATCCGCCACGGCATCGCCCGTGCCTTGCTGGCCGTCGACGGCGAGTTGCGCCCGGCGGTGAAGAAGGCGGGCTTCCTGACCCGTGACTCCCGCATGAAGGAGCGCAAGAAGTACGGTCTGAAGGCCGCCCGTCGCGCGCCCCAGTTCAGCAAGCGCTAGTCGCACAACACCAGGCAAAGC
Source organism: Bacillota bacterium (assembly GCA_023409755.1). Lineage (GTDB taxonomy): Bacteria > Bacillota > Clostridia > Christensenellales > UMGS416 > JAEYRA01. Next base: position 33,122 of record JAEYRA010000004.1, read on the forward strand.
GAACCACCCGGACTTACCAGCCGGGTGGTTTTTCTATGCCGATCTCAAGAAATGCAGCAGAAAATGTTTAGTGGCTTTCCATTCTGGGAATGTACTCTGGAAGTCTGTACGAGGGGGGGCTTTTCCATGAGAAGTCCATTTGGTTGGAAGCCATTTGCCATTGCCATTGCTGTCGCGTTGTGTGTGCTGGCGATGCCGGCCGTGGCCCATGCCGCCCAATCCGGGCCCTATGTCTATGATGTGCATGACGGCTCAGTCACAATCACCGGCTACACCGGCAACGGCGGGTCGGTGACGGTCCCCACGACGCTTGGCAGCAGGAGTGTCACCGCCATCAGCGCAAGTGCCTTCGCCGGTAATGATACCGTGACGAACGTGACCATACCAGTGGGCGTGACGCGGCTGGGGCAAGGTGCTTTTGCCGGTTGCGATGCCCTCACCTCCGTCTATTTCATGGGCAACCTGCCCGCCGTTGACGAGGACGATGACCAGGACGAAGACAACGACGATCAGGATGAAGACGACGACGACCAGGACGAGGATGACGACGACCAGGGCGAGGATGACGACGACCAGGTCGAAGACAATGACGACCAGGTCGATGACACCGACTACCAGGACGAGGACGACGACGACCAGGGCGAGGATGATGGTTGGTTCGGCGGCTCCAACTCCTCCATTCGTCTGTATTACCA